>NZ_JBMSEF010000057.1:0-1035 GCF_049446235.1 Enterovirga sp. CN4-39 | reverse complement strand
GCTCAACGGTGGCTCAACCAGCACGACGCCTGCTGGTGACCCGAGCGCCTCAGCGAAGCTGCGCGGGACGGCCGAGAGGAGATCTGTTTCGGCAACGATCGTCAGCGCCATCGCGAAAGCCGGAACGGTGAGCGCAACGCGGCGGGCGCGGCCTAGCTCGGCCAGGGATACGTCAACGAAGCCATGGGCATCCCCGCTTTGGGACACGACCAGGTGGTCAGCCTCGCAATAGGCGTCCAGGCTCGGGCGCTTCGCAAAGGAATGGCCCGAGCGAGCGATGATCACGAAGCTTTCGATTCCGAGTTCTGCCACCTCGAAGCGGTTCGGGACCGTCGCGAATGGGCCGATCGCGAGATCGAGCGCTCGGGCGTCGAGATCCGTAAAGGCGCCGTCCCAGGCTTGTTCGATCGCTCGACCGCCAGTCGGTAGTAACTGCCGCATGCGGATGTTTATGCCGGGCGCATCGCGGCGCAGCTTTGCGAAAAGGGGAAGCAGGTACAGGCTGGCAACTCCGTCCGGAGCTCCAATCGTGAACTCCCTCTGGCTTGTGGCCGGGTCGAACGGCGCAGCCGTCGCGAGGACGCCCCGTGCCTGGGAGAGCAACTGTTCGACCTGACTGGCGACTTCGAGGGCTCGAGCGGTCGGCGTCACACCTTTTGGCGTTCGGAGAAAGACGGGGTCCTTCAGCAGAAGCCGGAGACGACCCAGCCCGTGACTGACAGCGGATGGAGAGAGGTTCAACCGCTCCGCAGCGCGCCCGACGTGCCGTTCGCTCAACACGGCCTCGAACAGAACGAACAGGTTCAGATCGACCCGACTGAGATCAATTTCGTGCAGCATTTTACTGCAATCGTATCACTGGATGCACCGACCGAGGAGCGCATTCTTCATGGGCTAGCCCGTTGGGCTGGCAACCGAGCCGCATCTTGGTGCCGAGTTCAGGAGACACGACCATGAGTACACGACGGACCATCCTGGCAGGCATCACGGCCAGCAGCCTCTCCGGCACGCAGTCCCACGCTTCGGCGACTTCTC
>NZ_JBMSEF010000056.1:0-1185 GCF_049446235.1 Enterovirga sp. CN4-39 | reverse complement strand
CCGGCTTTCGCGATGGCGCTGACGATCGTTGCCGAAACAGATCTCCTCTCGGCCGTCCCGCGCAGCTTCGCTGAGGCGCTCGGGTCACCAGCAGGCGTCGTGCTGGTTGAGCCACCGTTGAGCTTACCTCAATTCACGATGAGGTCGGTCGTGCCCAAGTCGGGGCTGACGGACACCGGGCTCGCTTGGCTACGCTCCACGGTCTCTGCCCCGTCAGCTAGCAATGCCGCTCGACGTAGAAGACCTGAGAGTACCGCCCAGTCGAAGCCGTCGTGGGCACCGCAAGCTGAGAACGTCCGTTCTCGGGCAGCCCCTTAGTGTCCGCTCATGGCGCACCCGAGTAGTGCGTCAGCGCGGCGAGTTCGATGCTGACCTCTCCTAAGTAGGAGAGTGACATGCGTTCAGATCACGAAGCCGGTCGTGGATCCTGGAACCACGGCCGCATCATCGGACCGAAGCCGCCTCTCAAGCCGAGGCATATTTGGGCCATTCGGACCCGGTTGCAGCACGAGGGTCGCGTTCGCGACCTCGCGATGTTCAATGCGGCTATCGACAGCAAGCTGCGGGGCTGCGACCTCGTCCGACTTCGCGTCGCCGACATCCACCTCGGGGACTCGATCCGGCTTCGCACCACCATCGTACAGCAGAAGACCGGCAGGCCGGTGCCGTTCGAGCTGACCGAGCCGACTCGAGAAACGCTCGCGGCTTGGCTCCGCGTCCGGGGTCTACGAGGGAGCGACTGGCTCTTCCCCAGCCGGAGCCGCCCAGTCGATCACCTGACGACACGTCAGTACGGCCGGTTGCTGGACGACTGGGTTGCTCTGATCGGGCTCGATCCCGCCGCCTACGGCACGCACAGCCTGCGCCGGACGAAGCTCGCCCTCGTGTATAAGCGCACCGGCAACCTGCGAGCACGCCAGCTTCTGCTGGGACACACGAAGCTCGAAAGCACTGTCCGGTACCTCGGGATCGAGGTCGACGACGCCCTCGTCCTCTCGGAGCAGACCGACCTCTGAAGCAACCACGGCGGCTCCTCGCCGCCGTGACCCGAGCGACCGCTCAGGGTGGAGAGCGGTCCCTTGGAAACATTGGATCGCGCGCTGGACCCTGATTGGGTCCGGGCTATCGCCCGCGTGCCCGAGACGGTTTAGGAGGCCGTGTTGGGCTTCCGGCAAGAACCTGCAT
>NZ_JBMSEF010000055.1:0-1484 GCF_049446235.1 Enterovirga sp. CN4-39 | reverse complement strand
GGACGCCGTGATCGCGATCGAGCAGGTCGCGGCCGCCTGCCCGCGCAGCGCCGACGCGATCCAGGCGGGGAATTTCGGGCCCATCCGGACTTTCCAGGAATACGCGACCCCCGAGCAGAAGGCGCGCTTCCTGCCCGACCTCCTGGCGGGCCGCACGGTGATCAGCCTCGGGATGTCCGAGCCGGATGCCGGCTCGGCCGCGACCGACCTCAAGACGACGGCGCGCCCCGATGGCGCGGGCGGCTACGTCATCGACGGCTCGAAGGTCTTCTCGACCCACAGCCCCGAGGCTTCGGTCTTCCTGATTTATGTGCGGTTCGGCCCCGGCGTGGGCGGGATCGGCTCCGTCCTCGTGGAGCGCGGCACGCCGGGCTTCACGATCGGCCAGCCCTCCGCCTTCATGAGCGGCGAGGAATGGTCGCAGCTCTACTTCGAGGAGTGCCGCATTCCGGCCGAGAACGTCCTGCTCGGACCGGGCGGCTTCAAGCGGCAGATCGCGGGCTTCAATGTCGAGCGGCTCGGCAATTCGTCTCGTGCCCTTGCGCTCGGCCGCTACGCCTTCGATCTCGCCCGCGACCACGCCCTGCAGCGCAAGCAGTTCGGCCGGCCGCTCTGCGAGTTCCAGGGCCTGCAATGGAAGTTCGCCGATCTCGCCGTGAAGCTGGAATCCGCCCAGCTCCTGCTCTATCGGGCGGCCTCGACGCCCGAAGGCCAGCTGCCCTCGGCGGCCGAGACCGCGATGGCGAAGCTCGCCTGCAACCAGGCAGGGTTCGACGCAGCCAACGAGGCCGTGCAGGTGATGGGCGGCATGGGCTACTCGACCGAGGCGCTGGCGGAATACTGCATGCGCCGCACGCGCGGCTGGATGATCGCCGGCGGCTCGATCGAGATGCTCAAGAATCGCATCGCCGAGCACGTCTTCGACCGCCGCTTCGACCAGCGCCCGCCGCGCGCCGAGCGCCCGGCCGCCCAGGCGGCCGAGTAGTCCGGCATGAGCCTCGGGCAATCCCTTCTCCGGCCGCGGAGCGTCGCGCTCGTCGGCGCCTCGGACGATCCGGCCAAGACCGGCGGGCGCCCGATGGCGTTCCTGCGCCATGCGGGGTTCGCGGGCGCGATCTATCCGGTCAATCCGCGGCGCGAGACGGTGCAGGGCGTGCGCGCCTACCCGTCCCTCGCGGACCTGCCGGAGGTGCCGGACCACGCCTTCATCCTGGCGCCGACCGACGGCGTGCTCGATGCCGTGTCAGCCTGCGTCGAGC
Source organism: Enterovirga sp. CN4-39 (assembly GCF_049446235.1). Taxonomy (NCBI): domain Bacteria; kingdom Pseudomonadati; phylum Pseudomonadota; class Alphaproteobacteria; order Hyphomicrobiales; family Methylobacteriaceae; genus Enterovirga; species Enterovirga sp. CN4-39. The sequence continues at coordinate 225 of NZ_JBMSEF010000055.1, read as the reverse complement.
GGGGCGTGCCCGTCGTGACGGTACTGGCGGGTGGCTTCGCCGAAGAGGGCGAGGAGGGCCGCGCCCGCGAGGCCGAGCTGCGGCGCATCCTGTCTGGCGGCGCGACCCGTCTGCTCGGTCCCAACAGCATCGGCATCGTCAACGCCACCAACGGTCTCCGGCTGACCGCGAACGGTGCCTTCGCTGAGCCGGAGATCCGCCAGGGCGGCATCTTCGTCGCGTCGC
>NZ_JBMSEF010000054.1:0-2192 GCF_049446235.1 Enterovirga sp. CN4-39 | reverse complement strand
GGCGGCAATCCGACGGAGCCGACCTCGGCGCATCCCTTAGCCTTCAGGGGGTTGTGCTCGCAGGGCGTCGAATGCGTCAGCACCTCGAAGGCCGGCAGGTCGCCGGCGCGCGGAAGGGCGTAGTCCATGAAGGAGCCGCTGAGGAGCTGACCGGCCTCGTCGTGCACGGTGCGCTCGATCAGCGCCTGGCCGACACCCTGGGCGAGGCCGCCATGGATCTGGCCTTTGACGATCATGGGATTGATGATCGTCCCGAGGTCGTCGACCGCGACGATGCGCAGGATGGCGGTCTCGCCGGTCTCCGGGTCGACCTCGAGCTCGCAGACGTGGCAGCCACCCGGATAGGTCCAGTTCTGCGGGTCGTAATAGGCCGTCTCGTCGAGCCCCGGCTCGATCTCCTCCACGGGGAAGAGGTCGCCGCCATAGGCGGCCTTCGCGATCTCGCGGAACGAGACGGAACGATCGGTGCCCGCGACCGAAAAGCGCCCCGCCTCGAACACGACATCGGCGGCGGCGGCCTCCAGAACATGGGCGGCGATGCGCTTCGCCTTCTCGACCACCTTGTCGAGCGCCTTCACGAGCGCGGAACCGCCCACCACCAGGGAGCGCGAAGCGGCCGTGCCGCGGCCGAACGGCACCTGGTCCGTGTCGCCCTGTACGATCCTGACCGTATCCGGCGAAACGCCGAGCCGATCGCACACGATCTGGGCGAAGGTCGTCTCGTGCCCCTGGCCGTGGCTGTGCACGCCGCTGAACACCGTGACGGTTCCGCCCGGATGCACCCGGACCTGCGCCGATTCCGAGCGGCCCGACCGGGCCCCGAGCCGGCTCGCCACGCGCGAGGGCGTGCCGCCGGCGATCTCCACATAGGTCGAGATGCCGATCCCGCGGAGCCGCCTGCGCGCGCGACTCTCCTCCTTGCGGGCCGGAAAGCCCGCCCAGTCGACCGCATCGAGCGCGAGCGCGAGCGTCGCCTCGTGATCCCCGGAATCGTATTCCAGCCCGAGCGGGGTACGGTACGGAAACTCCTCGCGCCGGATGAAATTGCGCCGCCGCAGCTCGACGCGGTCGATCCCCGTCTCGCGCGCGGCCTTGTCGATCAGCCGCTCCAGCACGTAGGTCGCCTCGGGCCGCCCGGCACCCCGATAGGCGTCAACGCTGCAGGTATTGGTGAAGGCGAGGAGGACGTTGCAGTAGATGGCGGGTGTTTTGTACACGCCCGCGAGCAGCGGCGCGTAGTAATAGGTTGGGATCGCGGTCGCGCCGCTCGTCAGGTAGGCGCCGACATTGGCGTAGGTTTTCACCCGCAGCCCCAGGAACGTGCCGTCCGGGGCGAGCGCCAGCTCCGCCTCCGTCCGGTGATCGCGCCCGTTCGCATCCGTGAGGAAGGATTCCGAACGGTCCGCCGTCCAGCGGATCGGCCGCGCGAGCCGGCCCGCCGCCCAGGTGATCGTCGTCTCCTCCGGATAGACGAAGATCTTGGCCCCGAAGCCGCCGCCGACATCGGGCGAGACCACCCGAAGGCTGCTCTCCGGAATGCCGAGCACGGCGTTGGCAAGCGTGCTGCGCACCGCATGCGGGTTCTGGCTGGTCGTATAGAGCGTGTAGCTGCCGCTCCCCGGGTCGAACAGCGCCAGCGCCGAGCGGGGCTCCATGGGGGCCGGAACGAGGCGGTTGTTCACCAGGGTGATCGACGTGACATGGGCTGCGCGGGCGAAGGCGGCATCCGTCGCGTCGCGGTCGCCGATCTCCCAGTCGCAGCAGGTATTCGCCGGGATCTCGTCCCAGACCAGCGGGGCGCCATTCTGCGTCGCGCAGAGCGCGTCCGCCACCGCCGGGAGCGGCTCGTACAGGACCTCGACGGCCTCCGCGGCCGCCCTCGCCTCTTCCAGGCTCTCCGCGATCACCACGGCGACCGGATCACCCTGGTGGCGAACCTTGTTCACCGCGAGCGGAAGGCGCGGCGGCTCCGCCATCGGCCTGCCATCGCGGCCCGTGAGCGACCAGCCGCACGGGATGCTGCCGACGCCTGCAGCGTGAAGATCGCGGCCCGAATAGATCGCCGCGACGCCCGCCATGCCTCGCGAGCGGCCGGCATCGATCCGCAGGATCTTCGCATGGGCGTGCGGGCTGCGGACGAAGACGGCGTGAAGCTCGCCCTCCGCCTTCTGGTCGGCGACATAGCGCCCGCG
>NZ_JBMSEF010000053.1:0-3069 GCF_049446235.1 Enterovirga sp. CN4-39 | reverse complement strand
CTCCCCCTCCGGGGGAGGAGACGGTCGGCAGCTGCCATGATCCTCCCCCCTGCCATCCGCCCCCTCGTCGCCTTCCCGGCGCTGCTCCGCCAGAACGGGTTTGCGGTCGCGCCGGAGCAGACGACCTCCTTCCTCATGGCGACCGAGCTGCTCGGCCCGCGCAGCGTCGAGCACCTGCGCCGGGCGGCGGTCGCGACGCTTGCGCCGCATCCCGAGCAGCGCGCGCGGTTCGACGCGCTCTTCGACGCCCACTTCCTCGGCGCGCTCGCCGAGCCGGGCGAGGAGGAATGGGCGCCGAACGAGGAGATGTCGGTCCAGGAGGATAGCGGCACGCGCGAGATCCTGGTCGGCGAGGAGGTGAACGAGAGCGGCCGTGCCGCGACCGATGCCGAGGCCCTGTCCGTCCGGCGTTTGAGGCTGCCGGACGATAGCGACACGCTCCGCCGCTTCGGACGCGACCTGCCGGCGGCATTGCCGCGCCGCCGCGGCTACCGCCATGGCAGGGCGCGGCGCGGCCCGACGATCGACCTGGCGCGGAGCCTGAAGGACGCCATCCGCCATGACGGCGAGGTGATGAGCCTGAAGCGCCTCCGGCGGCGCTCTCGGCCGCGCCCGCTCCTCTTGCTCATCGACGTGTCGGGCTCGATGAAGGAGCGGACGGACGCGCATCTGGCGCTCGCGCACACCGTTGTCGGGGCCGCGCCGCGCGCGGAGGTCTTCACTCTCGGCACCCGGCTCACCCGGCTGACCGGCGCGCTGCGCCGGCGGAACCGGCAGCAGGCCCTTTCCGAAGCGGCCGGCCTGGTGGCCGACTGGGACGGCGGCACGCGCATCGGCGATGCGCTCGGCGCCTTCCTGGCGGTGCCCCGCTATGCGAGCTTCGCACGCGGCGCGGTCGTCGTGGTCCTGTCGGACGGGCTGGAGCGCGGCGATCCGGCTGCCCTCATCGCGGCGATGCACCGGCTGGCGGCGCGGGCCCACCGGATCGACTGGCTTTCGCCGCTCGCGGGCGATCCGGAATACCGGCCGGAGACGCAGGTTCTCCGCGCCATCCGCCCGCTTATCGCCTCGCTCGCCGATGGCAGCAGCACGGCACGCGCCTGCCGCCACATCCTGTCCCTGGGCGGAGGGAAAGCCGCATGACAACCGGCATCGTCGACGCGCATTTCCACATCTGGCGGCAGGCGGATCTGCCCTGGCTGCTCGGGCCGATGGTGCCCCGCATCTTCGGGCCGTACGAGCCCCTCCGGCGCGACTACCCGATCGAGGAATACCTCGCCGATTGCCGGCCGGAGGGTGTCACGGAGGCCGTCTACGTCCAGGCGAACTGGGCTGCCGACCGCTTCGTCGACGAGGCGGATTTCGTGGCGGAAGCCTCAGACCGGATCGGCTTTCCCATCGCGATCGTCGCCTATGCGGACCTGCTGGCCGCAGATGTGCGCCCGCAACTCGACCGCCTTGCCGCGAACCCTCGGGTCCGCGGTGTGCGCATGCAGCTGCACTGGCACGAGAACCCGCTCTATCGCTTCGCGGCGAGGCCGGACCTCGCCCGGGACAAGCGGGTTCAGGCCAATGTCCGGCATCTCGGGGAGCATGGCTGGGCCTTCGACCTGCAGGTCTTCGCGCCCCAGATGGCGGGCGCCGCCGAGCTTGCGGAGACCTGTCCGGAGGTCACCTTCGTGCTCCAGCATGCCGGCATGCTGGAAGACCTCTCGGAATCCGGCATTGCGGCATGGCGGGCCGGCATGCAGCTGCTCGCCGCCCGGCCGAACGTCGTCAGTAAGCTCTCCGGCCTCGGGACCTTCCTGCGCGCCAACGACCCGGCCCACATCGCCTTCGTGGTGCGCGAGACGCTCGCGCTGTTCGGCCCCGAACGGTGCCTGTTCGGCTCCAACTTCCCGATCGAGAAGCTCTGGACGAGCTACCGCGAGCTCATGGACGCGCATCTCGCGGCAGTGCCGGAGGCGGCGCGGGCGGACGTGTTCGGCAATACTGCAAGGCGGGTCTACCGCCTGTCAGACAACAACGGGTGAGGGAACGGCATGGCGCTCGAGATCAAGATCCTGGATTACGGCGATATCGAGCTCGAATCGAGCTTCCTGGTGCTCGGGCGCGATTGCGGACGGACTCGCCGCGTCCACACATTCGGATTCCTGATCCTGGGCGGCCCCTGGCCCGTGGTGGTCGATACCGGCTACCGCCACAACCAGATCATGGAGACGCTCGGGATGCGCGGCCTCCAGTTCCACGAGAACATGATCGAAAACCAGCTCGCCCGCCACGGCGTGCGGATGGGCGACGTGCGCTACGTGCTGCACACGCATCTCCATATCGACCATGCCGGGAAGGACGAGCTCTTCCCGATGAACACCACGGTGATCATCAACCGGCGCGAGCTCGAATACTCGGTTTCGGGCCTCATGCATCCGCAATACCCGGCGCCGGACATCAAGCATCTGATCGATCGGCTGCACACGCGCGACGCGCTCCGCTTCGAGGACCTGGAGCTGTCCGGTCCCGTGGAACTCTTCCCGGGCTGCTACCTGGAGGCGGCGGGAGCCCATACGGAGGGCTCCATGAACGTCCATGTCGACACGCTGGAGGGCCGCGCCACGATCTGCGGCGACGTGATCTACGACTTCAACGACCAGATCGTGTCGCCCTACGGCGAGATCAGCTCGAACGAGCCCCGTACGACCGGCAACCACGGCGTCTCCAAGCGGGAGGAGAAGGCGGCGATCAAGAAGCTGCTCTCCTCCTCGCGCTTCCTGCTGCCCGTGCACGACAAGCCCGCGAAGATCGCCCACGGCCAGGTCGTCGGCCGCATAGACATGTCCGTGCCCGGCCCGATGGTGCAGTCCCTGCCGGCGCGGAACTGGTTCCCGGCGTGATGGCAGCCCCCTCCGTCAGGCGCTGCGCGCCTGACGGAGAGGGCGTACTGTCATTACCACCCACACTGCCGTCCGGCCGGGTTTCGCGGAGCTCGTCGATACCTGGGCGCCCGTCCGCCAGGTCGGGACGGGCTTTCAGTTCACCGAAGGCCCGGTCTGGCATCCGCGTGACCAGTAC
>NZ_JBMSEF010000052.1:0-3643 GCF_049446235.1 Enterovirga sp. CN4-39 | reverse complement strand
CAGGGAGCCGGCACGCTGACCCTGCCCGGCACGAATACCTATTCGGGCGGCACGCCGGTCGCGGCCGGCACGCTCGTGGGTTCTGTGACGAGCTTCGGGACGGGGGCGATTACGACCGACGCAGCCCTCGTGCTCGACCAGGCGAGCGCCGGGACCCTGGCGAACACGATCTCCGGAGCGGGGAGCGTGGCGAAGCAGGGCGCGGGCACGCTGACCCTGACCGGCGCGAATACCTATTCGGGCGGTACCGCTGTCGCGGCCGGCACGCTGGTCGGCTCGGCGACGAGCTTCGGGACGGGCGCGATCACGAACGACGCCGCGCTCGTGCTCGACCAGGCGAGTGCCGGGACCCTGGCAAACCCGATTTCCGGGACGGGAAGCCTGACGAAGCAGGGCGCGGGCACGCTGACCCTGACCGGCACGTCGACCTATACGGGCGCGACCACGATCACGTCCGGAACGCTGGCCGTGAACGGCGTCATCGCGAACTCGCACGTAACCGTCGGGGCAGGCGGCAAGCTGGGCGGCACGGGCATCGTCGGAGGGTTGACGGTCGGGAGCGGCGGCATCCTCGCTCCCGGCAACTCGATCGGAACGATGATCGTGGCGGGAAATATCGGCTTCGCAGCCGGCTCGACCTACCAGGTCGAGGTGAACGCGGCCGGCCAGGGCGACAGCATCGCGGCGACCGGGACGGCGACCCTGGCCGGCGGGAGCGTGCAGGCGCTCGCCTCGGACGGCAATTATGCGGCCAGCACCCGCTACACCATCCTCACCGCCGCCTCGGGCCTGAGCGGGCAGTTCTCGGGGGTCTCCTCCAACCTCGCGTTCCTGGTTCCCTCGCTCGAATACGACAGCAACAGGGCCTATCTGGTTCTCCGGAACCCCCTTCCGTTCTCCTCCGTCGCGGAGACGCCGAACCAGTTCAGCACGGCCGTCGCCGCGCAGGCGCTCGGCGCCGGAAATCCCGTCTACGATGCGGTGCTCTCCCGCTCCGCCCCGGAGGCGCGGCTCGCCTTCGATCGGCTGTCGAACGAGATCGCGGGCTCGGCCGTGACCGCGAGCTTCGAGGTTGCCGGGATCGTGCGCGAGGCGATCCTCGGCCGGCTGCGCGGAACCGCTCCGGCGGCGCCTTTCGGCGTCGGGGCGAGCGTGCAGGCCGCCTTCGCGGCCGACCTGCCGGGCGGGCGCCGGCCGGAACTCGCCGCCGTGCCGGTGATGACGCTGGATCCGCGCGTCTTCGCGCTCTGGGGCCAGGGTTTCGGCTCCTTCGGGGCGACGGCCTCGAACGGCAATGCCGGGCGGCTCTCGCGCGAGACGGCGGGCTTCGTGGTCGGCGCGGACGCGACGCTGGACGGCGTGACCCGGTTCGGCCTCGCGGGCGGCTACACCACGACGAGCATCGACGTGCGCAGCCGCGGCTCCTCGGGCGAGATCGGGAGCGGCTTCGGCGCGCTCTATGCCGGCACGTCGCTCGGCGCGCTGAACCTGCGGGTCGGCGGCGTCTTCGGCGGGACCTGGGCCGATACGCGCCGCGCCATCGCCTTCCCGGGCTTTTCCGGCTCGGCGCAGGGGAAGTTCGGCGGGACGGTCGGCCAGGTCTTCGGCGAGGCGGGCTATCGCGTGCCGGTCGGGCTCGTCACGCTCGAGCCCTTCGCCGGGATCGCCGGCCTGTTCATCACGCGCGACCGCTACACGGAGACGGGCGGGGCGGGCGCGACGACCGTGTTCGGCCGCAGCTACGATGTCGGCGTGCTGACGACGGGCCTGCGCGCGGAGGCGGCTCTCTCGGCCGATTCGCCGTTCCGCGTGCACGCGCTCCTCGGCTATCGCCATGCCTTCGGCGACGTCACGCCGGCCGCTCTGCTCGCCTTCGCGGGCAGCGCGACGACCTTCGGGGTCGCGGGCGCGCCGATCGACCGCCATGCGGTGGTCGCCGAGGCGGGGCTCGACTGGCGCATCACGCGCGACCTGACGCTGGGCGTCTCCTATGCCGGACAGGCTGGAGCGCGCGCCTACGACAACAGCGTGCGCGGCAACCTGCTCTGGCGCTTCTGACGGCGGGGGCCCTTGCCCAATGCGGGCGGTGTGCGTTGTCGCACCGCCACATTGTAGCCGGACTGCTCAGGCTTCTTTAACCGCGGCTTGGGCAGTGATGGTGTGCATCGCGCCTGGGCCGCTGTGCTCACGCCGCCACCAGCTTCCGAGAGCAGGGCCGAATGCTGTCACGCCGTCACTTCCTGTCGACCTCCGCCGCCATTGCGCTCGTCTCCGCGAGTGGCCTGGGCGCCGCCGCCAGTGATCAGGCCGAGTGGGCCCAGAACTATGATGGCGCCAATCGCGTCCGGGTCCCGCGCTCCACCACGCCGATTCTCTCGCCCCAGGCCGTCGCCGGCACGGAGGAGGCCGCCGCCCGCTACCGCGAGATCGTGAATCGCGGCGGCTGGGAGCGCCTCGCCGCGCCCGCCGGCCTGCGCGTCGGCTCCAAGAGCCCGGCCGTCCTCGCCCTGCGCCAGCGCCTCATCGTCGAGGGCGACCTCGACCCGGCGGCCGGCGCCTCGCCGATCTTCGATTCCTATGTCGAGGCGGGCGTGAAGCGCTTCCAGGCGCGGCACGGCCTCAACGCCACCGGCATCCTCAACGAGGCGACCGTCGCCTCCATGAACGTCCCGGCCGAGACGCGCCTGAAGCAGCTCGAGCTGAACGTCGTCCGCCTGCGCTCCTATGCGGGCAATCTCGGCCAGCGCTACGTCATCATGAACATCCCGGCCGCGCTCGTGGAGACGGTCGAGGACGGCCGCGTCGTCAGCCGCCACGCCGCCGGCGTCGGCAAGATCGACCGGCAATCGCCCATCATGAACGCGAAGATCACGCAGGTGAACTTCAACCCGTTCTGGACGGCGCCCGCCTCCGTGGTCCGCAAGGACCTCATCCCGATGATGCAGAAGAACCCCACCTACCTGACGGAGAACCGCATCCGCGTGTTCAACCGCGAGGGGCAGGAGGTTCGGCCCGAGACCATCAACTGGCGCTCGGACGAGGCGACCCGCTACATGTTCCGGCAGGATCCGGGCGGCGACCTCAACTCGATGGGCTTCGTGCGCATCAACATCCCGAACCCGCACGGCGTCTACATGCACGACACGCCGTCCAAGGGCATCTTCGGCGACGATTTCCGCTTCGTCTCCTCCGGCTGCGTGCGCGTGCAGAACGTGCGCGACTACATCACCTGGCTCCTCAAGGACACCAACGGCTGGGACCGCCACCGCATCGAGGAGGTGTTCGAGGCCGGCTCGCGCACGGACGCGACGCTCGCGCAGCCCGTCCCGGTCTACTGGGTCTACATCACCTCCTGGGCGGCGCCGGACGGCCTCGTCCAGTTCCGCGACGACATCTACAACAAGGACGGGCTCGGCAACTTCTCCGTCGCCCTCGCCCGCCGCGGCGCGATCGAGCCGGACGACCCGGACGCAGCCTTCCTGCAGAACTGACCCTGGCCTTCGGCCAGGCGTCATCCCCGGGCCCGTCCCGGGGACCTCGATCCGCTTCTCGACACCACGGCCCGCTCACGCGGGCCGTGTCCGTTCGGGCTGGGATCCTCCCCCGCCTGCGGGGGAGGGGGACCGGGCGAAGCCCGGTGGAG
>NZ_JBMSEF010000051.1:0-4147 GCF_049446235.1 Enterovirga sp. CN4-39 | reverse complement strand
CCCAGAGGGGGAGGAGACACTGTCGGCGCCGCCTCGTCTCCTCCCCCGCAGGGGGAGGGGGACCGCCCGGAGGGCGGTGGAGGGGGCAGCGCACCATCGCGGACGGCGGAAGGAGGGCGGGATGCTAGAGTTCCGCAAGGACGTCTTCGCCGACGAGCGCGACGACAACCTCAACGTGGTCGGCAAGGGCCTGCAGCGCCAGGACATGCCCGGCCATGTCACCGGGCGGACGCGCTTCTTCGACGATCACGCCTTCGAGGGCCTGCTGCACCTCAAGGTGCTGCGGAGCCCGCATCATCACGCCCGCATCCGCAACATCGACATCTCGGCTGCGGCGCGAGCGCCCGGCGTGAAGCGCGTGCTGCGTGGCGCCGACGTGCCGGTGAACAAGAACACGCTGCTCAGCCTGATCAATTTCGGCAAGGACGACGAGCCGACGCTCGCCGTCGACAAGGTTCGCTACAAGGGCGAGCCGATGGTCGCGATCATCGCCGACACGGAAGCCGCGGCGCTCGCCGCCCGCAAGCTCGTGCGGGTCGATTACGATCCGCTGCCCACCGTCTTCGATGTCGAGGAGGCGCTCAAGCCCGGCGCGCCGGTGGTCAACGACACCTACCCGCACAACCACTTCGAATATCACGAGAAATACGACCACCAGAAGCTTCGCTTCGGCGATACCGAGCGGGCTTTCCGCGAGGCGGAGATCGTGCTCGAGGAGCGCTACCAGATGTCGCCGATCGAGCATGCGCCGACGGAGACGAACGGCTCGATCGCGGCGCCCGAGCACAACGACCGCTACATCGTTCATTCCTGCGCGCAGGGCCTGTTCTTCGCCCTCGGCACGGCCGCCAAGATCCTGAACCTGGAATCGAACCGTCTCCACTTCGTTGGCGGCACGGTGGGCGGCGGCTTCGGCGGCAAGGTCGACACCCTCACCGAACCGCTCGCAATCCTGGGCGCGATGCTGACGGGGCGGCCGGTTCGCTACGTCCTCGATCGCGAGGAGGAGATGCTCTACGGCTCCCCGCGCGGGGCGGAGCGGGTCTACATCAAGGACGGCGTGCGGCGGGACGGCCGCATCATCGCGCGACACATCCGCAGCTATTTCGATGCCGGCGCCTATACGCGGCTGTCGAGCTATGCCGGCATCAAGTGCACGGCGCACATTCCCGGCCCCTACTCGATCCCGAACGTCACGTCGGACGTCTACGTGGTCTACACCAACCGCTGCCCGTCGACCGCCATGCGGGGGTTCGGCGTGACGGCGGTCGATTTCGCGCTCGAGGTCCAGATGGACAAGCTCGCGCATGCGGTCGGCATGGACCCGATGGAGTTCCGGATCCTCAACGCCTACCGGGACGGGGACATGAAGCCACATCGGCGCGTGGCGAAGAACACGGCGCTGATCGAATGCGTGCAGGTCGCGGCCGAGAAGGCCGGCTGGCCTCTTTCGGCCGACGCGATGCGGCAATCCTCGGTGAGCGGTGGGGGAGGGGAGCGGGCGCTGATCCCGGCGACCCCGCTCGACGAGCGCGGCCGCATCGGACGGCCCGAGACACGGACCGGGCCGAGCACGCAGGTCCTGCCCGCGGGCACCACCCGCATCCCGCTCAGCAAGGAGCCGATCGTAGAGGGCGCGCGGGACGGACGCGCCGCCCCGACGGCCGTGCCGCGCTACGATAGCGGCCGGCCGGCGGCTCCCGTCTATCAGCCCGCCCCGATCCCCGCGCCGAGCTACCAGCCGCCGCCCATTCCGGCGCCGAGCTACCAGCCTGCCACCTCCTACCCGCCGGCCCCTAGCACTCCGCCTGCGCCGGCCTACGGGCCCGGCGCCGCCTATGGTGCGCCGCCTCCGGGCCATGAGCCGCCGCCACCTCCTCCTGCGCCGCCGCCCGCCGCGCCGCAGACGCAGCACGGGGCGGTCCGCTTCTCCTCCGTCTTCGGCACGAGGAGGCGCTGAAATGGCCCGGCACGAGGGACGGGGCATGGCCTCGGTGAACTACCCGATCGGCATGAATCTCGGCGGCGATCCGAGCCAGGCGCTGGTCCACTCGAACCCCGACGGCAAGTTCACGGTCGCGCTCTCGGCGATCGATCTCGGCCAGGGCATGAAGCAGGTCACCCGGCAGCTCGCGGCCGAAACGCTCGGGGTGCCGGTCGAGGACGTCTATGTCGACACGGCCGACAGCGACACCGGCCCGCACGACATGGGCTCCTTCGCGTCCCGCGGCACGCACCGGATGGGCAATGCCGTGATCGCGGCGGCCCGCGAGGCGCGCGGCGTCCTGATGGAAGCGGCGGCCGAGGAGCTCGAGGTCGATGCCGCCGATCTCGTCACGGACGGGCGCGGCAACATCCATGTCCGGGGCGCGCCGTCCCGGACCATCACCGTGAAGGCGACCGCCCAGGCGGCGCAGTTCAAGCAGGGAAAGACGATCGCCGGCCGCGGCATCTTCCTGATCCCGCTCTCTGCCGTCGACCCCGAGACGGGCGAGATGAATCCCAACACGGCCTTCGCGCATGCCTGCCTCGTGGCCGACGTCTCCGTCGACGACGAGACCGGCGAGGTGGAGGTGCTGCGGATGACGAGCGCCTACGAGCTCGGCCGGGTCATCAACCCGAAGATGGTCGAGCAGCAACTCGTCGGCGGCGCCTGGATGGGAATCAGCCACGCCCTCTACGAGACGCCCGAGCCGTACTACCCCAACCCGGATCACGGCCCGCGCGACTTCAACGAGTACCTCATGCCGGGGCCGGGCGACATCGCGCCCTATCACGTCACCATCCTGGAGCGGCCGGCGCCGGACGGGCCGTTCGGCGGCAAGGGGCCGGGCGAGATGTGCGCCAATCCCGTCCTGCCGGCGATCGCCAATGCGGTGTTCAACGCGGTCGGCGTCCGGGTCGACGAGCTGCCGATCACGCCGGAGAAGATCCTGCGGGGCATCCGGCAGAATGGCGGCGTGAAGCCCGGGCCGCGGCGCGGCGGCCCGGTGACCTGGAACGCTCCGTTCGAGGTCGGGCGGAGATGAGGATGCCCGGCGATTTCCCTCTCCACCGCCCTCCGGGCGGTCCCCCTCGCCCTGCGGGGGAGGCGACGAGGCGGCGCGGTTCGTGTCTCCTCCCCCGCATGGGGAGGGGGACCATGCGGTCCGGCGAAGCCGGCTGCAGGGTGGAGGGGGCTCCCTCTCCTCCTGCCGGAGCGCGCCCGTGGCGCTGAAATCGACCGTCGCCGGCATATCGAGCCCGGAAGCCCTCGCCGAGGCGCTGCGGGCCGCGATGTATCTTGCCGATGACGGCATCGCGACGGCCGGCTATCTCGCGCTGGCGCTCGGCAAGCCGCTGCTGCTGGAAGGCGCGCCCGGGGTCGGCAAGACGGAGGCCGCCAAGGCTCTCTCCGGCATCCTCGGCCGGCAGCTCATCCGCCTGCAATGCTTCGAGGGGATCGATGCCTCGGCGGCGCTCTACGAGTGGAACTATCCGCGCCAGATGCTCGCCATCCGGCAGGCGCAGGAGGGCGAGCATCTCGACATCTACCGCGACGATTTCCTGATCGAGCGGCCCATGCTGACGTCGCTGCGGCGGCCGGAATCGACCGTGCTCCTGATCGATGAGATCGACCGCTCCGACCACGAGTTCGAGGCCTTCCTGCTCGAATTCCTGTCCGATTTCTCGATCTCCATCCCGGAGCGCGGGACGCTGCGGGCCGCGGAGCGCCCGGTCGTCGTGCTGACCTCGAACCGCACCCGCGAGCTGCACGAGGCGCTGCGGCGGCGCTGCGTCTACCACTACATCGCCTATCCCGAGCCGGAGCGGGAGGCGCAGATCATCATGATGCGCTCCTCGGCGGTGGCCGAGAGCACGGCCCGGGCGGTCGTCGCGGCCGTCGGGCGCCTCAGGCAGGAGCCGCTCGCCAAGCCGCCCGGCGTCGCCGAGGCCGTGGACTGGGCAGAGGCCGCGACCGCGCTCGCCAGGACCGGCGCGCCCTGGCCGGAAGCCTTCCGCCGCGCACTCGGCGCCGCCATCAAGGACGAGGAGGACATGGCGCATCTGCGCCCGCGCCTGCCCGTATTCATTCCGGGGCGCGCGGCATGAGCCGGCGGCGCGCGCGTCTCCTCCCCCGCAGGGGGAGGGGGACCGCCCGAAGGGC
>NZ_JBMSEF010000050.1:0-4227 GCF_049446235.1 Enterovirga sp. CN4-39 | reverse complement strand
CCGTACAACGCGTTCACCAGCTCGTTACCTTGCATGTAGTTGGCGCTGCTGTTTCCCGCACCGATCGCCACGTTGCCGCCTAGGATTAGATTCTCGATGGATTCGGGGAGATAGTACGTGTTGTCCGCGCCTGAGCTGAACGTGATATGCACTGCATCCACGCCGTAGGCGCCACCAGTGTCGCTGATGAAATCTAACTCATCGGCGAAATACGTGTCGCTATCCTCGCCGCCGTCTAAGGTGTCGGCGTCTGCTCCTCCATAGAGCACGTCGTCCCCAGCGCCGCCGAAGAGGGCATCTGTCCCACCATCGCCTGAAAGGACGTCGTTGCCGCCCCGGCCGTACGCAACGTCGTTTCCACCCAACAAAGATACGGTCTCAGCAACGAAGTCGCCTTGATACACGTCGGCGCCTGACGTCACGCGCGGAACAACTGGAATCACTGAGCCGGAAGATACCTGCTCGGCGCTCCCACCCCCGTCATCGTCCCGGATGGTCAATGCTGCGGTGTATGTTGAGCCCCCCGACGAGAACGCAACCCCTCGCGGATTGGTGAAGTCCACAAAGAAGTTCTCATCCCCCTCAATGACCGTGTCTCCTCGCACGGCAACCTGGACCCAGCCCCCGCGGTGGCCCGCAGCTACAGTCAGCGTTCCTGAGACGCTATAGTAATCGGACGCCGAGGAGGCCAAACCGTCCCGAGTTGTGTAATCCACCTGAATGTCGGTCGAGGCTGCAGACGACAGAAGGAAGTGGACGTAGGCATATTCGAAGGACGAGGCGCCCTCACTTTGGCTCGTCGAATATGCTGTAAAGGTGGGAAGTCCCCCGCCTCCGGCAGGGGCGACGACCTGGGATGCAGGAGTACCCACCCCGCCGTTACTCGATATCGTGCTGCCGTCATTGTCGATGATGGTTCCGGTCGCGACCAGCGCGGGCGCCGAGCCAGCGAAAGCAGCGTTCTGTATGTCCGTCAGAACCAACCTGAATGTCTGATCACCCTCGATTGCGGTATCGCCATACACCGCGGTTTGCAGCCAAGCGGACGTCTCGCCCACATTGATTGTAGCTGTTCCAGTCCCGGCGCCGAAATCGCCTCGCGCAACCGAAGCTGTCCCGTCTTCGAATGCATACCGGAATGTGATCGGGGCAGTAGCCGCTCGGTCTAACGTGATCAGAAACCGAGCATATTCGAAGCTCGAGTTGCCTTCAGCGATCGCAACGTTCCTGACATCGAGCGTCGGCAATGTTCCAGATGCAGAGGGGGGGCCAGATATTTCAGTTCCCGTCGTACCCGTCCCCCCCATTCTCGACGGACTTCCCCCGTCGTTATCGACTATGGTGCCTGTTGCGAGCAGAGAAGCGGCGCCGCCTGAGAACACGCCATTCTCAATATCCGTGAGGATGATATGAAAGGTCTCATTCTGCTCGACACGAGTGTCGCCGTACACAGCTGCGTTGATGTACGTGGATTGTTGGCCTACGCCGATTGTGACCTGCCCGAAATTGGAATCGAAATCGCCTTGGGTTGCGCTCGCGCTTCCGTCTTCGAGGTAGTAACGAAATGTAACCGGAGTCGTGGCCGGCCGATCAAGCGTCACCAGAAAACGCCCATATTCCCAGCTAGAGTTGCCCTCCAGCATCGCCATGTCGTGAATAGCAAGCGTGGGACTAAGGCCGGGTTGTGGCGCCGGACCGTAGATGGGAGTCGCGGCAGCACCAGCACCCGGCACCGGGTCCGAACCGAGATCATCGTTGTCGAAGACCGTTATTGTGGAAACCAGCGCAGCGGCGCCCCCGGCCAAAGTAGCGTTGGAGGGCTTCAGTACTAAGAGTTGGAATGTCTCGTCTCCTTCGATGGCCGTATCGCCACCAAGATTTATCCTGATGAACCGCGTCGATTCCCCGACGGCAAACGTTGTGCTTCCGGATATTTGCGAGAAATCAGAGCCTGTGGCGGCAGATACAGGCATTGTATAATATGACACCTGAATCGGCGCCGTGGCTGCCGCATCGAGAGCGAGTTCGATGTCTATAAAGCCCGAGCTATTCGTCTCACGAACGGAGTAGTTTCTAGTCGAAATGACAGGCATCACTTACTCCCGATCGTAGGAACGACTCTATCGACTTATCCTTCTGCTCCTCTAAGGACAATATACGCCATTGGGTCTACCAACTCCGAGGACGATGAGGATCAACGCAAGAACAATTCGTCGGCGGGATCTGCACAACAACCGAGTTCAGTGTCAGGGGCGATGTTGCACGCTCAGGAACCTCGGCGAGCCATGTGGCCGCCTCTGACCCCGATGCTGCTTTCAATGCAGCGAGGTTTCGGTCTGGCTGAAACTTACCGGCGGATCAGCGCCCAGCGTCTTCTGACTCTGGTTCCAATCTCCGTTTCTTCGCTCGCTTCGATCGGCAGGGTGTGAGGTCGTCGATCTCGGCCTTCTCACCATCCCTGAGCAGCCGTGCCCGCACCTCCGGCCAGGTGCTCGCGATGACGTCGAGATCGCAGATGCGCTTAGATCGTGTCCGAGCCTAGAGCCCGTTGTAAACGGCCGGTGCCAGTCTTCCTGACTTGTCAGTCAAAAAAGTGAACGGACCCATGCGCCCATAGGGCCAGAACTACGACGGGTATCAGAGCTCCCGTAGCTCGGAGGTGCCACTTATGCTCGGTTTGACGGTTCGCTGCCGCGTAGGCGAGAGCGGCTGTGGCCAGCAGAGCCGCCGCTGCGGCGAAGTCTGCGGGCGTCCAAACGATCTGGCTCGTGTTCATAGAGCCCACGGTGCAATTGGTGGCTCTCCCCTGGAACGCCGCGGTGCCGCCTTCAGCAGCGCGGGCCCGATCAGCTTACATCTTTCGCATCACCGTGATGCAATCGATATCGGGCTCGCCCCAAGCAAATATGCGCTGTTCGACGACTTCGAATCCGCTTCGTACTGCAACGTGTTTGAAGATGCCCGCTGTCATGAAGTTGCGCCAGTGCGGGTTCTCACGGAAGTCGCCCCCCGGGTTTCCTGAGTAATTTGAGTGGTGGATGAGCGCACAGCCTCCCGACCTCAGCACCCGGGCAAACTCGGGCAAATAGGCAATCACGATTTCGAGGTCGAAGTGGACCATCGCGTCGAAGCTGTAGAGGAAGGTATACGTCCCGCTCTCAAGCGCTGAGAGATCGGCCCCACTGTTCTGAACGACGACCACGCGGTCTGAAGGCAGTTTGGTCTTAAGAGCTGCGATGCAGTCCGGGTTCACGTCGACGGCCGTCACCTGTCCAGCGCCGGCATTGAGCAATTTTAGCGTGTTCCGGCCAAAGCCGGCAGCGAAATCGACAGCGTTGCTTAGGTCAAACCGGTGCTCATCGAAGAAGGTCGTCAGAAGCCAGGCCCATTGAGCGTCCATGTGGCCCTCAGCCGGCTCATGGTAGCCGGCTGCGGCAGCGGCACCCCAGTGAAACGCCTCTTGAGAGACCATCTCAAATAGCCGCGTAGGAATCGCACTCACGGAGCCCCCCTGCACTTCTCCCGAATGTCGATCGTGGCCGAAAAGTAGTCGACCATGAACACTACAAAAGTATATGTGAAGCGCTGGATGCTTTGACATGATCAGTCGACGAAAGCGTTCGCCGGCCATTGTGCTCTGGAGCGCCCGCGTTTCGGCCCGCGACCAGCGGCGGCCGGAGGGCTTCGTCGGCCCGTGCCTGCGGACGTCTTCAACCGTGAATCCGAGCGGGACGGGGTGGACCTTCGAGGTCAAGCCACGACGGGTTCAGGATGTGCGCCCGCGTCGATGCGGGCCGGCCGCGTATCTGGAGCCGCAACGGCCTGGGCTGGACGGGAGCGATGTCCGGGATCGTGGCGGGCCTCGAGCAGCTCGGACCTCCTCATACTCGGCGGCGAGGATCTCAGGCCGCTGCCGATCGAGATCCGGCGCGATCGCCTGGCCAGGCCCATCGTCGATCGCCGGCCGTCCGGGATAGCCTTCTCCAAGCATCACGGAGGCGACGGCGCCGACCTCTACGCCGCGGCCTGACGGATGGCGCTGGTGGCCATCCTTTCGGGCGAGAAGCCTCCGACCTAGCGCCAGATTGGCCGCCGCACTCACTTCGTGAACGCTCGAGCCGCCGCCACCGATCCGGCAGAGTGCGCTGGATCAGCTCGCGATCGCCCATCCAGCGTCAGCGAACTGGAGCCACTCTATTCCGGTCACGGATGAGAAATGGCCATCCG
>NZ_JBMSEF010000049.1:2799-4675 GCF_049446235.1 Enterovirga sp. CN4-39 | reverse complement strand
TATCAGCTCTTGTCGGACGGCGGTCATCGGAAGCACACTGAACCCTTCGCCGTGATGAGCAAGCTCAACCATCAAGCTCAGAGCATCCACCTCCACGAAGCGCGCAGGCTGCAATCCTGCCTCATGAGCTAGAGACCTGATCACATGTGGCGGATGAGGCACAATCAGGGGATATTTGCTGAGTTCATCAATGCTTATAGTCTTGCGATTGGCAAATTTTGGGTCGCCGATCGCGAACAGATCCTCAATCAAGAGCTCAGTAGCATCGATAATCTTGCTCGGCCTCGGGCCATACATGATCGCGAGGTCTACCGTCCCGCTGAGCAGCCATTCGTGCAGGAAGGCACTGAAACCCTCCACGATGCGTAGGGTGATCCCGGGAAACTGCTGTCTGAAGCGGCTTAGAAACGGGTGAGCGAAGCGCCACGCCATAGGAGCGGGAACTCCGAGAGTGGTTGTCCCGGTGATTCCAGGCCGCGGAAGCTGACGCCCAAGTTCGCTTCGAAGGTCCTCGACGTCCGACAGGATGCGCTTGCACCTTTCGAATAAAATCGCTCCCGCGTTCGTCAACGCCACGCCGTGGCCGTGGCGATGGAAGAGTTTCGTCCCGAGGTCGTCCTCGAGTTGTCGGATCTGTCGGCTGAGTGCCGGCTGGGTGACCCTGAGGACAGATGCCGCCCGGCTAAAGCTTCTTTGGTCCGCCACATGGACGAACGCGCGCATCTGTCTGAGGTCCAACGCAACCCTCTGCTGCCCGAGCTCCAAGGCCGGCAAGAGGCCGAGAAGCGGGCGCCATCGGCGTGGTTAGCTAACCACGCCCCAGCGAGCAACCACCTTCACCGAGCGGCCGGAAAGCCTCTTCGCCAGAAACCGTCGAAAGCACTTTCAAGAGATCCCATTCCCCTTTGGACTCCTCTGGGGCCTTGACTTGAAGGAGGTACATGTTCCGGATCAGGCGGCCGTCTTCCCGCAGGCGCCCGTCCTTTGTCATGAAGTCGTTGACGGGTATCTCTCTCATCTTCTTCATGACGGTCGCTGGATCCAGTGTTCCAGCGGCAGCCACAGCTTTGAGGTAGTGCATGGTACCGCTGTATGTCCCGGCCTGCAGGCTCGTCGGAGGCCGGTTATGGTGGCGGGAAGCGAACCGTTTCGAGAACGCCCGGGTCTCGTCGTCCTGATCCCAGTAGAATGCTTCAGTGAAGATGAGCCCCTTCGTCGCCGTGAGCCCAGCCGCCTTGATGTTCGTGGTGAAGGCAAGCAGGGCCACGAGCGATTGCCCTCCTTGCGTGATCCCCAACTCGTTCGCCTGCTTGACGGAATTGATCGTGTCTCCACCCGAGTTAGCGAGCCCGATCACCTTAGCTCCGGATGTCTGAGCTGAGAGAAGATAAGAGGCAAAGTCAGGCGAACCAGCAGGGTACCTTGATGTGCCCAGTACCTTTCCACCAGCAGCTCGGACGACCGTACCGGTGTCTTGTTCAAGAGCATGGCCGAACGCGTAGTCGGCAGTGATGAAATACCAGCTGTCCGCGCCTTGCCTGACAGCCGCCTTGCCGGTCACCTGCGCGAGCGCATAAGTGTCGAATACCCAATGAGCGCCGTTTGGCGAACAAGACTTTCCGGTGAGTTCCGCTGTTCCTGCGGACGTGCTGATTTGGACCCGGTTCTTGTTCTTTGTGATCTCCTGAACGGCTAGGGCCACAGCAGAGTTGCCGAGCCCAGTGATCATCTGCACATCCTGCTGATCATACCAGGACCGCGCAACCTGCGCGCCGATGTCGGCTTTGTTCATGTGGTCGGCACTGAGCACCTCGATCGGGCGGCCGAGGACCTTGCTGCCGAAGTCCTCGACGGCCATCTGAGCTGCAATTACGTC
>NZ_JBMSEF010000049.1:1457-2699 GCF_049446235.1 Enterovirga sp. CN4-39 | reverse complement strand
CACCGTCGAGGCGTTCGTTGAGTACCGGACGGCTACCGGCACGGGCGCCGGTGTCATTCGTCTCATTGAAGAGGCGGACGGCCGGTCAGCGAAGGCTTGGATCCTTATGACCGCTCTGTCCGAGATCGATGGTCATCCGGAGTGGTCGAAACTTCACGAGGGGGAAGACGAGGTATCCTCTCGCGACTTCGGTGGCGAGAACTGGGCTGACAAGCGCCGCAAGTCGCTGAGCTACGAAGCGCGCGAGCCGGACGTTCTCGTTGTCGGTGCAGGGCAAGCGGGGCTGTCGGTCGCTGCGCGCTTGAAAGCCCTCGATGTCGATACTCTCGTCATCGACCTACACGAGGAGGTGGGCGACAATTGGAGGAAGAGGTACCATTCTCTTGCGCTTCACAACGAAGTGTATGGCAATCACCTGCCTTACATGCCGTTCCCTGCATCGTTCCCCAAATTCGTGCCTAAGGACAAGCTGGCGGACTGGTTCAAGGCGTATGCGGCAAGCATGGACCTGAATGTCTGGGTGCAGACCACCTTGGTCGGCGGCTCCTACGAGGACCATGCCAGGCGCTGGACGGTCGAAGTCGAACGACGCGGTGAGCGTCGGACGTTGTCACCGAAGCATCTGGTGTTTGCGACCGGTGTTAGCGCCATTCCCATTAGAGCTCAGCTGCCCGGCCTCGAGGACTTCAAGGGTACCGTCCTTCACTCGGGGGAATATGGCGCGGGGCACAAGTGGGCAGGCAAGAACGCCTGTGTTCTCGGAACCGGGAACAGCGGCCACGACGTCGCGCAGGACCTTCACGCCTGTGGAGCGAACGTAACGATGATCCAGCGCAGCCCGACAACGGTGCTGAGCTTGAAGGAGGCGCAGAAGCTCTATGCTCTTTACCGCGAAGGCCTGCCTGTCGATGACGCCGACCTCCTGGCGCTTGCAGTTCCACATCCGGTCTTGGTCAGTAGCTACCAGCAGGTGACGAAGTCGATCCGCGAGGCAGACGAGAAGCTGCTGAACGGCCTTGCGTCCCGCGGGTTTAGACTCGATTTCGGTCCTGACGAGACCGGTTTCCAGATGAAGTACCTGACGCGCGGCGGCGGGTATTATTTCAACGTGGGATGCTCCGATCTCATTGTGAGCGGTGAGATTGACCTTCTACAATTTTCAGAGATCGACCGTCTGGCTCCCGAAGGGATTCGGATGAGAGACGGAACCACCCGACCGGTTGATCTGCTTGTTACTGCGAC
>NZ_JBMSEF010000049.1:0-1357 GCF_049446235.1 Enterovirga sp. CN4-39 | reverse complement strand
GGGTTCATGAACCAGCAGGACGTCGTCCGCGAGTTCCTTGGGGACGAAGTGGCTGATCGAGTTGGACCAGTGTGGGGCTTCGGAAGCGAGCGAGAGCTGCGCAACATGTGGCAACGCACACCTCAGGAGGGGCTCTGGTTTAATGCCGGAAGCATGACGCAGTGTCGGATGTACTCGAAGTACCTCGCGTTGCAGATCAAGGCCATTGAGCTCGGGCTGGCGTAGGGGCCTAAGGGCAGTGTGGACCGGGACGCTGCGAGACTGCATTCAATGTCTTGCTGAGACGAGCTTCAGAGAACTGTAGAGGGATCAAATGAGCGTGAAGGCGCCAGTTGGCTTCGTCGGGCTTGGTAGAATCGGAGCCGTAATGGCCTCTCGCCTGGCTCAGGCCGGCTACCCTCTTGTGGTCTGCGATGTCGACTCGGCGGCATGCCGGAGGCTTGAGCAGAGTGGTGCTCGCATCGCATCAACGCCATTACAGCTCGCGAACGAGGTAGAAGTCACCTTTCTCAGCCTGCCCACGCCACGGATACTACAAGAGGTTGTCACCGGAGCAGAGGGGCTCGCGGGCGGAAGCAAGCTGCGGGTGGTCGTCGATCTCTCCACCACCGGGCCGCGCGTAGCGAGAGAGGTATGCGCCGCACTCCGCTCATCCGGAAAGGAGCTGATTGATGCCCCGGTGAGCGGCGGTGTCGCGGGCGCGGCTGCTGGAACGCTTACCTTGATGGTTGCCGGCTCGAACGAGGCGGTGACCGAAGTCACTCCAATGCTCCAGCAGCTCGGAAAGCAGCTGTTCGTGATGGGGCTGGAACCTGGCCTCGGCCAGACAATGAAGCTTGTGAACAACATGATTGCAGCTTGCTGTGCAGTCGCGAGCTTCGAAGCGACGGTTTTCGGCGCAAAGGAAGGCCTGCCCGCCAACCGTATGCTGGAAGTTCTGAACGTCTCGAGCGGACGAAGTTTCGCGACGCTTGAGAAGATGCCGAAGTCAGTGCTGCCGGGAACATTTCCGCCAGGCTTCGCGACTGAACTCATGTTGAAGGATGTAAACCTAGGGGTAACGGAAGCGGATGCTTCCGGAGCCCAGCTTCGGTTGACGAAAGCGGCTCAGGGGTTCTTTCAACAGGCAGTGGAGGAGGGCTTCGCAGCAAAGGATTACGCAGAGACTATCAAAATGTTTGAGGGGTGGGCCGGAGCGGTCGTCCGGAGCAGCTGATTTGACTACCATAGTAATTGAGGCGGGGAGCGATACTTTGACCAGCAGGCGTGAGACTGGGCGGGCTATCATGAGAGAGGTGCTCGGGGACGAGTACTTCGAGCGCCGCGAGGCGACTACCAGCGCGTTCAACATGCCGGT
>NZ_JBMSEF010000048.1:0-5482 GCF_049446235.1 Enterovirga sp. CN4-39 | reverse complement strand
ATCGCTCAGACTGGGAATGGCTACACGACAATCAGCTTCACGGATGGCCATTTCTCATCCGTGACCGGAATAGAGTGGCTCCAGTTCGCTGACGCTGGATGGGCGATCGCGAGCTGATCCAGCGCACTCTGCCGGATCGGTGGCGGCGGCTCGAGCGTTCACGGAGTGAGTGCGGCGGCCAATCTGGCGCCAGGTCGGAGGCTTCTCGCCCGAAAGGATGACCATCACCAACGCGTCGCGGATTGCCTGGCCCTCTGCTGGTACTCCGGACCGTAGGTCCCCAGGACGGCCTATTCCGGTGAGACGGCACCCCCCCGGGACGGGAGGAGGATGAGCTTGGATGGGCGTTCGCCGGCTAAGGCTAGGACGAAATTGCCCAGCCCGTATCAGCGAACTGGAGCCATTCGATCCCGGTCACCGACGAAAAGCGGCCGTCCGTGAAGCTGACTGTCGTGTAGCTGTTCCCAGTCTGAGCGATCGAGGCAAGTTCAGCGCTGGCTCGATCGGCGAAGTAAACCGCATCTGCGCCAGTCTCGTCGAAGATGATGTCCCCTTGATCGTACCGTAGCACCACGAAGACATCGTTGCCCTCGCCGCCGTACATGAGATCGTATCCTGTGCCGCCCGTGATGTAGTCGCTCCCGAAACCGCCTGAGATCACGTCGTTCTCTGTCCCGCCGTAGATGAAATCCCCGCCTGCGTCTCCCTGGAGACAGTCTGACCCGCCAGGCCAACGAGCGTGTCCGCACCGCCTCCACCGTAGAGCGCGTTCACGAGCTCGTTGCCCTGGATATAGTTGGCCGCGGCGGTGCCATCTCCGCTGACTACGACGCCTGACCTAAGAACAAGATTTTGGACGTGATCCGGGAGATAGTAGGCGCCCCTTTGGAAGGGCTCAAGAATGATTCGAAAATAGTGTCGTTCCCTCTATCTTGCCAGTTCGAGAACAACGTCGCTAAGATCGTCTACGATGTAGCTGTCGCTCCCCCGCCGGCCGTCAATCGTCACGGACTCGCTGGCTGGCCGCAGCCTCATTTCTTACCGTCGGCAAGAGTTGAAGCTGTGTCCTCGCCATCATCAAGGCCTGAATTGGTGCGACGCACTTCCTGATGAGACGTCTCCCTAACGTCGCAGCCGAGATGGGTCTTGCACGTGCTCGCCTACAAACCTGACCAGGGTGATGAACATCATCGGAAGCGGCCAGCTTCTGGCCACAATGAGGGCTTGAGCCGAGTTCCCGGCCTGCTGCCCGCTACAACGGCAACTCCCATGAGAACGCGTTGTGCCTGGCACCCTTTGCTGAAGGGCCGGGGCCTCTGGGCTGACCCCGTCCGCTCGTCCGGACCCCGCGTCTACATCCGGCCCGGGAATCCCCTGCGACGGGTATGGTATCCTGCGAGCGACGTCTCCGGAGCGATCGTGGTCTCGGTAAAGAGCATCCCTTGGGAGCCGGGCAGCGAGGGGCTGGCCTTCACTCTCTCCAACGGAGTCAGCGGAGTGTTTGAGATTCCGCGGTCGATGAGCCGCCCGGCCGCACGCACCCCGGGTTCTTGATCTTCAGTCAGTGCTGGCAGCGGCCGGAGGCGTAGCGGGTGCCCTTCCGCTTCACGACGATCCCCTCGAGGTCCATGCGACAGGCCGCGGCGTAGAGCTCGGCGCCGTTCCCTCGTGGCGGTCGGAGAAGGCGATCGCGGCCGGCCGACGATCAGCCAGAAGACCGGCCAGGCGCTCGCGCCGGATCTCGATCGGCAACGGCCGGAGGTCCTCGCCGTCGAGCATCAGGAGGTCGAAGGCCCAGAGCACCGCACGCCGGCAGCCATCCTCGCCCCATGGGCGCGGAAGTCGGAGCGGCCGTCCGGAAGCTGGCACACCGCCTCACCGTCCAGCACGACGTCGCGGCCGAGTTGCTCGAGGCCCGCGGCGATTCCGGACATCGCTCCCGTCCAGGGTAGGCCGTTGTGGCTCCAGATCCGCGGCCGGCCCGCATCGACCCGGACGCACAGGCCCCAGCCATCCATCTTGACCTCGAATGTCCATCCGGGCCCGCTCGGGATCATGTTGAACGGCGTCAGCAGGCACGGCGCGATGAAGCCCCGCGGCTAGTGCTGGTCGCGGGCCGATACGCGGGCACTCTCGCCTTGGCCCTGTGCGCACGCTGCTGAGCCAGCGATGGGCGAGCCGAAGGGTAACCGGGACAGCTAGAGAGGGCGGCCCTAGCTCCGATCGATCTCGTCCAACACGGGACTGTGTTTCTCCTGGGCAATGCCCGCAACGGAGGGCTAGAACTCGACAGCGTGGGAAACGCTGCCGAACGTCGGACAGATTAGCGGGCGTCAATCTACGTTTTCAGGGAAACGTTGGATGTTCACTTCCGCCACAGCACAGGAGCTGCAGCGACGGGCGAAGAGGCCGCAGCCCTTCAAACCTGCCGGGAGTTCGTAGGCGCTCCAACGATGCCACCCGAATATACACATAAGCTTCCGCATCCCCATTCCCAGCAACCTCGAAGTCCGTACGCTGCCTAGTATATCGACTTTTGCCGGATAGTTGACCGCAGATTTCAAACAGACTGAGCCGTTTCAGCAGGCAACGCGGTGATCGTGGATAGTGACGATCTGCCAGAGTGAGGTTACGAATAGCTATGCCTATGCCACGCGCCACGCAGAATCAGATCGCACTGCTCCGGGGCATTGTCCTTGAGCAATGGGGCGGTGCGGAGAAGGTCGAACGCCTGTTCGCGACATCGCCTGCATACGAGACCGCGTTCATCCACGCCGTGCATGGCCGCTACGAAGGCGCGCTTGATGAGATTTGCCCGTGGGTCGTGCGGCATGCTCCTCAGATCCGAGACATGCGCCTGTTCGAGATTAGCTGCGGGACTGGCTCAAGCACGGCGGCGTTCTCGACAATCTGCAATGGCGTGGTCGGATTCGACGTCGACCCAGGGCCAATCGGGCTCGCACAGAGACGGCTCGAGTGCTTCGGGGCGGTCGAGAGCGAGGCCCACCACAGCTCGTTCCCGGACATCCTGGCGAGGCTTGAAAGCGAACTCCGGGTCGACAGCGTTCTGCTCTTCGCCGTGCTCGAACATATGTACGTGTCTGAACGTATCGACGTGCTGCGGCGCGCTTGGACACGCATTCCCTCGGGTGGCGTCATCATAGTCTGCGAGACGCCGAACCGCCTATCCTACTTCGACAGGCACACGTTCCTTCGCCCCTTCACGACATGCTCCCGTCGGAGCTCGCGAAGATGGTGGCCCCCATCTGCACGAACGACGCGACCAGGGTCGAGATCGAAGCCCTGCCGGACGACTTCGGGCGTATCCGCGACGGCATGACCCGCATGGGGTGGAGCGGCCCGAGCTTATCATGAATTCCAGCTAGCAATTGGCTCCGAGGTTCATTCGTTTGTGGTGTCCGGCGCTCTGGATCCGGAGACTGAATCGGTTAACGGTCCTTATCGCGCCGAGCACGACGCGCTCGCTGGCGCGTTCGAGCGCCATGCTCCGCACGTGAATGCGGCATTTGCAATGCCGATGCTCTACCTGATCCTGCGGAAGCCCTGAAGGAAGCCCGACTGGAGCAGCCGGGTTCGTATGCAGTTGAGAACCTTCTTCCGCGTCATGTCGCCTTCTCTCGATCCCTCAAGCTAGGGTGACCGGGCCCACGACGTAGCACCCGGCCCGGATCATGGCGCCCTGTGGGGTGATCCTGCCGTGGTTGAGGTTGCCGTTCGCCCAGAGCGCGAAACCGGGCGAAGGGGAAGAGCTTGCTGATCGCGCCCATGATCAAGGCGACCAGGGCCGGGATCAGGACGGAGGTGAGCAACGCCCGGCTGTTCATCTCCACGCAGCTCGTCGAGCGCCTCGTCAGGATCGTGGCCGCGAGCGCCAGCGTCCGCACGGCATAGCGGATCATGGGAGACCTCGTTTGGAGAGCCCGGGAGCCGCCGGGCGCGGGCGTTCAGCCGCGAGCGGCGAGATCAAGAGCGGAGTCGGCCGAGACGCGGTCGAACCAAGCGCCTTGAGAGGCGAGCCAGCCAGACGGCTGGGCAGTCGGAATGACGACCGGTTCGATGACAGGAGCGGCAGCCTTCGGCGGAACGACGACGTGAGCAGCGCCCGGAGCGTAGCCGCCCACCCTCAGAGCCGCCGCGAATGGGCGATGATGGCCGGCGATCGCCGCCGCCTTTCCGTCCCGTTGATGATGCGGCGGGCGTTGACCGGATCGGACCGGCCGGGTCCGAAGTAGTCGGACAGCTTCTTGCCCGTGAACCAGCCTGCCTTCATGCCCTCGAACATGACGCGCGCGGCGACGGCCGGATCCATCGTCAGATCGGGCTTGGCGATCAGGTCGACCCCGACCGCCCTGCCTGCCCGAAGATAGTTCGAACGGCCCGTGAGCTGGACATAGCCGCGGCCGCAGAACCGGACGCCGCCTTCTGGCTGCAGGTTGCCGAGCGCCTTCGCGACCGCCGGACGGCTGCCCTGGATGTCGTACATGCGCCGGTCGTAAGCGTCCCCGCCGTACTCCTTGACCGGCTGCATCGTGCGCGCCGTCTCGTGGATCGTGGTCGCGAGGCAGTAGCCGAGCGGCTCGAGATCGATGTCTGCCGGCGCCGCGGCCAGGATCGCGTTCATCCCGTCCACCTGGCTCTGCTTCATGCCAAAGCAGAACAGAGGCCCGCGGATCGAGCGATAGAAAGCGCCGCGTTCAGCATGCTCGTTTCCAGACATGGAAAGGCTGCCCGGGGGCCGGCCTTTAGTTCAGGGTGCCGAAGGTCGTGTTCGCCCCGGCGGGCATGTATTTGGTCGTGAACCCACGGACGAAATTCGCGTTCGCCGCGTTGAAATCTGAGCCTCCGGCCTCCTGCAGGAAGGTCGCGGCATAGGACCCCGTCTGCACAGCGCTGGATCCCACCACGCTCACGTTCTGTGAGTTCCACAGTAGGATGGCCTGGTTCCCGGTGCTGCCCTTGCCGACATCACGGAACGTGTCGGAAATAGAGATCTGATTGCTGTCGGAGATCCCGTAAGCCGTGACGTTGGTGTTCATCACGAGGTTCCCGCGCAGAACCGCATGCGTCACGCCGGATAGGGCTACAGCAGTCGCCGTGGTCAAAAGCCCAGGCTGGCCGACGACGTTGCCCTCGATGGTCACTCCCTGAACATTCGTCAGCGAAGCCAGGGTTCCCGGATAGGACGCTCCCGAAGCCGAGACGATGTCGTGGTTATGCGCGATGAGCAGCTTTTTGACGGTCGGGTTCGCTGCGCTGTATCCCGAAGCAAGAACCCCGGCAGTCAGACCGTGAAACTCATTCCCCACGATCTTATAGTCTCGGTGGTCATAACTCGTGTTGACGCCAGCTTCGATCGAGACACCATAGATCGCCGAGTAGACCGCGAAGTAGGTATTGTCGCTGGTCGAGACCGTGTTGTTCTGGAACCGCGTGTTTCCGCCGACGAGGCCGCGCCCGCGCA
>NZ_JBMSEF010000047.1:0-5890 GCF_049446235.1 Enterovirga sp. CN4-39 | reverse complement strand
GCCCGTCGCAGCGCCTCCCCCGACGCCGGCGCCCGCGCCCGCCCCGCGCCCTGCAGCCCCCGCGGCTCCGGCCAATCAGCCGCGGCCCGTGCCCGCAGCGGTGCCGGCGGCCCGCGAGCCCGAAGCCGCGCAGGGTCGCCCCCATCTCTCCGACATGGCGCGCCAGCTCGAGGACGCCCTGAACCTGCCGGAGCCCGCAGCCGAGCCGGCGTCGCCGCCGCGCCCTGCCGCACGGCCGCAACCCCCGCGGCCCCAGCCGCAGCCGGCTCCAGTCCGCCCTGAGCCGCGCCCGGCGCCGCAGCCGCCGGCCCCGGAGAAGCCCGCCGAGCGGGCCGCTCCCGCCCCGGCCGCATCCGCAGAGCCGGTCCCGCCGCCGTCACGGCCGGCGCCCGGAACGCTGCCGTCCAGCCCGCCGCCCCCTCCCCCGCCGGCTCCGGAACCGCCGAAAGCCGTGCAGGCTCCGCCTCCGCCGCCGCCTCCCCCGGCGCCGACGCCGGCTGCCGAACCGCCGGCTCCGCCTGCAGCCCGCCCCGATCCGTTCTCGATCGAGGACATCGAGGCCGAATTCGCCCGGCTGCTCGGTCGCCCCCTCGACCGGAAGGACAACAAGTCCTGATCGCCACGCGCTGGCTGTGAGCAGCCGGCGGGCGGGCGTTCCTCCACCTTGCGCTCGCTCCCTGCGGACCGCAGGGTCCGGGCCATGCACCACCGATTCCCGGCGTGACGCCGCACCTTCCGACTTTCGTGCGCAGATCCCGCCGGGGCCGCTGCCGCATCGCAGCGCTCGCCGCTGCGGCTGCGTTCGGTCTCGCGGCCGGCGCGGCGCATGCGCAGACGCTGAGCCTCGACCTCGGCCCGGGCAGCGGCGTCACCGAGCGGGCGCTGCAACTCGTCGCCCTCGTCACGATCCTCGCCGTCGCGCCTTCCGTTCTCGTGATGGTGACGTCCTTCACGCGGATCGTCGTGGTGCTCTCGCTGCTGCGGTCGGCGATCGGCACCCAGACGGCGCCGCCCAATGCCGTCATCGTGAGCCTGGCGCTGTTCCTGACCGCCTTCGTGATGGCGCCGACCTTCCGCGAGGTCTACCGCGTCGGGGTGGAGCCGCTCCTGGCCGGGCAGATCGAGCCCGGCGAGGCGTTCAACCGCGGCGTGGTGCCGATGCGCGAGTTCATGATGCGGCACGTCCGGGAGAAGGACCTGGCGCTGTTCGTCGATCTCTCCCGCGAGCCGCCGCCCGCGAGCCCCGCGGCGGTGGGCCTCCACGTGCTCATCCCGGCCTTCATGATCTCGGAACTGCGGCGCGCGTTCGAGATCGGCTTCCTGCTCTTCGTCCCGTTCCTGATCATCGACCTTGTGGTGGCGTCGATCCTGATGTCGGTCGGCATGATGATGCTGCCACCGGCCACCATCGCGCTGCCGTTCAAGCTGATCTTCTTCGTCCTCGTGGACGGGTGGAGCCTCGTGGCGGGCTCCCTGGTCCAGAGCTTCGGGACGTGACGCGGCCGGCCGGCTAGCCCGGAACCGGCGACCTGCTGCTCTCGGCACGCGGCGACGAGGGAAGCTGCGGCTCGGCCGCTCCGGGCGCCGTCCCATCCGTCTCCATCTCGCCGGCCGGAAGGGTCCAGTCGGCCAGGAACGTGCGCAAGGTATCGGCCCGGGCCGCCTCTTGGGCCGCGATACGGAATTCGCGCGTCTCGACCGCGCCCGGCCGCAGGATCAGCTCGAAGGTGCGCGCGTCGGGGGAATCCATGATCTTGCGGGCGAATTTCTGCTTCAGCCGGTCGAGCGAGATCCGCTCGTCGGCGAACACGTAGGCGATGGCCGCGCGGAGGACGTCGGACCGCTCGCGGTCGCTGAGCGCGTCGGGGCCTTCCCAGCGCGACCCAAGCAGGGCCTCGCCCGCCTCCCCGGCTTCCCGCCAGCGGCGCGCATTCCACAGGATGCTGGTGCGCAGGCGGTCGAAGGCAGGACCCGTCTCGCCTTCGAGCACCTCCAGGGCCAGGTCCGTGCGCGACAGATCGGCCAGAGCCCGCGCCTCGAGAACGTAGCGAAGCCGGCGCACCTCCTCCGGCAGGCCGGAGAGCCGGGTCGAATGGAGGGCGCTCAGGGCCATCAGCGGCTTCCGGTCCAGGAGCCGGATGGCCGCGAGCCGGGCGGCGATCGTCGCCCTGGCGGCACCCGTCAGGCGTCGCTCGACCTGGTATTGGAGAAGGTCGGCCGCCTGCTCGAGGAGGTCCAGTTCGACCAGCCTGTCGGCGAGGCGCCGGACGATCTCGTCGCCGCGCCTGCCCACGGGCGCGAGTTCCTTGAAATCGAAGTAGAGCGAGAGGGCCTGCAGGCCCGTGAGCTGCTCGCCCTCGGGGCCGAGCAGCAGCCCTTCGAGGAGCGCCGCTGCCTCCTCGTGCAGGCCGCGCGAGACCGGATGGGTGGGAAAGTACCGGTTCGCCCGCCTGACAACGGTGAACATGTCGCGCCACCGCTTCGCCCGCCCATAGAGCCGGGCGAGATCCGCGAGTGTCCCGACCTCCACCTCGCCGCCGCGCCAGGTGATGCTGAGGTTCTCCAGCGTCGAGATGGCCGCGTCCGTGTCGACCTCGCCGGCCTTCACGCCGAGCCGGGTCGCGCGCAGCGTCGCCTCCGCGGCGACCGGCAGGTCCGCCTCCAGAATCAGCTCGCGGTAGGCCTTCAGGGCCGCCTCGTTGCGGCCGGCAGCCTCGTCGACCCGTGCGCGGAGAAGATCGTGCCGGTCGCGCGGCACGCTCCCCGTCGCCATGCGGTCGATCGCGCCGAGTTCGCTCTCGGCAGCCGCAACGTCGCCCGCCTCCAGCGCGGCCGTGAGGGTGAGGAGACGGAGCGGACCCGCGGCATCGTCCGGATAGAGCTCGACGATCTCGTGGGCGCGGCGGAATCCGGCCAGGGCGGCGCCCCAGCGCTTGTCGAGCGCGTCCGCGGCCGCCCGCCACAGGACGGCCTCCGACTCCTCTGCGGCGCCATCGGCCGACAGGAAGGCTCGGGCCTCGGCCGTTCTGCGCGCCCGCACGGCCGCGATCCCCGACAGGATCAGCGTGTCACGCCGGCGGGCAAAGACGGCGTCCTCCGATCGGGCCAGGGCCAGAAGGCTCAGCGCCTCGTGGTTGAGTCCATTGGCGAGCATGAAGCGCGCGAGCCGGAACCGCGCCTCCGCGCGGCCGGCGCGGGCGGCCTCCGCGTTGTCCCGGACCAGGGCGGCGTAGCGGTCGAACGCGCCGGAGGCGGCGTCCCGAACCCACGCGTCGCGGGCGAGGACGAGGCGTGAGGCGGTTCCGCCATCCTCGCGGCCGCGGGAAGCCGGCGACAGCGTGAGCCCGACGTCGCGGGCGATCAGGACCCCGTTCTGTCCCAGGGCAACGGAGACGTCATCCGCCCGCGCTTCGACCACCACGCCGTGGATGGTCGAGGCGAGGCCGAACTCGACGAAGCTGCGCGGCAGCGGCAATCCCTGGACGCGCCCGGAGGCGGTCACGACCGCGAGCTTCGCCCCGTCGCCGTCCCGGAGCCAGTGGGCGCGCGACGCCCCCGCCATCCCGATCGCCACCAGCGGGCGGCCGTGGGTATCGACACCGCGCGAGACCTTCAGGGCATCGGATGGAAGCCCTCCGGCACTTCCGGTCGTCAGCCGCCAGCCCTCGCCCTCGGCAAGGAACCGGACCGCCCCGGAGGAGGGCTCGGGCAGGCGCAGGACCGTGAGCCCGCCCTCGGCTCTGACGCTCAGCGGCCGCAGGGACGGATCGGCAGCCGCGGCGAGGGACGACGTGTCGAGCCTGTCCTCCGTATCGAAGGCGAGCGTCAGCACCCCGCCCCGTCGGAAGGCCGCAGCGGGCGTCCGCCGGCCGAACGGGAACACGATGGCGGTGCCGTCTGCCCCCGCCTCGACCCTCGCGACGACCACGGAGGGCGCGGAGCCCTCGGCGGCCGCCACGCCGGGCTTGGCGGCTTCGGCGGGTGCCATTGCGGGCGGGCGTGATTGGGAGGCCCGGCGATCGCCTGCACCTGGCCCTGCGCCGCGCGCGTCCGGGGCGGGGGCCGCCTGCAGGACAGGCGGAGGGACCTGCTCGGCAGGCTCGGGCAGCTCCTGGGGAGGCTGCGGCCTTGCGAGATCCAGCACCAGGCCGTCCGGCTCACGGAAGCTCTGGGCCTCGAAACCGGCCGCTCGCCTGACCCGGATGGTCAGCCCGCCGGCGCCCGGGAGCGCTTCGAAATCCGCGACACCGGCCGTGAGCTTGGGCTTCGAGCCCGCCTGGTCGAACCTGACCTGTCCCTTGAAGGACAGCTCGACCTCCTCCCCGTCCTGTTTGACGTCGACCGGAAGGTCCGGCGGCACCTCGAACTGGAGCCTTGTCAGGGCGGGCATCTCGCCGATGCGCAGCCGCACGAGCCTTGGTGCCTCGGCCGGCCGCCCTCCCGCCGCCTTCAGCTTCGCCTCCGCGGCCTGCACGCGCGCGGCGAGTTCCGCCACGACCTCCGGCGGGAGCCCGGGCGGGAGGCCCGTCCACTTCGGCGGCAGGAGGTCGATGAAGACCCGCTCGGCGGCCTCGAGCACGTTGACGCGAACGGGCGCGGCGAGAGCGAGCCTCAGGCCCGTGCCGTCGGGGTCGCGGCGGACCGTGCTGACATAAGGCGCCAGCTCGCTGGCGAGCTTCTCGGCCTTGACCTTGGCCGGCTCGGCAAAGCTGATGACCAGCACGGAATTGGCCGTCCGGGCCGAAACCTTGGTCGGCTGGTCGAACTGGAGCAGGACCCGGCCGAAGCCGTTCATCTTGGAGCCGGCGACGACCACCTCGCGAGCGGAGGCCGGCACTGCGCCCACGAGGAGCGCGAGGCAGGCGAGAAGCAGGGGTGCGAGCCGTCCGACAGCCGAGCCGGACCACCGGCCGGGAATTGGCATCTTCGACACCGATCAGACGAGCTGTTCTGGCTGAGCCGGGCTGCGTGGACGAGGCAACCCTACCGGTCTGCTGCTAACGCCCGCTTAACCGAGATCAGCGGCGAGCCATGGCGGGGCGCTCGATGGCCGGCAGTTCCCCTGGCGGAAGCGCTCCGGGCGACGGCGCCGGCTTCACCTCCTGCCCGCCGCCTTCCGCCCGCTTGGCGAGCGCGACGGTGAGCTTCTCCGCGCTCTCCGGGCTCATCGCGGCGAGGACCTCGGCCATCTTTCGCGAATTCATCTGGGACACCACCGCGAGGAGCACGTCGAGGGGCAGGCGCTCGAAAACCCGCGCAGCCTCCTTCGGCTTCATGGTCTCGTACATGACCACGACGTTCCTGAGCACGGCCGGGTCGCCTGCATTCTTCGCGGCAGGAGCGTTCGCCTTCGCCGATTCATCGGCCGCCGCGGCCTTCATGGCGTTGAGACGCTCGTCGAGCTTGCGCTCCTGTTCCTGGAGCATGCGCTCGCGCGCCTCCATCTCGCGCGAGCGCTGCTGGAGTTCCTCGCGGCGCTCCCCGAGACGCTCGAGCAGGAGCCGCTCGCTCGGCGAGGGTGGATGGAGCGGCGGAGCCGGCTCGCGCTGGGCGGTGCTGTCCTCGGGCGGCGGAGCGCTTCCGTCCTCCTGCTTGGCGGGCAGGGAGCCGGTCGTGGTCGGCTCCTCGAGCTCGAAATTCGTCCGGGCATGGGTGAGGACGCGGCCGAAGCTCGCCTGTTTCGTCGCGGGCGGAGGCGGCTCGGGCTGCGGCGGGGCTCCGGTCCCGAGGCTCGCGGAGAGGCCCAGGACCTTCAGCCCGAGCATCGCGACGGCCGCCACGATGACGCCGTCGATCAGCCGGAAACTCGGGAGCTGTCCCGAACCCGGGAGCTTTCTCTTGGGGTTCACGCCGCCCTGCTCTCGATCCGGCGCGCGCTCCGCTCCGCAAG
>NZ_JBMSEF010000046.1:2500-4111 GCF_049446235.1 Enterovirga sp. CN4-39 | reverse complement strand
GGAGCTAATCCCAAAAAGCCGTCTCAGTTCGGATTGCACTCTGCAACTCGAGTGCATGAAGGCGGAATCGCTAGTAATCGTGGATCAGCACGCCACGGTGAATACGTTCCCGGGCCTTGTACACACCGCCCGTCACACCATGGGAGTTGGGTTTACCCGAAGGCAGTGCGCCAACCGCAAGGGGGCAGCTGACCACGGTAGGCTCAGCGACTGGGGTGAAGTCGTAACAAGGTAGCCGTAGGGGAACCTGCGGCTGGATCACCTCCTTTCTAAGGATGGTTCTTCAGCGACCCCGGACCTCGTGTCCGGACGAGCTATCGGACCTCTTAGGATCAAGGGCTCAGTCAGAGCCCATTATGCGGGACGCCGCCGTCTTCGTTTCTCTTTCTTCTTGGACATTCTAGCGATCCTGGGCTTGGGCCCGCTCGGGCCCAACAGGGTCCGGAGTTTTCGGGCCTGTAGCTCAGGTGGTTAGAGCGCACCCCTGATAAGGGTGAGGTCGGACGTTCGAGTCGTCCCAGGCCCACCATCTTGATTTGGGGTTCGGCGCATCAGCGCCGGCGCCTCTTCGGCTTGCGAAGGTTTTGCCTTCGTGGCGAGCGGATGCGAGGTCGGCGACCGAGGCTCAAACAAGACTGGGGCCATAGCTCAGTTGGGAGAGCGCGTGCTTTGCAAGCATGAGGTCGTCGGTTCGATCCCGTCTGGCTCCACCATTATCGTCTGGAATGTCCGTCAAAGGGTTTGCGGGTGCTGCGCTGAGCGCCGCCTGCAATCTTATACATCGTGAAGAGGGAACATGACCGGCCGGTCATGGGGAGCCGCAAGGCTTTTCGTGATCGCACCAGGCGAGGCTTGACCGCATCGTCCGCTGGTTGTGTTCGGCAAGTGCAATCCGGATCTGCCGATCCGGATAGACCGATCTCGAAAGGGATCGGCCCAATGGTCTTTCTGATGATGACGCTTTGGCTTCGGCCTGGCGGACATCGATCATGAGAGTGATGAAGTGATTTAAGGGCATTCGGTGGATGCCTTGGCGCTGAGAGGCGATGAAGGACGTGGTACGCTGCGATAAGCCTTGGGGAGCTGCGAACGAGCTTTGATCCGAGGATTTCCGAATGGGGAAACCCACCTTCGACCTCCCGTATTGTCAGGCGATGAGCGATCGTCGTTTGGCACTACGTGGGGTCAGTGAAGGTATTGAGCCCTGAATACATAGGGGTTCAAGGCGAACCCGGGGAACTGAAACATCTAAGTACCCGGAGGAAAGGACATCAACGAGACTCCGTCAGTAGTGGCGAGCGAACGCGGACCAGGCCAGTGCTCTTGCAGATTGAATCGGAACCGTCAGGAAAGTCGGGCCGGAGAGGGTGATAGCCCCGTACGAGTGTAGATCTGCGAGAGACTTGAGTAGGGCGGGACACGTGAAATCCTGTCTGAACATGGGGGGACCACCCTCCAAGCCTAAGTACTCCTCAGCGACCGATAGCGAACAAGTACCGTGAGGGAAAGGTGAAAAGCACCCCGACGAGGGGAGTGAAATAGTACCTGAAACCGGATGCCTACAAACAGTGGGAGCCCAAGGTTCGTCCTGGGTGACCGCGTACCTTTTGT
>NZ_JBMSEF010000045.1:0-6464 GCF_049446235.1 Enterovirga sp. CN4-39 | reverse complement strand
CCCTCTGGGGGCGGTGGCGGCCCGCAGGGCCGACGGAGGGGGCGAGCCAGCCGCTCATCATCCTCACGCCCGCCGCATCTGGCGGCCGCCCGCGGCTGCGAGGATCGCCGCGATGATCGGCTCGTAGCCGGTGCAACGGCAGATATTGCCCGAGATGCCGTCGATGACCTCGTCCCGGGTCGGGTTCGGGTTCTTGGCGAGGAGCGCGCGGGCGGCGGTCAGCATGCCGGGCGTGCAGAATCCGCACTGGGCGGCGAAATGCTCCATGAAGGCGGCCTGGAGCGGGTGGAGGTCAGGCCCGTCGGCCATGCCGGACGCGGTCTCGACCGCCCTCCCCTCGCAGGACAATGCGAGCGTGAGGCAGGACAGGTGCGGCTCGCCGTCGATCAGCACCGTGCAGACCCCGCAGGTCCCCTGCCCGCAACCGTATTTCGGCGCGAAATCCCCGAGCCCGCGCCGTAGCGTGGTCAACAGGCTGTCGGCGGGATCGACGAAGGTGGCGCGATCGGAGCCGTTGAGCCGGAACTGGACCGGGAGCTTGGTCATCGGGTCGCCCCCTCCACCATGCTTCGCATGGTCCCCCTCCCCCTTCGGGGGAGGAGATGGCAGCTGAACCTTCGCGCCAAGACGACAAGGCTCGAGCGCGCCGACGCGTCTCCTCCCCCGCAGGGGGAGGGGGACCGCCCGAAGGGCGGTGGAGGGGGCAGCGCGCGGCCAATGTCGGACCCGCTCATCGCCCCTCCCCTCCAAGCAGCCGGCCGAGATGCACGGGCAGCACCTCGCGCCGGTACCATTCGCTCGCGATCGCATCCGTCGCCGGCCGCGTCCCCTCGCCTGCCGCCTGGCGGGCCGCGCCGATCGTCGCCGTATCGAGAACCCTGCCCTCCAGCGCCCGCTCCACGCCCTTCGCCCGGACGGGCGTCGGCGCCATCGCCCCGTAGGCAACGCGCGCGCCCGCCACCCGACCGCCCGACATCGGGAGATGGGCCGCGATGGAGAGGACCGATATTCCCTTCGGCCTGACCCGGCTGGCCTTCCGGAAACGGAAGTCGCCGGCGCCCTGGGGCCGCGGGAAGGTTACGGAGGTGACGAAGCCCTGGCCGCCGCGCTCGCGCCCGGCCAGGAACTCCTCCACCGGGATCGGGCGGCCGCCGCCATAGCCCGCCTGCAGGGTCACGTGCGCATCGAGGGCAAGGAGCGCGACCGTGAAGTCGCCATAGGGCGCCTCGGCGAAGAGGTTGCCGCCGATCGTGGCGGCGCTGCGCAAAGCCGGGCCGCCGATCGAGCCTGCGGCCGGATGGAGAAAGGCGAGATCGCGGCTCGCCAGGATCATCGCCATCGTCACGCCCGCGCCGAGCTCGATGCGCGCGCCCCCGGTGGCGATCTGCCGGAAGGCCGGATCGATGATCCGCACCAGCGTTCCCTCCGTGAGCCGGCCCTCGTTCACGTCGCGCATGAGGAGGGTGCCGCCGCCGAACAGCCGCGCAGTGCGGTCCCCCGACAGGATGCTGGCCGCCTCCGCGATCGTCTGGCAGGTCCTGACCTCGACGGGCATCGCTCAGCCCTCCTGGCGCGCGAGCGCCGGCAGCTGGCGCACCGCCTCGATGCCGTTGGTGTAGACCTCGTCCCCGACCGTGGCCGCGAGCTCGGCCTCCCGCCCCGGCGGGGTCGTGAACCGGCTTTCCCAGTGCCAGAAGCTCCGGTTGCCGTCCGTGACCGGCAGCAGGCGGACATGCGCCACGTAGTTGAAAAGCGGGATCGGCGTATCGAGCAGGCAATAGCTGAACGTCATCTCGAGGTCGGAGAGCGTCAGCAGCTGCTCGCGCAGTTCGCTTCCGTCCTGGAGCGTGAAGCGGCGGACGCAGCCGATCCGGTCGGAAGGCTGCGAGCGCTCGATCTCGCTCCTGGCGACGATCGGGTGCCAGCTCTCGTGGCCGTTGAAGTCGCGCAGCACCGACCAGAGCGCGTCCACCGGCGCGTCGATGATGGTTGAGCGGACCACGCGCGGCATCCCGCTCACCCGCCGAATGCACGCTTGAGGGCGTCGAAACCGCCCTGGAAGACGTTGGCGCCGATGCCCGCCACGAGCTCAGCCTCGCGCTCCGGCGCGCAGTCGAAATCCGCGGACCACTCGACGAAGGTGCGCTCGCCATCCGTGACCGGCGTCAGCCGGAGCGTCGCCACGTAGTTCGTCAGCGGCATAGGCGAATCGAGGATCGAGTAGGTGCAGAACATGTCGTAGTCGGAGAGCCCGAGAAGCTGCTCGCGCAGCCTGTCGCCGTTGCGCAGCGTGAAGGCCCGGATGCAGCCGACCCGGTCGGCGGGCTCGCCGTTCTCGATCCGGCTCTCCGCGATGCCCGGATGCCAGTTCGGCAGGCCGTTGAAGTCGCGCACGCGCGCCCAGACCCGGGCGGCGGAGGCCGGGATGACGCTGGAGACGTAGACGCGGGCCATCGTGCCTCAGACCTTCTCGGCCGGCGGGACGGACCCGCCGCCGCGGCCCGCCTTCTTGGGCGCCGCGCCGTCGGGCTTCGGCGCGCCACCGCCCGCCTCCTTGGCGACGCGCTGCATGTCGGAGGCCTCGCGCATCAGCCCGCCCATCTTGGCGAGGTTGCCGCCCTCGATGCCGATCTCCTTGAGCACCTGGTCGATCATCGGCGCCTGGACGCGGTAGCGTAGCGCGGACTCGATCACCTCGTCCGTGGGCGACCGCCCGTTGCCGCCCCCGCCGCCGTTCACGCCCGCCAGCCCGTCCACGTGGAGGATGCGGATGCCCTCGATCTTCTCCATGGGCTTCACGCTTTCGCGCACGATGCCCTCGATGCGGTCGAGGAGCCGCCGCCTGAACAGGCCGTAGCGGGCGCCGTCGGAAAGCACGTTCTCGGCCTCGTAGAGGAGTTTCTGCGCCTCGGCCTCGACCGCCCGGCGGACCCGGTCGGCCTCCGCCGCGATGCGGGTCTCCTCGGCTGCCGTCTGGGCCAGCAGCACCTCGACGGTGTGGCGCCGGCGCGCCTCCTCGCTCTCGCGGACCGTCTTGACGCGCTCCTCGGCCTCGACCGCCTCGGCGCGGGCCTGTTCGGCGCGGGCCTGGGCCGCCGATTCCTCCAGCGACTTGGCGAACAGCGTGATCGCCTTGTCCATCGCGGCGCTCTCCACGTCGCGCTCGCGGGCGATCTCGAGCTTGCGAAGGTCGCGCTGGCGGCCGACCCGCGCCTCGTCGAGCCCCCGGTCCGACGCGATCCGGGCGCGCTCGACCTCCTCGTTCGAGGCGATCTGAGCCTCCTGCAAAGCCTGCGTGCGTGCGACCTCGAGCTGTTCGATCGCCCGCCGGCGCTCCAGGCGGGCGGCCTCGAGCGCCTGCTCGCGCGTGACGTCGGCCCGCTCGACCTCCTGCCGGGTGACGATCTCGGCCTGCCGCAGCGAGCGGTCCGCCTCCGTGCGCTCCACCCGCTTGCCGGCGAGCGTGATGGCGCGCTCCTCCTCGGCGATCTCGATCACGCGCTTCTGGTCGATCTGCAGCAGCTCGCGCGTCCGGGCCGACGCGATGCGCTCCTGTTCGAGCGCGAGCTCGGTCGCGATGCGCTGGCGCTCGACCGCGTCGCGCCGCTTGATCTCGGCCGCATCGAGCTCCTCGGCGCGCCGGATCTCCAGCTCCTTGGTGGCGAGATCGGCCGCGATCCGCTCCGCGTTCACCGCCTTGTCCTGCGCGATGCGGGCCGCCTCGACGGCCTCGCGGGCGCTGATCTCGGCCGTGTCGATCGCCCGGTTACGGGCGATCTCGAGGCCGCGCACCTCCTCGTCGCGCTGGATGCGCTCGGCCGAGACGGTGCGCTCCTGCGCGATGCGCTTGCGCTCCACCGTCTCGCGGGACGCGATCTCGGCCTCTTCGACGGCCAGCTCGCGCCCGATCTCCAGCAGGCGCTTGCGCTCCTCGAGCGCGACGCGGTCGACCGTGATTGCGTCCTCCTGGGCGATCCGGGCCTTCTCGATCGCCTCCCGGGCGGCGATCTCGGCCTCGTCGAGCGCCCGGTTCCGGGCGATCTGCATCGCCCGGACGCGCTCCTCCTGGGCGATGCGGGCGGTATCCACGGCCTCGCGCGCGGCGATCTCCTCCTGGTCGAGGGTCCGGGTGCGCTCGATCTCGAGGTTCCGGGTCTCCTGCTCGCGGGCAATGCGCTCGGCGCTGACCGCTGCCTCCTGCAGGACGCGGGCGCGCTCCGTCGCCTCGCGCGCCGCGATCTCGGCCGCTTCCAGCAGCCGGCCGCGCTCGATCTCTTGGCTCCGGATCTCCCGCTCGGACGCGATACGGGCCGCGTTGATGACCTGCTCGTTGGCGATCCGGGCGCGCTCGATCACCTCGCGGGCGGCGATCTCCGCCTCCTCGACCGTGCGGGTGCGCTCGATCTCCTGCTGGCGGATGTCGCGCTCGGAGGCGATCCGGGCCTCGCTGACCGCGCGCTCGTTCAGGATGCGCGCCTTCTCGATCGCCTCGCGCGCCTGGATCTGCGCCTCCTCGGCCTCCGTGTCGCGCAGGGCCCGCTCGCGGGCGACCTCGGCGCGCTGCACCGCGCGCCTGATCTCGATCTCGCGCTGCTGCTCCAGCCGCGCCGCCTCGCTGTCGCGCTCGATGTCGAGGGCCTGCCGTTCCGCCTCGAGGTTGCGGGTGCGGATGCGGATCATCGAGTCCTGCTCGATGTCGTTGCGCAGCTTCCGCTTCTCCTCGATCTCCTCGATGATCCGGGTCAGGCCCGCCGCGTCGAAGCGGTTGGACGGGTTGAAATATTGCAGGTCGGTCTGGTCGAGGTCGGTCAGCGCGACGGATTCCAGCTGCAGCCCGTTCTGGTCGAGCACCTCGGCAGCCGCCTCCTTGACGCGCTGCACGTAGAGGCCGCGCTGCTCGTGCATCTCCTCCATGGTCATCTCGGAGGCCGCCGTGCGCAGCGCCGAGATGAACTTGCCCGACAGGAGCGAATTCAGCTGGTCGGGCTGGAGCGTGCGCCGGCCGAGGGTGGCGGCCGCGATCGCCACCGCCTCGCGCTGCGGCCGCACGCGGACGTAGAACTCCGCATCCACGTCGACTCGCATGCGGTCCCGCGTGATGAGCGCATCCTCCTTGGCGCGCGTGACGGCCAGTTGCAGCACGTTCATGTTCACGGGGGTGACGTCGTGGATGATGGGCAGCACGAAGGCGCCGCCATTGATCACCACCCGCTCGCCGAAGAGGCCGGTGCGGACGAAGGACACCTCCTTCGAGGAGCGCCGGTAGAGCCAGTTCACCAGGTAGACGGCGATCGCGATGACGATCACCGCCACGATCAGCCAGAGGATCAATGCGCCGATCAGCTGCCCGGTCATCTCGGATGTCTCCCCCGTTCTGATTTCTTGTTTCGATGCGTGAGTAGCCCCCTCCACCAGGCTGCGCCTGGTCCCCCTCCCCCTGCGGGGGAGGAGACGCGGACCGCGCCGCCTCGTCTCCTCCCTCGCAGGGGGAGGTGGCGGCCCGCAGGGCCGACGGAGGGGGCAGCCCCAGTCACGGCCGACCTCGCCCGATCATCTTGAAGGCTCGGGTCTGGTCGCGGATCGCCACCTCGACGGGCAGCCGCTCCATCGAGGAGGCGCCGTAGAAGCCGTGGCAGATCCGGGTGTTGCGCATGATGAAATCGGCGTCGGCGGGCTCCGCGACGGGGCCGCCATGGACAAGGACGAGCACGTCCTCCTTCACGGCCCGGGCGGCCGCCGCCCACCTGTCGAC
This sequence comes from Enterovirga sp. CN4-39, assembly GCF_049446235.1. Taxonomy (NCBI): domain Bacteria; kingdom Pseudomonadati; phylum Pseudomonadota; class Alphaproteobacteria; order Hyphomicrobiales; family Methylobacteriaceae; genus Enterovirga; species Enterovirga sp. CN4-39. The sequence continues at coordinate 712 of NZ_JBMSEF010000045.1, read as the reverse complement.
GCGCTCCGGGCAATCCTCGAGCTTCAGGGCCGTCTCGGCCCCGATGCTGCCGCCGGTGGTCAGCCCCATGTGGCAGACGATGATGTCGGCCCCGGCCGAAGCCATGGCGCGCGCGTCCTCCTCCGAGAACACGTAGGGGGTGGTCAGGAGGCCCTTGCGGTTCGCCACCGCCACCATCTCGACCTCGAGGCCGTAGCCCATCCCGGTCTCTTCGAGGTTCTGCCGGAAGGTGCCGTCGATCAGCCCGACGGTCGGGAAGTTCTGCACGCCCGCGAAGCCGACCCGGATCACCTCGTCGAGGAACACCTCCATGCGGCGGAAGGGATCGGTGCCGCAGATTCCCGCGAGGACCGGCGTCTTGCGGACGACGGGCAGCACCTCGGCCGCCATCTCCATCACGATCGCATTGGCGTCGCCGTAAGGCATCATGCCCGACAGCGAGCCGCGGCCCGACATGCGGAAGCGGCCGGAATTGTAGATGACGATCAGGTCGATGCCGCCGGCCTCCTCGCACTTGGCCGACAGCCCCGTGCCGGCGCCGCCGCCGACGATCGGCTCGCCCCGTGCCGCCATGTCGTGGAAGCGGCGGAGGAGTTCCGCCTTGTCGAAAGCCGCGCTCATGTCTCGACCGCCATCGTTCCGGCTGGAGCCGGGACGGCGCCGCCGCCGCTCCGCCCCCCCAGGGGGAGGGGGACCGCCCGCAGGGCGGTGG
>NZ_JBMSEF010000044.1:0-8914 GCF_049446235.1 Enterovirga sp. CN4-39 | reverse complement strand
ATCGCTCAGACTGGGAATGGCTACACGACAATCAGCTTCACGGATGGCCATTTCTCATCCGTGACCGGAATAGAGTGGCTCCAGTTCGCTGACGCTGGATGGGCGATCGCGAGCTGATCCAGCATACTTGCCCACGCCTTTCGGAGCCCCTTCATAGGCTGGCCTCTCCTTCGGGTATTGGTTGGGCTGTGGTTGTGGGGATCATAGGAGGATGGTGAGGTGATTTCCTCAGTCCAGGCCAGCAACCTAAACGGCTTATAGTGCAATGGCTTGGGGGTGATTTCCTTGACCCAGGTGAGCGCCCTCAGAACGAGACATGACCCGGAGCCCGTACGCAAAACAGGCGAAGCCCCCTAGCTCGCGTGAGCCCAATCCAGGCCCCTCCCCTTCATGACATCGGCGACGAAAGAAGCCTCTGGCAAGGTCCACGGTGTCTCGCCGGACGGTTTGGTCAGTCGGTTTGCATATTGGACCGAGGCGTCGACGCCCTCGAACCAGCGCACGGCCGAGACCCGCGCGAGGTCCGCGAGATAGGCTTCCGTCTCGGATAGACCGGACGGAACACCGGCGTCGAACATCTGAAGGCCAGGACGAGGCGGATCGTTCCACGTGTCGATCGCTGCGACGTGCTCTGGGATTGCCTTCTCGCACCGGAAGAACGCGCTAGGGCCGGCCGAGCCGATGAAGCGGAAATACGGCGCCAAGTACCCCATCGTCACATGGATCCACGGCAGCCACTCGTGGAAAAAGTCTTGCTGCACGACAACCGAGTGCCCCGGTATGAGCCGGGGGAAGATGACGCGGGTTAGGTGAGCGTTGACCGACGGGAGCTTGGAGCAGTCCAGGAACGCGAGTTCAACCGGCTCATTCAGATTGACCAGAGTTTCGCGAATGTCACCCACCGCAAATTCGACGAGGTCCTCATAAGGGCTAAGCGCTCGAGTAAGGACGTGTGCGAAGCTCTTCCCCTGTTGCCATTCCTCCTGCGGGAAGTGATAGGCCATTGTTTCGGCCGTGGACTGGTCACATGTCGCCAAGTCGAAGCTTTGGATCGGGCGCCCAACATAGGGCGGGCTGCGGTCGCGCAATCCTGTCGCGAGCGCGGCGGTCGATGCGCCCATGAAGATCCCCGCGTCGATGATGAGACCTTCACCGCGAAATGTGTCGCGGGCAAACTCATAGAGAAATCGGCGCTCCTCTGTTGTCAGCATACCGAGGTGACTGGCAACGTGCTCGGGAAGACCGCGCATGAACTACCTATTTCAGGACAGGGCGAGTAAATAGGATTGCCCGCACGAGGTAGGAGATCAATGCCTACTTTTGATCGAGCGCAGCGGGCGGTCAGTCGACTTGAATTCCGATCCGGCCTCTCTGCCGCAGCGCCTCCCGCGAGGAAGCGCGGTAGCGGGCGGGGATGGAGTTCGTGCCCCGCTGTATCCACTGTCGCCATTGGGACATGGAGATCTTCATCGACCTCAGGAACAGGCTTTCGGAAGAACGCCGCCTGACCGAGCGCTACGGCAATGATGTCGGCCTAGGCGGCGGGTGCGAGCATCCCGGCTACAAGCGGATCGGCGTCACGAGCAAGAGGACGTGTGGGCTGTGGGAGGCGGCGGACGAAGCCGGTCACGATCCGGAGCCCTGAAACGGAAGAAGCCCGCCGCGGCCTGAGCCGGGCGGGCTTGATGTGGGTGGCGCAGGAAGCGGTACAGGAAGAACTGAGCACGGGCAGAGACTGGCGCTTGAAAGTTCGGCCGTCACCTCCGATACGTTGTTCGCGCGATTTAGCCCGTGCGACGCCAGATGAACGCGGACACCCCTGCAATTCACGACTCGCGCGTTCTGGACGCGACCTCGCTCCGGAAACGCTTGCGCGACCTGACCAAGCAATCGTTCGATTCCATCTTCCCCGGGGACGATTTCGACTTCGTCAACGGGGTTTGGGCGACGCAGGGCCTGTTGTTCGCAAACGACCTACTACAGCTTCTCCAGCGTGACCTGATGCGTCAGCCGGCCGGAAGGCCGATGACCTTTCTGGACGTGGGTGCCGGGCCGGGATTCGGGGCGGCTTTCTTCGCTCGACTGTTCAGGGGCGGCCATATCGGCCCTAAGCTGGACGTCCGGGCGCTGGAGCTCAGCCCGCAGTGGGCCGAGTTCTACCCGATCCTGCACGACGACATCCCGGTCATCGTCGGCGATCTGTTCGGCCTGCCGGACTCTTCCCACGACATCGTCGTGTGCAGCCATGTCATCGAACACCTGGAGCCCGATGAGGCGATCCGGTTCGTCCGCAAGATGGTCGGGGTGTCCCGTGAGTTGACCGCTGTCATCTGCCCCTGGAAAGAAGGCGAGCAACGCCATCCCAGCCACCTCCACTCTCTCGACGAGGACTTCGTCCGCGAGTTGCACCCGACGGAGTGGCGCGTATTCCCGTCTCTCGGCTGGATGCACCCGAACGGCTGTCTCGGGATGATCTTCCGGAAATAGCTACCCACGCCCTGTGCCGTGACGCCGGGTGCGGTGCGAGCCAGTATCGTGGGCTGGACGAACTGGATGCCGGCTAGAGGGCGTAGGCAGAAGGCCGGACTATTAGTGCGTTGGTGCTTATGGCCGCAAAAGCCCGCCGCGGCTGGAGCCGGGCGGGCAGTCAGTGTTGTCGACATCTCCCGATGGGAGACGGCCGATATTCTGGGGCTAATGGCACCCGGCCAATACCCACTTCGAGGTAGGTGAAGCCTCGGTCCTGTCGTGGACGGTGCCGACGGTCGTCCGCTCTCGTGCCCCCGCAGGAGGCGGGCGGCTGGGCTGGGTGGCGAACGCTAGCGCTGCCCGGCCCTCCAGAAGGGAAAAAGCCCGCTCAGCGGGAGCCGAGCGAGCAGGCATTTGGTCAGCGTGCCCCCCGACGGGGGACGCCGCAATGTGCGGGAGCGGGACCTGTCTATCCAGCACCCATTCGGGTTAGGCGGCGGTCAGCCAGGGCGGGCCGGGCGGTGATCCAAGGCGCTGCCCGGCCCTCCAGAAACAGAAAAGCCCGGCCCGCGCGAGGCCGACCGGGCTGAAGGTGGGGCTCTCGTGCCGCGGGAGTGCGGGGGGAGGTGTCAGCCGGCGCCGAGCGGATATCGGCTGCCGGCGAATTGCGGGGTGATCTCCTGCACGGCGTCCATGGTCTCTGGCGACACCTTGGTGTGCAGGACGAAGTCAGCCCGCGTCGCGCCTTCGTCGGCCGCCGCTTCCCGATCCGTCACCAGCACGCACTCGGGCATGGCGGCGAGGTCCGGCCGGAGATCCGGCAGCGCGACGTTGACCTGGAAGCCGGGCATGTAGACCGGGACCTCAAACGTCATCAGTTCGTCCGTCTCCGGATCGACCGTGGAGCCAAGTTCCCAACCCATGACAACACGGCAGGGGAGCACGCGGGAGCCGTCCCATGAACCTTCTGCGCCGAAGCCGAGCGGATCGAGGGCAGCATGTGCCACCGCCTCGTCCGGGAAGAGGAAGAGGTGGTCGATCATGTTCATGCCGTCACCGCCTGAAGTTCTGCGTTGGTAAGGCCGGCTGGTACGTAGTAGAGGCGGCGTATCCAGCCATCGAGCGGGTTCACGCCAGTCCCAAGTGAGCCGATGAATAGCGTGGCCTGACCTTGGGGAACTGCGCCTCCTGTGTCTGTGACCGGAGCTGCGCCGTTGACCGAGAAAGCAAAGTCGTTGGGAGCGTACCTCATCGCTGACTTCTTTACGCCCAAGCCGGTGTCAGCTACCGGGAAACTTGCCTGTCCGATGCTGCCTAGTGCGGCCACCCGGTATGAGATTGTAGATTCCTCCACAGTAGATCGAATGTATCCGTCGCCTCCGACCGTATAGAAGACGCCTTGAATGACGCCCGAGGGGCGGCCGTTTGACTCAAACTCCGCTACCCACGCCCCGCCGTTCGGGTTGAGCCAGCCAGCCGTAGGGAACGTGAGGCTGTCCGCAGCTCGGGTTGCCGCCGAGCCCGCAACGATGATCGGGGACGAGGCGAACGCACCCTCCTCAAGCTGGTTGAGAACGAAGTAAGTGATCCCGCCCTGGATGGCGTAGATCCAGAAACCGTCTGAGGCTGTGCCGGGGGTGAAACTGAAGGCCGTCCTAGCGTAGGGAAGGTCTGGATTAACGACCACTCCACCCAAGCTGTTCGTGCGTACACGCCCGATGCCGCCCGTCGTCCGAACGAAGGCTGATGCCGTGTGCGGGTTCAGGTTCCCTGTCACGCCGTTAATAGTAGCGTAAGCCGCGCCTGTTCCTAGCGTATTGTCCAGCTTGTAAACCTGACCACTTGGAACAAGCGCATTCAGGCCCACAGCGGCCAAAGCTGCACTGTCATCGACTATCGCGAGCGTGGCGGCGGCATCCCCGGTCTTTCCGATGTTGGTCAGTGCAGGGGCGGCGTTGAAGTTCGTGTTCTTGTTTGTCCTCGCGCTCTCCCGCAGGAACCCCCTCGCAACACCCGCAGAGGCATAGTCCAGGCGCGGGACATTGGCCGCCGCCGTCTGCCAGACGCCGTTCGCATCCTTGTAGGTGGCCACCGAGGCGCGGGTGAAGGTGCCGCCCATCGCGGCGATGAAGTCCGTGAGGGACGAATAGGCGGCCATCTCGGCGCTCCCAAGGTAGTAGGCGTCGCTGGCGGACGACAGGAAGTTGAGATCCAGAGATTGCCGATAGGATCGGTAGGCGTAGCGGTTTCCGGCTGCATCGAAGTCAAAGGTCGTACCCGCTTTCACCCAACCCGGTCGCACTTGAGCGAACCCGGTCGCTTGGGTGAGAGCTACCGCGGCCCCCTTAGCGGTTTGTCCGCGCCGGCCTGCGCCGGTCGCGAGCACGGACACGGACACGGATCCCGCAACCTTCCTCCGACGCCGCGCCGCGCCTGACCCAAGCACGGACAGAGTGCTCGTGGCCTTTGCGCGTCGGCGGAGGCGTGCCTTGCCCGAGGCGCTCACCAGAAGGCTTCCCGTCCCGACAATCCTGCGCTCTCGGCGAGCTTTGCCGCTGCCGGCCAGGGTCAACACGACCTCGCCCGTGCCGTAGCTCGGCCCCCGCCGAGCCGTGACGCCGACGAGGGTGAGGATGCGCAGCGGCCGGCGGCCGGCGATGATGGTGGGGCCGGCCAGGTTCATCGATCCCCCCGCAGGATGACCGGCGCGGTATGCATGCGCACGCCGGCCGAGTTGACGTAGTAGACGGTGAGGCGGGTCAGGGCGCCCGCGGGCAGCGTGCTGGTCAGGTCCGGCCCGAGGGTGACGAGGCCGTGCGCGACCTGATCCTCGACGCGCTCAGCCGGCGGCGGCGCAACCTGCTCGAGCGTGATGCCCTCGCCGACGAGCAGTTCGACAGTCGGCCTGCCCGTGACGGAGAGCGTGGCGCTGACGGTGCCGTCGCTGATGTTCACGATCGCGCCGTCCGCCACGATGAGGAACGGCAGGACGATGGTATCGCCCGGCCGGAAGGGCTCGGCATCCACCGCGATCAGTCCAGCGTGACGGCGAGGTCGTTGGCGTTTACGAGCAGGGCGTCCGTATCGCCGATCACCCGCGACGAGTCGAAGGCTCCCTTCACGAGCAGGTTGCCCCCGGTGGCCGCGTCGAAGATCCCGAAATGCGTGATCGTGCCCCAAGCGCCGCCGGTCGCGGCCGGGAAGACGATGAGGCTCGTGTTGCGGGCCGTGCCGGCATTGGCGGCGCTGAATTGCGCGGCCTGGCGCGCATAGCCGAGCCCGGCGACCTCCGGCCCGGTCGCGCCCTCGCCCGGATCGGCCGTGAACAGCCCGAGATAGACGGCCGTCGGCTTGGTGAAGGTGGTCGTGCCGAGCAGGTGGTCGACAAGCTTGTTCTCGGCGTAGTTGGAAGCGGACATGGTGCGTCTCCGGAGGTGAACGAGGTGCCCGCCGCCAGAGCGGGCGGGTGGTCAGCGACGGCGGGGGCCGTGCTGTTCAGGCTTGTCCTGCGATGCGATCAGGGCCTCGACGGCCTTGGCGAGGCGATCTTCCTCACGCGCCTCTTCGGCCGCCGTGCCCTCTCGAATGGCCTTCGCGATGTCGCGTACCGCTTCGGTGAGTGCGCCTGCGGCGAGGGCGTCGCCGAGAAGGTTGCCGGTCGGAGTCTGCGCGGTCACGCTCGCTGTCACGACCTTGCTGGCCGCCGCCACGGCTTCAAGGGTTTGTGCCTTGTAGCGGCGGTCCTCTGCCATCCAGCTGCGGACCGGGACCAGGATCGCCATGATGACCGCGACAGCCGCCCCGGCGACCTTGACCCAGCCCTCAACCTCCGGAAGCCAGCCGCTCACGATCGCGCCTCCGCTCACGGACGCCAAGGCTGTCCAGGATGCCCATGTCGCGCGCGGCGCGGCTCGAGGAATGCAACTCGGCTATGGCGAGCACGCCATAGATCAGCCCTGTCGAGAGCGGCGGGTAGGTGAGGACGAAGCCTATCGTCAGGGCGAGCCAGAAGAAGAAGCCGCTTAGGCAGCCCAGGACACGCACGATCGGCGATTTCCGCCGGTTGCCGTTGTACCAGATCGCGATCAGGCGAATGATGCCTGTCCCGACGCCGACAAGGCCGGCCACGTCCTCCCGGACGATGTCGTCGATGATGCGGAAGCTCGGCAGGCCGAATGTGTCGCCCGGTGCGAGCAGCACGGCGCCGAATACGGCCATGATGCAGGCGAGCCAGACCTCAGCCCAGCGCGTCTGCCCGTACCGAAGCTCGCGCTCAAGGTAGCGCGCGATCGCCGGGTTGCCGGCAATCAGCGCGTCCAGGTACGGGTCGCCCGTCGAGCGGAGCATCAGCGTGTCAGGCCTTCGTTGCGGGCAGCACCGCACCCAAAGCCGGCGCGAGCGTGTTGGCCGCCGTCGCTTCGGGCTCGAGCTTCAGGAGCCGGAAGACCTTCTCGGCGATGCCGGCCGGCCCACCTGCCGCGTTCAGAAGCCAGCCGGGGGCCTCATCGACCGCGCGCTGGACGGCCTTGGCGATCACCACAGACCCGACCGGGACCGAGAGCACCTTGTCCTTGGCGGCTTCCTCGACCGCGTTCAGGGCGTAGTCGGCGACGTTCCGGACCAGCCGCTCGACGAGCTGCGTGGAGATGAACAGCCGGGCGAAGGGGAAGAGCTTGCTGATCGCGCCCATGATGAAGGCGATCAGGGCCGGAAGGAGAACGGTGGAGAGCAGCTCGCCGAGCGCCACGATCCAATCGCCGAAGGGGATCTTCACTGCGGCGGGAGGTGCTTGCGCCACGACCTCGGCCGCGCTTGCCGGGCTGGAGAAGACGTAGAGGAAAAGGGCGAGCGCCAGCGCCCGCACGGCATAGCGGATCATGGGAGACCTCGTTTGGGGAGCCCGGGAGCCGCCGGGCGCGGGTATTCAGCCGCGAGCGGCGAGATCAGGAGCGGGGCCGGCCCAGACGCGATCGAACCAGGCGCCCAGAGAGGCGAGCCAGCCGGTAGGCTGGGCGGCGGGGATGACGACCGGCTCGATGACAGGAGCGGCAGGCTTCGGGGCGACCACAACAGGCGCCGCACCCGGCGCGTATCCGCCCGCCTTCAGCGCCGCCGCGAACTGGCGGTGGTGGCCGGCGATCTCGGAGGCCTTGTCCGTCCCGTTGATGATGCGCCGGGCATTGACCGGATCGGACCGGCCGGGCCCGAAGTAGTCGGACAGCTTCTTGCCCGTGAACCAGCCTGCCTTCATGCCCTCGAACATGATGCGAGCGGCGATCGCCGGGTCCATGGCCAGGTCCGGCTTGGCGATCAGGTCGACCCCGACCGCCTTGCCGGCCCGCAGGTAATTCGAGCGGCCCGTCAGCTGCACGTAGCCCCGGCCACAGAACCGCACCCCGTCCCCCGGCTGCAGGTTGCCGAGCGCCTTCGCGACCGCCGGGCGGCTGCCCTGGATGTCGTACATGCGCCGGTAGTAAGCGTCCCCGCCATACTCCTTGACCGGCTGCATCGTCCGCGCGGTCTCGTAGATCGTGGTCGCGAGGCAGTAGCCGAGCGGCTCGAGATCGATGTCTGCCGGCGCCGCGGCCAGGATCGCGTTCATCCCGTCCACCTGGCTCTGCTTCAGCCCGCCGCCGAACAGGGGCCCGCGAACGGCGGCGAAGAACGCCGCGCGGTCGATGCTCATGGAGATCCTCCAGACATGGAAAAGCCGCCCGGAGGCGGCCTTAGTTCAGGGTGCCGAAGGTCGTGTTCGCCCCGGCGGGTATGTATTTGGTAGTGAACCCACGGACGAAATTCGCGTTCGCCGCGTTGAAATTCGAGCCTCCGGCCTCCTGCAGGAAGGTCGCGGCATAGGACCCCGTCTGCACAGCGCTGGATCCCACAACGCTCACGTTCTGTGAGTTCCACAGCAGGATGGCCTGGTTCCCGGTGCTGCCCTTGCCGACATCGCGGAACGTGTCGGAGATAGAGATCTGATTGCTGTCGGAGATCCCGTACGCCGTGACGTTGGTGTTCATCACGAGGTTCCCGCGCAGAACCGCATGCGTCACGCCGGATAGGGATACAGCAGTCGCCGTGGTCAAGAGCCCAGGCTGGCCGACGACGTTGCCCTCGATGATCACTCCCTGAACATTCGTCAGCGAAGCCAGGGTTCCCGGATAGGACGTTCCCGAAGCCGAGACGATGTCGTGGTTATGCGCGATGAGCAGCTTTTTGACCGTCGGGCTCGCTGCGCTATATCCCGAAGCAAGAACCCCGGCAGTCAGACCGTGGAACTCATTCCCCACGATCTTATAGTCTCGGTGGTCATAACTCGTGCTGACGCCAGCTTCGATCGAGACACCATAGATCGCCGAGTAGACCGCGAAGTAGGTATTGTCGCTGGTCGAGACCGTGTTGTTCTGGAACCGCGTGTTTCCGCCGACGAGGCCGCGCCCGCGCA
>NZ_JBMSEF010000043.1:0-8986 GCF_049446235.1 Enterovirga sp. CN4-39 | reverse complement strand
CCACTCGCGCGATCGGCACACCACCGAGATCAACGCCCTGAACCTCTCCGCCCCGCCGCTGCGTCAGAATGCAAACGGAGGAGTATTCGTCACATGTCACACCGCGGCGGCACAGACGGTCGGCAAGGGGAACAGCCGTTGTGACGGTGTGTTGAACAGCATGTGCGAGGCCGGGCTGGTCGGGAACCGGCCAGTCCAAAATGGAAAGCGCCGGACCTTCCGCCCATTGCAAGGATCGCCTTGCTGCGATTTCCGGACCGGGCTTTCGAATGCCTCCGGAATGCTAGAGCGTTTCTCTATGGGAAAATGGGTCGTCGCAGGTCGAGGCGAAGGACACTCCCATGCTCCAGGCCGTGCCAAACAGGATCGCCGTCTCGCTCGTGGCGCTCTGCGCTGCCCTCCAGGCAAGCGTCCAGCCCGCATCCGCGTGCTCCCGCTTCGTCTTTCTCGGAGATGACGGCAAGATCTTCACCGCACGATCGATGGATTGGGCACAGCGCATCGACACCGATCTCTACATCCTGCCCCGCGGGATGGCACGCAACGGCGAGGTGGGGCCGAACTCGCTCCGGTGGACGGCGAAGTACGGATCCTTGGTTGCGACCGCATTCAACAACTCGACGTCGGACGGCGTGAACGAGCGGGGCCTCTCGGCGAATATACTTTGGCTCGAGGAGTCGCAGTACCCGGTCTTCAATGCCAGCAGTCCTCCAGGGCTGGCCGTCTCGGTCTGGACGCAATACGCGCTCGATAACTTCGCGACCGTTTCCGAAGCGGTTGCTGCATTCGAGAAGCAGCCGTTCACGCTCGTCACGACCACGATACCCGGGGCGGATTTCAAGACTACCGTGCACCTGTCCTTGTCGGACTCGAGCGGTGACAGCGCGATCATCGAGTATATCGATGGGAAGCAGGTCATCCACCACGGCCGCCAGTACCAGGTGATGACGAACTCGCCCACCTACAATCAGCAGCTCGCGCTCGCGTCCTACTGGTCCCAGATCGGGGGGACGGTGATGATGCCCGGCACCAGCCGCGCATCCGACCGCTTCGCGCGCGCGGCCTTCTACGTGAAAGCGATCCCGAAGGACGGCGATCCCGACCGGCTATTGGCCAGCGTCTACGGCATTATCCGCAATATCTCCGTGCCTCTCGGCGTTGCGACGCCTGACCAGCCGGAAATCGCATCCACCCGCTGGCGCTCCGTCTACGATCACAAGCGCCGGCTCTACTTCTTCGAGTCGGCGATGTCGCCGAACACGTTCTGGACCGATCTCAATCAGATCGACTTCTCGAAGGAAACCGGGAAAGTGATGAAGCTCGACCTGGGTGTCGATGAAGCGAATGTATTCGCTGGGGATGCGACACGACATTATCGGGAGGCGGAGCCTTTCCGATTTGCCGGCGTGTCGCCCTGAAGCGCGGACCCCTCATAAATCGAAGCTGGCCGCGTTTGGTTCACGGCTCGTCTCGCTCGCCGCGTAGGTGGCGTCCGCGAAGCGCGGTCAGTTGCCGAAGGCGAGCAGCGCGGGCGCGCCGCGCCGCTCCGCCGCGAGCGTGACCTCGCAGAAGCCGGCTCCCCGGCCGACCACTTCGCCGTCGTGGCACCAGGGCCGCCTCGGCTCGGTGCTCGTCGAGGCTGCATCGGCCGATGCCGAGTAGATCTTCGGCGCGTCGGCATCCTCGGCGGGGCGGGGCGGGAGCGGAAGCAGATATGGCCCCTGCGGCCGCGTGGCTCCCCGGGTGGGTCGGTTCGTGCCGACCGGAACCACGACGCCGACGCCCACACCTACGCTCGGGCCCGACCTGGCCTGGGGAGTCTTGGCTTGAGGAGTCTTGGCCTGGGGAGCCGAGTACGAGCCGCGTCCGCCCTTGAAGGCGCCGCCGCCGCGGGCGCGCGCTTCGGCGTCGCCGACAACCGAACAGGCAAAGCCGATCCCGACAAGAACCAATGCAACGCGCATGCGAGGCCCCAAAACCGATCAGACCGCCCAGAGAATGCCCGAGGTCTTTCAACAATCCTGGCGTGCATTCGCTAAAATTCGATCGGATGGGCGGAGCATGCGCCGGCCTCGCCGTTGACCCGCCCGAGCGCGGGCACCTAAGAGTTGAGGATGCGCAGCGGGTGCAAGGGGCGGACCGGGCGCGCCATCATCGGCGCGATCGCGCTCTATGTTCTGCTGCTGCAGGCCTTCCTGGGTTTCGCGACGCCGTCGCTGGCCCTCGGTCCCGACGGCATTCTCTGCACCGAGCATGGGCCGGCATCGCCGGACGGCAAGCCGGGGCCTCATCAAGGTCATCAATGCTGCCTGCCCGTCCAGCAGGCCTCCTTCGTGCCGCCGCCCGAAGTTGCGGCGGATGCCGGCTGGCCCCTCCCGACGGCGCGGGTTCTGGTCTGGCGCCCTGAATCCGACCTCCTCACCACCGGGCCGCCCGACCGCGCGCACCAGCCCCGGGGTCCCCCGCTCGTCTGACCGCATCGCTTTCCGCCGATCCGTCAGACGAGGTTTCCATGTTGCCTGAATTGTCCCGCGGCGCGCTCTGCGCGGCCGCCCTGTCATGCGTGCTTTCCCCCGCGCCCGTCTTCGCCCAGGGCGAGACGGCCCTGCCCGAGATCACCGTTGGGGGCGCCGGGGTGCCGAGCGGTTCGCTCACGGTTCCGAGCGTCGAAGCGCAGCGCACCCAGCTCGAGTCGATCGTCGGCTCGGTCGAGTTCATCGACGCGCGGAGCTTCGAGAATCGCTACACCAACAACATCACGGACGTGGTGAAGGACACGCCGGGCGTCTACGCGCAGACCCGCTACGGCCAGGAGGTCCGCTTCTCGATCCGCGGCTCGGGCCTCGCTCGCGGCTTCCATGCCCGGGGGGTCGAGATCCTGCAGGACGGGATCCCGTTCAACTTTGCCGACGGCTCGGGGGACTACTACCAGATCGACCCGCTCGCGCTGCGCTCGGCCGAAATCTACAAGGGCGGCAACGCGCTTCTCTTCGGCTCGTCGACGCTCGGCGGGGCCGTCAACTTCGTCACCCCGACGGCCTTTACGGCGCTGGCGCCGGCCTTCGTGCGGATTGAAGGCGGCTCCTTCGGGGCCTTCCGGGCCAATGCCCAGCTCTCCGGCATATCGGGGGATGCCGACGCGCTCCTGAACGTCACGCAATCCCACCAGGACGGGTTCCGCCAGCACCAGAACCAGGACTACACGCAGATCAACGCCAATCTCGGCTACCGGCTCGCGCCGGGCGTCGAGACGCGGTTCTATCTCGGCATCTACGAGACGCGGCAGAAGCTGCCCGGAACGCTGAGCCTCACGGACGCGCTGAACTTTCCGACCCGCGCCAGTCTCGCGGCCATCACCGGCAACCAGGCGCGGGACGTCTCGACCCAAAGGCTCGCGAACCGAACTACCTTCGAGCTCGATATCGGCAAGCTCGATCTCGATACCTGGCTGCTCCACAAGAGCCTCTACCACCCGATCTTCCAGGTGATCGACCAGGACGGATGGACCTACGGGATCGCGCCGCATTGGAGCGGCACCTTCGATCTCGGCGGGTATCGCAACGACCTCACCGTGGGCGCCCGCTATTTCGGCGGCACGAACTCGGCGCTGCAATTCGTGAACATCAGCGGCAACCGCGGCGCGCAGACCGCGAATGCCCGCCAGATCGCGAACAATTATCAGGCCTTCATCGACAACAAGTTCTGGATCACGCCGGAACTCGCCCTGATGGCGGGGGCAAAGCTCTTCCGCGACGAGCGCGATTTCGAGAACCTGTTTACGTCCCCCGTCCGGACCGCAGGCCGCACGTATGACGGTTTCAGCCCGAAAGTCGGGGTGCTCTGGCAGCCGGCCCCGACCGTCCAGGTCTTCGCGGACCTAACGAAGTCGCGCGACGTTCCGGACTTCTCCGATCTTGCGCAATCGAACCTGAACGGCCTGACCTTCGTGCCGCTGCAGCAGCAGCGCGCCTGGACGGGCGAGGTCGGCACCCGTGGGTCGTGGGATCGGTTCCGCTGGGACCTGACCTTCTACCGGTCGGCGGTTCGAGACGAGCTGATCAACTACAGCACCAACGCTGCCCTCGGCATCCCGGCCGCAACCTTCAACGCCGACCGGGCATTGCATCAGGGGATCGAGTTCGGCGGCGCGGTCGAGCTCGTCCGCGACGTCTCGGGACCGGGCGCGAGTGACACGATCACGCTCGCGCAGGTTTGGACCTGGAACGACTTCCGTTTTGTCGGCGACCGCGTCTACGGGAACAACCGCCTGGCCGTGGTGCCCGAGCACGTCCTCCGCACGACCCTGTCCTACACGCGGCCGGACGGGTTCTTCTTCACCCCCTCGGTGGATTGGGTGCCGCAGGGAGCCTTCGCCGACTTCGCCAACACCCTGCGCACGCCGGGCTATGCGCTCTTCGGCATACGGACCGGCACGAACCTGCCGAATGGCGTGACGATCTTCGTCGATGCGCGCAACCTGACGAACGAGCGCTACATCAGCGATTTCGGCGCGATCACCGACGCCCGCCTCGTTTCGACCGCCATCTTCTATCCGGGGGAGGGGCGCAGCGTGTACGCGGGAATGCGCTACGCTTTCTAGCGGCCCGCTGCCGCGCTGCCGGACGGCTTGTTGCAGGGGCGGAACACGGTTACCCCGGGCGCCAGAGATTGCCTGGGAGGAGACGGTGGAAACGCCTGTTTTGGTCGAAACGCGGGAGGGCTGGCGCAAGCTCACCCTGAACCGGCCCGAGAAGCTGAATTCCTTCACGGTCGAGCTCCACCGGGCGCTCGCCTCCGCCCTCGACGAGGCGGCAGCGGACGAGACCTGCCGGGCGGTGCTGCTGACCGGGGCAGGGCGCGGCTTCTGCGCGGGCCAGGACCTCGAGGCCGTGTCGAGCGATGCGGCCGGCGTCGGCAATCTCCTGACGGATTTCTACAACCCGCTGGTCCGGAAAATCCGCTCGCTGCCAAAGCCGATCGTGTGCGCGGTCAACGGCGTCGCGGCAGGCGCGGGAGCGAATGTGGCCTTCGCGTGCGACATCGTCCTCGCCGCCAAACGGGCGAGGTTCATCCAGGCCTTCGCGAAAATCGCGCTGGTGCCGGATTCCGGCGGGACCTGGTTCCTGCCGCGGCTGGTCGGCGAGGCGCGCGCCCGCGCCCTGGCTCTGACGGGCGATGCGGTCTCGGCCGAGCAGGCCGAGAGCTGGGGCATGATCTGGCGCGCGGTCGAGGACGAGGCCCTCATGGACGAGGCCGAGAAGCTCGTCGCGCATCTCGCGACGCAGCCGACGGCTGCGCTCGGCCTGATCAAGCGGGCGCTCGAGGCGTCCGCCGACAATACGCTCGAGGCGCAGCTCGACCTGGAGGCCGAACTGCAGAAGCAGGCCAGCAAGCTGCCGGACCACGCAGAGGGCGTCGCCGCCTTCGTGGAGAAGCGTCCGGCCCGGTTCACGGGGCGCAAGGCATGAGCGAGGACGAAGTGGAGAACGGGCCGGATCTCGACGCGATCGCGCGCGCATCGGCCGACGCCATGTGGGCCAAGGATCCGGCGAGCGCCGGGCTCGGCATGCACCTGCTCGACATCGGGCCGGGCTATGCCCTGATGACGATGGAGATCACGGCCGCCATGACGAACGGCCACGACACGGCGCATGGCGGCTTTATCTTCAGCCTTGCCGATTCCGCTTTCGCCTTCGCGTGCAACAGCCATGGCGACAGGGCCGTTGCGCAGCATTGCGCGATCACCTTCATTCGCCCGGGCAAGCTTGGCGACAGACTTGTCGCCGCCGCGCATGAAGTATCCCGGACCGGCCGGTCCGGGATCTACGATGTTCAGGTCTCCGTGGCCGACGAGGTGATTGCCGAGTTCCGCGGCCATTCGCGAACCGTCGGCGGCAGCTGGGTCGAGTAGTCTCTGATTCTGCGCCCGTTTTCGGGACGGAACTATCTCCGCCGCGCCGACTTGCCGAAGGTAACCTTCTACGGAGGCAGCGGATGAAGAGACTTTTCTTTGCGACTGCGGCGCTGTCGCTCGCGGCGGCGGCCCCGGCTTGGGCTCAGTCGGGCTACCCGGGAGGCCCGATGGGCTACCAGGGCGCGCCGATGAGCAACCAGTCGTGCGTGATGAACGGCCAGTTCGTCCCTTGCCCGCCCGGGGGAGGCGTGCGGCCTGAATCCATGCCGCCGAATCCCTTCATGGTCCCGGGCATGGCCATCGGCGGAGCCGTGGGTGCCGTCGAGGGCGCTGTCGTCGGGGCCGGAAGCGGAATGGTGGCCGGCGCCGAGGCGATGGATCCCAACGCCCAGCGCCGCATGACCCCGCGCGAGCGGCGCGAGTATCAGCGCATGATGCGCCGCCAGCAGCAGAATATGTGATCGGGTCGCCGGGCGGTTTCGGCCGCCCGGCGCCTTTTCAGGCGCGCGGGCGCTTGTCGACAACCCGCTTCGCCTTGCCCATGGAGCGTTCGAGCGTACCCGGCGGCTGGATCGAAACCCGCGCCGTGATGCCGATCGTGCCCTTGATCTGGGTGGCGAGCTTCTCCGCGTGATAGTCGAGCGACGCGGGGTCCCAGGAATTGTGCCGGGCCTCGGCGAGGATCGTCATCTCGTCCATCCGGCCCTGTCGCGTCAGCTCGATCAGGAAATGCCCGCCGCACCATTCGCAGGCGAGCAGCGCCTCCTCGATCTGCGTCGGGAACACGTTCACGCCGCGCAGGATGATCATGTCGTCCGAGCGGCCGGTGACCTTCTCCATCCGCCGCATCGAGGCGCGCGCCGTCCCTGGCAGGAGCTGCGTCAGGTCGCGCGTCCGGTAGCGGATGATCGGGAACGCCTCCTTCGTGAGCGAGGTGAAGACGAGTTCGCCGAGCTCGCCGTCGGGCAGGACCTCCCCGGTCGCGGGATCGATGATCTCCGGGTAGAAATGGTCTTCCCAGACATGGAGGCCGTCCTTCGTCTCCACGCTCTCCTGGCTGACCCCCGGCCCGATCACCTCCGACAGCCCGTAGATGTCGACCGCGTCCATCCCGAACGCGTCCTCGATCTCGGCCCGCATCGCATTCGTCCAGGGCTCCGCCCCGAAGATGCCGACCTTCAGCGAGCAGTCGCGCGGATCGACGTTCTGGCGGCGGAATTCGTCCAGGATCGCCAGGATGTAGCTCGGCGTCACCGTGATCACGTCCGGCCGGAAATCCGTGATCAGCTGGACCTGCCGCTCCGTCATGCCGCCCGAGATCGGCACGACCGTGAGGCCGAGCTTCTCCGCCCCCTGGTGGATCCCGAGCCCGCCGGTGAAGAGCCCGTAGCCATAGGCGTTGTGGATGAGCTCGCCCGGCCGGGCGCCGGCAAGCCGGAGCGATCGCGCCATCACCTCCGCCCAGACGTCGAGGTCGCCCCGCGTATAGCCGACGACGATCGGCTTGCCGGTCGTGCCCGAGGAGGCATGCAGCCGGAGCAGTTTTTCGCGCGGGACGGCGAAGAGGCCGAAGGGGTAGTTGTCGCGAAGATCCGTCTTCACCAGGAACGGGAACTTCGCCAGGTCCGAGAGCGAGGCGAAGTCGGACGGATGCACGCCCGCCCGGTCGAAGCTCGCGCGGTAATGCGGCACGTTCTCGTAGGCGCGCAGAAGCGTGGAGCGCAGACGCTCCTGCTGCAGGGCCTGCAACTCGTCCCGGCTCATCCGCTCCGCCGGGTCGAGTTCCGCTTCGCCCACCAGGTTCAGGGCCGGTTGTCCCAGCGCCATCGTGTTTCCTCCCCTTGTCATCGCCGGGCTTGTCCCGGCGACCCCCGATCGTTCTCGGGCTAGCGCTTCCTGATCGGGGTGGCCGGGACAAGCCCGGCCATGACCCCGGAAGGCTCACATCTGATCGTAGTCGATCACCACCCGGTCCGTCTTCGGGTGCGATTGGCAGGTCAGCACGAAGCCGGCTTCCAGCTCCCAGGGCTCGAGCGAATAGTTGAAGTCCATCGCCACCTCGCCCTCGACGACCTTCGCCCGGCAGGTGGAGCACATGCCGCCCTTGCAGGCATAGGGCAGGTCCATCCCGGCCCGGAGCGCCGCGTCAAGTATCGCCTCGCCGTCATGGACGGGCACTTCCCGGCGCTTGCCGTCCACGATCAGGGAGGCCGTCCGGGACGGCGCGTCCTCCGCGGGGGCGGGCGGCTTCGGCCGCGCCTTGCCGCCGAACTCGGAGACGAAGCGCTCGACATGGATGCGCTCGGGCGGCAATCCCAGCTCCCCGCAGGCCGCCTCGACCGCCTCGCTCATCCCGAGCGGGCCGCAGATGAAGACGTGGTCCACCGCGCTGGCCGGCACGATGCGGGTCAGCAGGAGCCTGGTCTTGTCCGCATCGAGCCTGCCATTGAGGACCGGGATGTCCTGCTCCTCCTGGCTGAGGACATGGAAGACCGAGAAGCGGCCGAGATAGCGGTCCTTCAGCTCCTCGAGGGCCGTCCGGAACAGCATGTCGGCCATCGACCGGTTGCCGTAGAACAGGAAGAAGCGGCTCCCGGGCTCGCGCGCCAGCACGCCCCTGACGATCGACAGGATCGGCGTGATGCCGGACCCGGCCGCGAAACCCGCATAGGTCCGTCCCTCGCTCGCCGGCCCGATCTGGCCGAAGCGGCCGGTCGGCGTCATCACGTCGATGACGTGCCCGGTCTGCAGCGCCTCGTTGGCGAAGCTGGAGAAGACCCCGCTCTCGACCCGCTTCACGCCGATCCGCAGCTCGCCCTCGTCCGGGCCCGAGCAGATCGAATAGGACCGCCGGACCTCCTCGCCGTCGAGCCTCGTGCGCAAGGTCAGGTACTGGCCGGGCTCATAGGCGTAATCCGCCGCGAGCTCCGCCGGGATGTCGAAGGCGATCGACACCGCATCCGGCGTCTCGCGTCGAACGTCCCGGATGGTGAGCGGATGGAAGCGGGGCGGGATCATGGCCGCGATCCTCCCTCGCGACGCGGGGGAGGGGGACCGCCCGAAGGGCGGTGG
>NZ_JBMSEF010000042.1:0-9911 GCF_049446235.1 Enterovirga sp. CN4-39 | reverse complement strand
CGATCGCGGCTGCGCCCGGGCCGTTGCCCACGAGCACGTTCGCGTGGGCGAGGGCGAGCCGGTCCATGGCGCCGGAATCAGATACGCCGAATCTCCGCCAGCCCACCCGGCCGGCATCCTGCAGGCTCGTCATCGGGCCGCAGGATTTTACGACGAGCCGGGTCACGATGTCTGCTCCGCCACGATGGCACCGGCCGCAGCGGCGCGATCGAGCTCGTCGAAGAGGCGCGGCTCGATCGGCTCGAACCGGACCCGGTCGCCGGGCCGGAGCAGGAAGGCGGGCTCCCGGTCCGGCATGAAGTTCCGCACGGGCGTGCGGCCGAGGAGATGCCACCCGGAGGGCGCCTCGATCGAGGCGACGAGCGCCTGCACGCCGCCGATCGAGATCGTGCCCGGCGGCGTCTTGAGCCGTGGGTTCGTGCGCCGCGGCGTCGCGATCGACGGGTCGAGCCCGCCCAGATAGGCGAAGCCCGGCAGGAAGCCGATCATGTAGACCTGATAGAGGGGCGCGGAATGGCGCCGGACGAGCTCCTCCGGCGTGATCCCGTGCGTGGCGGCGGTCGCCTCGAGATCGATGCCGTGCTCGCCGCCATAGGCGACCGGGATCGTCCAGGTGCGGCCGCTGGCGGATGCCGGGACGGCACTCGCAGCCGCCTCGAGGAGGCTCTCGCCGAGCTCGTCGAAGCCGATCTGCACCGGGTCGTAGATGACGAGGAGCGACCGGTAGGTCGGCACCGTCTCGACCAGCCAGGGCCGGCCGGCGAGTTCGGCATCGAGCGCCAGCACGCGGGCGCTCAGGGCCGGATCGATGGCCTCCCCGAACTCCACCGCGACGGCTGTGTCACCACAGGGAAGGATACGCGGGGCGGGCCGGTCGGACATGCCGCGAGACCTTATCGCGCGGCTCCCGGCCGGACCAGACGTGACGTGGCGTCAGGCGGCGAGACGTGCGCCCGCCTGGGCCAGCGAATCCCGGATCATCCGGTGCTGGTAGGGCTTCGGGATGAAGGGTACGTCGCGGAGAAGCGCCGGGACCTCGCTGCGGAGCGATGCCGACACGAAGGCGAAGGGCACGTGGGAGGCCTGTAGACGCTCCGCCAGGCGGAAGCTCTTCCCGTCCGGCAGGTCGACGTCCAGCAGGGCGAAGTCGAGGCCGTCCTCGACATGCCTGCCGGCATCCGCGACCGTATCGCAGAGGCTGACGACCTCATGTCCGCAGGTCTCGACGAGGCACTGCAGGTCGAGGGCCGTCAGAGGATCGTCCTCGAGGATGAGAATACGCATAACACTTTCTCCTCATCGGGCCGTGCCCTGCGAGAGACCGGCGCTTCGAGCTATCCGGAAAAGCGGAGCTCGGAGTCTCCGTTCCTCTTTCGGGGGCGGCCCGGAGAGGTTCCGGGCGTCACGGTTAAGGTTGAGTTAGCGTTGCGGCGATTGGTGGCATTCGAACCAAATGCGACCGGCCCGCCGGGCGGAGATGCCCCAAAACGCAAAGGCGCGCCCGAAGGCGCGCCGAGGCGTGGCGGCTTAGAGCCGCCAGCGAGGCGGGGTCGGTCAGGCCGCGCGGCCCTCTTCGCCCGGCTGGCGCTCCTCGCGGCCGCCGCGCGTCGCCGCCTGGAGGTTCTCCTCCACCATGCTCTTGCCCTGCTCGGCGAGTTCGCGGGCATAGCGCATGCCTTGCTCCCGCACCTCGTCGGCATAGCGTCCGAACACCTGGTTCTCGCGCCGCGTGCTCGGCAGGAGCGAGCCGATGAGCAGCCCGGCCGCCAGGCCGGCGACGCCGACCATCACGGGGTTCTCCTCGACGAAGGCCTCGATGCCGCGCCGGCGACGGGTGAGCTCGGATGCGGAGCGCCGCCGCAGCTCGCCGGTCCGGCGGGTCGCCCGCTCATAGGCTTCGCTCGCCGTCTCGCGCACCGTCTCGGCCGCGGACCGGGCGGCTTCCGCCGCGCTCTTCAATCCGTCGCGGGCACCGGCCGCCGCCCCGTGCGAGGAGCCGCCATGGCGCGTGGCCGCGCCCTGGCCGTTGGTCTCGTTCAGGCCCGTGCCACCGCCCTGGCCGGCATAGTGCTTCTCTGCCTCGTTCATGGTCGATCTCCGATCTAGGTCATGCCTGCGCGCCATGGGGCCAGCGGCCCTCGATGGCGTCGGGATTGGGGTGTCGGGAGGGCAGGTCGGGATCGTAGAGCCGGGCCTGTCCGTCATTGATCGCCGGGACCTCGACATAGTCGACATCCGCGATGGTGGTCTCGGCGGCGCGCTGCCTGTTCATCCGGTAGATGAGGTAGCCGAGGCCGGCGGCCGCAACCATCATGGGCAAGGGGTGCCGGCGCATGAGGCCGAGCACGAAGTCGTGCCCGTTCTGGGTTCGGGGAACGCCCGCCGATCCCATCACCTCGTCGACGATGCCGGCGACCGTCAGCCTGCTCTGGATGCGGTCGATCGTGCCGTAGAGGCGAGCGCGAGTCGCCTCGATCTCGGTCTCGATCTCGCGTGAGGTTTCCGACGCCATCTCAGGAGGTCCTCTCCGTCAGGATCTCGGTGTCGCGCTTCAGCTGCCTGATGGTGCGCTTGGGTTCGAGGCTGCTGGCCGAGATCATGTTCTTCCCGACGAAGACGAGGACGCCCGCGATGATCGCCAGCGCACCCCCCACGATCAGGGCCGAGAGCCATCGGGAATGGATGATCAGCTCGAGCCCATAGACCAGCGCCTGGGTCAGCCAGATCAGGGATGCCACGGCGAAGACCGCGGCCGCCCCGAACATGACGGCCCCTTTCGCAAATCCGGCGACGTTCTCGGACATCTCTGCCCGGAACAGCGCGAATTCCTTGCCCGCGAGATCGGCAGCGTCCCGGAGCGCGTCTCCGACCAGTCCCTGGAGGCTGGCTCCTTGTCCGTCGGCCATGACGTCCTCCTCAGGTCGTGCCCGCCATGCCGCCGGTCCCGGCAGTCCGAGGCCGGACGTTGCTGCGAGCCCGCGCACGGGCGGCGTTCGCCTCCGAAAGCTCCTCGGCGGAGCTCTTGATGAACCGCGCCAGCAGGAACCCTGCGATCGCCGCACCGGCCCCGAAAGTGATCGGCTGGCGGCGGGCCAGCGCCTCGACGTCGGCGTAGATGTCCGCGAAGCTCCGCTCCTTCAGGCCCGTCGCCAGCTGGTCGAGGCCATCGGCCGCGCTGCCCACGAACGCCTTGAGGCTGGGCTGCTCCTCGAAGGTATTGCCTGTCTCGCGCAGGGACGATGCGAGGTCGGCGATCGATTGCGCGGCCGTGTCCTTGCGCTGGTCCACGAAGCCCGTCGCCGTGCCTCTGGCGGCCTGGAGAAGCCCGCGGCTCTGCTCCGCCGCCGTGTGCGCGATCTCGCTGGCGACATCGCTGGCGATCGTCTTGAGATCGCCGGGTTCCGCCTGCTTCGCTCCAGTCCCGGGTCCCGCGCCCGTCGTTCCGATTGTCGCGCCCGGCGTGCCGGTATTCCCGGCGACCGTACGGCTTGTCTGTCCTGCTTCGGCCATTTTCGATCCTCGTCGGGGCCCGCCCGTTTGTCCTGCGAGTAATGCGTGGCCGGGGCCCGGGTTCCTTTGTCTGCCTGGGCTTCAAGCCTTCGCGGCGCCGACGCTGTCCGCCATCCTGGCGCCCCTCGCGCCGAGCGGCGCATGCGGGCCTTCGGTGGTGTCGTGCGCCGTCTGGTGCTCGGTCTCGGCGTTCAGCTCCGCCCCGACCAGGATGATCGTCACCGAGAGCCACATCCAGGTCATGAAGCCGATCGCGGCGCCAAGAGAGCCGTAGGTTTCGTTGTAGTTGCCGAAGCTGCCGACATACCAAGAGAACAGCATCGAGAAGACCATCCAGCCGATTGCGGCAAGTATGCTTCCCGGCGCGAGCCAGCTCCATTGCGCGTGATCGCGGCTCGGGCCGTATCGATACAGGACGGCGAGGGCGAATATCGTTAGCAGGAGAAGGACCGGCCAACGCCCCACCCGAACGATCCAATCCGTCTCCCCGCCGAGCCCGAGGAAATTCAGGATCACGGGCACGACGACCACCCCGCTCATCGCGATGACGAGGAAGATGATGCCCGCGAAGGTGAAGAAGAGGGAAGTCAGGTTGAGGATGAAGAAGTTGCGCTTCTCCGTCTCGCCATAGGCGACGTTCAGGGCGTCGAAGACGGCCTTCATGCCGGCATTGGCGCTCCAGATGGAGATCGCGAGGCTCGAGAAGAAGGCAAAGCCGAGAGCGGTCTGGCTGCCCGTGGTGATTCGCTGGATCTGCCCGCCGATGACCTCGAGCGCTCCCGAGGGCAGGAAGCCCGCCAGCGTATTGAGGTGCTCGGAGATCGTCGCCGGGTCGGCCACGAGCCCGTAGAGGGACACGAACGCGCCGATGGCCGGAAAGAGGGCGAGGAGCCCGTAGAAGGTGACGCCGGCCGCCACGGCCAGGATGCGATCGCGGCCGATCTCCTCGTAGACGCGCCAGGTGATGTCCCACCAGCCCTTCGCGGGTATCTCCTGCGGCTGCGCGGCTGCACGCCCCCGGCCCGGTTCCCGGGCGGCCTCGTGCGGGTCATGCGCGGATGTCCCGTCCTCCCTGTCGGATGGCTCGTGCCCCCGAACTCCGGGCGCGTGCCTTCGCCCGAGGGCAGCCGAGAGGACCAGTGCCAGCCCTGCGGTCGCGAGAGCGGAGGTGACCGGACCGTGCTTCTGCGTCGTGTCTTCCATGGAACCCGGCATGCCGAACCGCCTTCGTCCCCAAGACGGAAGCGTGACGGCAGAACGGGCGCGGCCAATCGTCGGTTCCTATGAAGAAGGGCGGAAGCTCTCTCCCGCCCTTCGTCGCCTTACCAGTAGTAGCGCCGGTAGCCCCAGGGTCGGTGATAGTAGTAGGGGCGGTAGTAGGGCCGCGGCCGATAATAGCGGCGGTGATAACCGTAACGCGGGCGGTAATACGGCCGTCGGTAGTGGCGGTACCGCCGATACTGGGCATAGTCTATCCGGGCAGAATCATGCTCGAGGATCTGCCGGGCGACGTTGGTCGGTTCGGCCGCCTGCACGCTTCTTGCCGTCAGGGGTATCGTCAGCAAGATGGCCATGGCGGCTGCCAGGGCCAACATAACTCGTCTCATGGAAAAACCTCTCGTTGCTCGGCCGCCTCCCGGTCTCGACTAAAGGGAGGGCCGCGGCCGCAGTCAACGGGGAGCCATTACTTCGTAGAGCCGGCCTCAACGCGGAGGCGTGCGGGCGATCCGCAGCATGTTGGTGGCGCCCGGCGTGCCAAGCGGCACGCCCGCCACCAGGATGATGCGGTCGCCGGGGGCCGCGAAGGCTTCCCGCACGGCCGTCCGGGTCGCCCCATCGACCAGGTCGTCGAGATTGGTGGATTCGGGCGTCACGATCGGGTGGAGGCCCCACACGACGCAGAGCCTGCGCGCCGTGCCGAGATTCGGCGTGACCGCGATGATGGGCGGCTTCGGCCGCTCGCGGGCAACCCTGAGGGCGGTTGCGCCCGACGAGGTCCCGCACACGATGGCGGCCATTTCCAGGTACTCGGCCATTTCCCGCGCAGCGGCCGCGATCACGTCCGCGCTCGTCCCCTCCGGGGCGGGCCGCTGGTTGGCGATGACGCTCCTGTAGGTCGGATCGCGCTCGATCTCCTCGGCGATGCGGCTCATGGTGCTGACCGCCTCGACCGGGTAGCTGCCTGCCGCGCTCTCGGCCGACAGCATGACGGCGTCCGCGCCCTCGAAGATCGCGGTCGCGACGTCCGACACCTCGGCGCGGGTCGGGACCGGGCTCGAGATCATCGATTCGAGCATCTGGGTGGCGACAACCACGGGCTTTCCGAACTTCCGGCACAGGCGCGTGATGCGCTTCTGGGTGCCGGGAACGCTCTCCAGCGGCATCTCGACCCCGAGGTCGCCGCGCGCCACCATGATGGCGTCGGCGAAATCCATGATCTCGTCGAGGCGGGCCACGCCCTGCGGCTTCTCGATCTTGGCCATGACGCCGGCGCGGCCGCGCGCCACCTTCTTCACCTCCGCGACGTCCTCGGGGCGCTGAACGAAGGAGACCGCGATCCAGTCCGCGCCGGCGTCGAGCGCCGCCTCCAGGTCCGAGCGGTCCTTGGCGGTCATCGCCGAGACCGGGATGGTCGTGTCCGGGACGGAGACCCCCTTCCGGTCCGAGATCTCGCCGCCGACCACGACGTTCGTCACCGCCCGATGCGGCCCGACCTCCGTCGCGACAAGGCGGATCTTGCCGTCGTCGAGGAGGAGCGCGTCTCCGACCTCGAGCGCAGCCAGGATCTCCGGATGGGGGAGGCGGACGCGCGTCGAGTCGCCGGGCCTGTCCTCCGAATCGAGCGTGAAGCTGCTTCCGGGCACGAGGGTCGCATGCCCGCCCTCGAAGGCGCCGAGCCTGAGCTTCGGGCCCTGGAGGTCCGCCAGGATGGCGATCGGCCGGGCGAAATGCGCCTCCACCTCGCGAATCGTCCGCACCAGTTCGCGAAGCCGGTCATGGCCCGTATGGCTCATGTTGATCCGGAATACGTCGGCGCCAGCCACGAAGAGCTTGCTGATCATCTCGGAGCCGGACGAGGCCGGCCCCAAGGTCGCGACGATCCGAGTCCGCCTGCGTCGTCGCATCCACTCCTCCGGGATAAAGGTCGAGTCGGGAGCCGCGAGCCTTGCAACTGTGCCCGCGCTCCGCAACCCGTCAGCGCATCGTTCTCGCTGCTCCGAGTTTCAGGTTGGTGACCTGCGGCGGTAGGCAGATGTCGAGCGCTGCGCTCGCCTTCCTGGCGATCCGGCCGATATGGTGCTCGGGCGAGAAGTGCCGGCCGTCCACGACGATGATCGCCAGCGCGAGGCCGATCGCGAGCGGAACGGGCGGAAGCGGACGGACCTCGGCAGGGCGCCGCAATGCGAGGAAGATGGCAAGGCCGGCAAGGCCGATCAGCCAGCCGACCACGACCTCTTCGCTGCTATGCATGCCCTGGACGACCCGGCTCGCGCCGATCGCGAAGACAAGGGCGGCAGCAGCCAGCCCGGCCGCAAGCGCAATTCCCCGCGAGCGGCCCGACACCAGCATGATGGTCAGGCTGCCATAGAAGAGCGTGGCGAAGCTCGCATGCCCGCTCGGGCTGTTGAGATCGACGACGTCGATCGCGCCCCCGCAGGCCTTGAACAGGAGCTTGGATACGAGCGTCACGCCCAGCCCGGCCGCGAGCATCACGACGAGCGCGCGTAGGTCGGGCCAGCGGCGCAGGGCCGCCAGATAGGCGAGGAGGAGCAGCGAGGTGGGCGCCAGGAGCGCCGTATCGCCGAGCGCTGAGAGTGCGCGCATCATGTCGGGGCGACCGGCCTCTGCATGACGGTGCGGCATCCGTTTCGGACGAGGCTCGGCATCCTCCGTGCGTAATGGCGTTCCATTGCGTCCTTGTTTCGTGAGCCGCGCGGAATTCGCCCGTCAGGCACGCCGGATGCCGGCGATCAGGGTGGCTCCCGCCGCGAAGAAGAGAACCAGGACAGCCGGCCCGGCGGCCTGGGTCCCCGTGACCTGCGTGGCGATGGCGACAGAAAGCGGCGCGAGAAAGGACGTCACCTTTCCCGACAAGGCGAGCAGCCCGAAATAGCGGCCGGCATCCTCGGCCGGGACCGTGCGGGCCAGATAGGCGCGCGAGGAGGCCTGGAGCGGCCCCGCGACGGCCCCGATCAGCAGGCCGAGGCCCAGGAACGCCTTCTCCGGGACGCTGCCGAACAGCCCGCCCGCGTCGGAAGGCGCCTCCGTGGCGATGACGAAGAGCACGTGCTCGCGCCCGAGCGACAGGATGCCGACGCACACGAACATGAGGACGCCGAGCGCCCCGAGGATCACGGGACGGGCCCCGAACCGATCGTCCAGGATGCCTCCGATCACCGCGCCCACCGTGCCGGACACCGTGAGCAGGATGCCGAAGATGCCGAGCTCGGTCGAACTCCAGCCGAACACGCCCGCGCCGTAGATCCCGCCGAAGGCGAACAGGGCGACCAGCCCGTCCTGGTAGATCATGTTGCCGATGAGGAACCGTGCGATGGCGGGCCGGCCGCGGGCCTCCCCGATCGTCTGGCGGAGCCGGGCGATGCCGTCGCGCACGGCATCCCGCGCCCGCGCGCCCGTCCCGGCCGCATCCGGCGTGAAGACGAAGAGGGGCCACACGAAAGCGATCAGCCAGAGGGCGGCGAGCGGGCCTGCGGCCCGGTCCCCCTCGCGTGTCGCCGGATCCAGCCCCAGGACGGGTGTCAGGCCGAAGAACGTCTTTCCCGTCTCGGGCGAGGCCGCCATGAAGCCGAGGACGATCACGAGCGAGACGAGTCCGCCGGCATAGCCCACCGCCCAGCCGGTGCCGGAAAGGCGGCCCAGCCCGGCAGGGCCGACGAGTCGCGACATCATGGCGTTGTTGAACACGGCCGCGACCTCGGCCGCCACGGTCCCGATCGCGAAGGCGACGAGCGCGAGAAGGACCGCATAGCCGGCCCCGGGGGCCGCGAACCAGAGCGTGGCCGAGGCAACGGCCAGGATCGCGCAGGAGGCGGCGATCCATGGCTTCATGCGGCCGGTCGCGTCCGCGATGCTGCCCAGGACCGGCGACGCCACCGCCAGCGCGAGGCCGGCCGCTGCGGTCGCGTATCCCCACCAGGCCTGGCCGCGCGCGGGATCGGGCGCGAGCGCGGCTGCGAAATAGGGCGCGAACACGAAGGTCGTGACCAGCGTGAAGAAGGGCTGGCACGCCCAGTCGAACAGGGTCCAGCTGACCAGGGCGGAACGGCGGACGTGCATGTCAGCGGCGTCGCGCGCCGTGGATAATCGCGATGACCAGCAACGCGTCTTCTACTTGGTCCACGCGATACACGATCACGTAGTGACCGTGCACCAACTCCCGTGTGCCGCGCCGTCGCCCCGGTCGTCCGATCTCGCCGAAGCCGGTCTGCGCGATCCTGTTCACGTGAGCTCGAACGCTCTCGACGAACGCGTCTGCGGCGCGGGCGCTGTCACGGGCGATGTAGGCGTGGATCGCCTCGAGATCCTCGACCGCGGGCTCTAGGATCTGAACTCTCACCGGCGAAGAAGCCGGTCCACGCGAGCATTGAATTCAGCGAGTTCCACGCGCCGGATCCCCGGGTCAGCAAGTCGCCGGTCGATCTCGGCCAGATCCTCGTCCGAGACCTGCAGGTCGTCCTCGGCTCCGGTCGTGGCTTCGAGGGACGCGAGCAGTTCGGCAGCCGCCTCCTGCCGTTCCTCGGGCCAGGAATCGATGCGGTCGAGGATGGTCTGCAGCGCTGCGATCGCCATGACGCCTAGATAGCATTCGCGCCTTCCCGCGGGGAGGGGCTTGGCCATTCCGCTCGGCGCGACCGCGCAACTGCAGGGTTAGCGGCGCCTTAACTGCCCCTTCTTAAGGTGCACGGCGGTCAACCATATTCGTCGCGTATCCCGAATGCACACCATCCGTCGCTACGATTCGCCTCTCGAGCGCCTCTCGGAGGCATTGGGAGCTTTCCTGCGGCGGCGCGCCGTCGAGGCGGGCGGCATCGTCCTGGTGGCGGGCGCGATCGCCTCGGCGCTGGCGCTGGCGACCTGGTCCGTCAACGATCCGAGCTGGAACAACGCGACCTCCGCGCCGGCCCGCAACCTTCTCGGTTCGCCGGGCGCGATCGGGGCCGACCTGCTGATCCAGGTTTTCGGGCTGGGCGCGGTGGCCTTCCTGCTGGGGCCCGCGGCCTGGGGGCTGCGCCTCCTGCGGCACAAGAAGCTCGATCGGCAGATCACGTCGCAGGCGGAAAAGAAGGCGCCGCGGCCCGAGGGCACCTCGAAACCATCCGCCTTCGCCCGCTCCAGCGAACCCTCGCGACCTAAGCAGAGGACGCGCATCCCGAAGGCCC
>NZ_JBMSEF010000041.1:0-12328 GCF_049446235.1 Enterovirga sp. CN4-39 | reverse complement strand
AGTGATCGTGTCATTTCCGGCGCTGCCGAACACGGTATGAACGCCGCCCGTGATCGTGACGTGGTCGTCCCCGGCTAGGGCGTCGAGCGTCGCCGGGCCCGATGGCCCGAGCGTGAGGACGTCATTCCCCGGTGTCGGCGTGTTCTGGGGCGCGTCGTCGTTCAGGATCAGTCCCGTACCCTGCGCGTCGGACAGCACCGCCCCGTTCGTCGCCCCGGACAAGTTGACGAGGAAAGCCTCGTTGCCCTCGACGACCGTGTCACCCACTATAGTGACCGTGAACGTCTTGGAACTGTCGCCGGCCGCGAAGGATAGCGTGCCGGATGCCGTGACATAGTCGTGCCCTGCGGTCGCGCCAGCATCTGCCGTCGCGTAATTGACCGAAAAAGCAGCCGTACCGCCCGTCCGCGCCACCGTGAAGGTCGCCAGCTTCGCGCCTGCATTACCCTCAGTGACAGACACGTCGTTGATCGACACCGAACCGGCCACAGGGGGAGGGGCTGCAATTCCGGTTACGACCGTGCTGCCGTCTGCATCCGCCGAGAGGGAGAACCGGTTGGAAGCGTAGGAGCCATTTAGATTGAGAGTAGCTACGGTGCTCCCGCCGTTCTTGATCGACAGCACGCCGTGGAACGGGCTTGATGTCTGCCAAATTGCCGTGAGGCTTCCCGAGTAGCTCACGAAGTCAAGGTCGACCTTGTCCCCGATGCCGAAGCCGCTGATCGGGCCGGAATAGCTCTGCCCGACATCGAGCCGCTGCTGTGTGCCGTATGGATCGTCGGTGAACTGGGTTGCCTGGAAGAAGCTCGAGGTGAAGCGCGCCTTGCCGTTGCCATACAGGAAGAGCGAGCCATTGCCCGTGACCGCGTCCTGAACCACGAGCGACGTCGAGGACTCGAGTCGGCCATCGTTCCTGAAATCCGCCCCGGTGTCGATCGTGAGGGATGTGGGGCCGTCGAAGCCTTCCAAGACCGAGATTACCCGATTGACGCCGTTCACGAAGGTGAGGTTCGCCCCCGAGATCGTGTTGATCCCCTCGTCGGCATAGATGGTGCTGTTGTTGGTGAGAGTCGTTGCCAGTGAGGATGGCGTAAGCCCGATCTGGCCGTCCCTGAGGCTGACTGATCCGGTCCCGTTCAGGCTGAGCGTAGACGAGGCTGTCGCGCCATCGACCAGAAAGCGGCCGTCCGTTATGGTGATCGAGCCCGTGTTCTGAATGACGCCCTTGCTGATCAGGTCACCTCCGTAGACGGAGATTCCCCCCGTGTTGGTGAGCGTGCCGATGGTGCGAAGCGTTGCGCCAACGCTGATCTGGCCCGCGTTGACGACAGTTTCGTCCACGCCGTCAAGTACGCTGTTCCATAAATCGATGGCAGAGACGCCGAAGCCGGCGCCGTTCAAAGTACCACCCTTGACGGCCACGCCGTCCAGCTTGAGCAGTGAAAGCGCTTCACTGCGGATTTCCCCAGCGGCTCCGCTCGAACCCGCCCGCTGATCGATGACGCCGCCGTAAATGTCGACCTGGGACCGCCCAACTGCTTCGATCAAGCCGTGATTCTCGATGCCCTGATGGTCGCTGACGATCAGCCAGGTGAGATCTTCTGCCCTCAGCACGGCGTTATCGTGTAGAACAAGCTTGACGTGATCGATCGCACCTGCTGTCGAGTCGATGTAGGTCACGCCGTCCGAAAAGGTCTCCATCCCGGCCGCCACTCGGATCGTTGCATCCTGGACATCGAGAACGGTCGCCTTCGAGTCGTCTCCGGCGATCCGGGCCCAGTCCGAGTCCCGAGAAGCGAGGCTAACGGTGCCGCCTCCCTTGAAAGCTACCGAATTGCTCTCCGCGCCCCTCCCAAGGAGGAGCGTTGTCTCAAGCTCCACATTTCCAACGCTGTCCAGCTCGGTTCCGATCCTGAACACGTCTGATCGCACGAGGAGGTTCGCATCGGCACCGATCGTAAGCGTGCCGACGTCGTAGGATTCAATCGTCGTTGAACCGCCGTTGGTGACACTCTCGTACAGGTTGTCGACAGTGACGGTGTACTTGCCGCTTACTCCAGGCGCATCGATATCCACGATAGCGTCAATGCCATGTGGATACGAGAAGACGGTGTCCCAACGGACCGCGGAGGTCCAAGCCCCGTCGGTGCCACTCTCCCACGCGTAACTGCTCAGGTCGTAAGTGTTCCCGTCCGCCGTCTGGATGGTCATCGACTCGATCGAGATCAGCCGGGTGCCGTTGAAGAGGGTGAAGCCCGTTTCGGAGGCGGCTGCCCTGCGATCGATCGTTTCAAACGTGGCGAGCTTGAGAATGGCGCGGTCATTGCCCGCTCCGCCATTCAGGATGTCGTCGAGGTATCCGCCGACGAGCACGTCGTTCCCGGCTCCGCCGGTCAGCTCAAACCGCTCGAACTCAGCGAAATACAGATCATGGTTGCCTGTTTCATACGATTGTGGGGCGCCAGCGATGTCTCCGCTGCCGTTGCCGGAGGGCTGCGTGTATGGGGTGTAGAAGATCCGAGAAGTCGCGCCCGACCAGTTCATCCGGAGCGTGTCCACCCCGGTCCCTCCATACGCGTAGTCGATGCGCGTATCGAGCGCGTCCTCAAACACGACGACGTCGTCGCCGCCATCTCCGTAGACGATGTCACCACCCGTGCCGGCATAGATGATGTCGCCACCGTCATCGAACGGGTCATCCCCGGCCAAGTAACTACCGTCGGCTCGCCACATCCTGACGTTGTCGATGAGGGTGCCGTAGAGATCGGGGTCGCCGAGTTCGTGGAAGTACAGGACGTTCTTCTGCCCAGGCCCGCCCTGACCTCCGGTGATCTCCATCTCGAACTTCTGCCACTCCGTGCTCGCCCCGAATCCTTCATCGAGCACTAGATTGCCCCACTGCACCTTCAGCAGTGTCGAAGCCGTGTCCGTCGCCTTGCGGTAGTCGAAGGCGAGCCGGTAGGTGACGCCATCGACGACGTCCAACACTCTCTGGAAGAGCTGACGATTGCCGCTCGTCTCGAGGTCGAAGGCGTAGCGGCCGTCCTTCAGGTTGGCGAGAACGACGAACTCGTCATACTCCAGATTGAAATCGCCCCAGCCTTCGACGAATGGGACGTCGCTGCTGTAGCCGTTCTCGTCGAGAACGAGCTGGCCCGCATAAATGTCGAAGGAGCCGTTGCGAATCAGGTTATGGACGGCCCCGGCTCCGAACAACCGGTCGTTGCCCCCGCCGCCTCGCAGCGTGTCGGCGCCTGCCCCGCCGACCAGCCAGTCGTCGCCGCCCCCTCCGTCGAGTTCGTCAAAACCGCCGTAGCCGAACAGGGACTCGCCCGTATCGTCGCGGCCGGTTAGCCTGTCGCCTTGCGATGTGGCGAGGACCCGCTCGACGTTCGCGTACGTGTCGCCCTGTGCGGCGCCGCCTGTCCCGGTGCCGGCACCTAGGTCGATCTGGATTGCTTGCGGTGACGCGCGATAGTCGATGTTGTCGTTGCCGTCGCCGCCGTCGAAGTCGTCTTGGCCCTCGCCGCCGATCAGGGTATCATCTCCGTCGAAACCCTTGATCGTGTTCTCGCCCTTCCCGACAATAAATGTATTGTTGTACTCGTTGCCGGTGATGTCGTCATTGAGGTCCCCGGTGATAACTCTGCTGATAATCGTTCCGTAAGCGATCCCGATGTTGTTGGTGATCCCACCGGCGCTAGAATAGCCGCCTTCCCGCATGTCGACGGTTGAGCCGACGGCATTGAATCCCGAGAGGTCCAGCGTATTGCCGCCGCCGTTAGCATAAAGAGTCACGACCGGGGTGGTATTGATCGTGAAATCGAAGAAGGGCTTGAGCCGGTTGTCCACGGTCGTGTTGAAGCCGAACGTCTCGCCAGAGAGAGGAGTATCGTTGGCTTTGCCGTAGAGTCGCTGGATGGCCAGGATGTCGAGCGGCATCCAGGTATGCGCATTGCGGCCGACATTTTCGTCTGAATCAACGCCCCAGTTCGTGCCTGTGACCTTGTAGCTGCTCCAGTACTTGGCTTTCGGGTCGTCATCAGGCCAGATATACGACATCAGCGTGTACAGCCGCGTGTCGTAGAGGCTCTGCTGTTGCGTCGAGGCATCAACGTTTTCGTTGTAGTCGCCGCCGTGACCCAGTCCGAGAGCGTGACCAACCTCGTGCAGGATGGTGTTGAGCCCGTACCCTGCTGCGCTCTCAAAACTGCCGCTCAGATCGAAGCTCTGCGCGCTCGTGTCGATCGATATAACCACCTGGCCTTGATAGCTACCGAGAGTGGAGCCGCTGCCGTCAGAGGCGGATTGAGCTGCAAAAGCCTTTCCGTCTGATCCGCGACGCAGCAGGATGTCCGGCGCTTGACCGGCAGCCGCCGAGACGAACGTGATGTCGGCGACTGCAGCCCACATGTCGAGCGCAGTTCGGAAGGTCTCGCGCTCAGTCGCAGCCCAGTTTGAGCTAGGGTCGTATCCGTAGGAGATCGTAGCGCCAGTACCGGCCGTCGGGTCGCCCCATTTGCGCGCGGTATCTCCGTCTTGCTGGTTCCAGTAGCTGACGCTGGACAGCGTCCCGTCCTCGTTGACCCCCGTCAGAAAGGTGACTTCGGTCAGTGCGCCCGGTGGGATGATCGCCACGTGTCAGGTTCTCCGCGTGCAACCCCGAAAAAGGGGTCGCCCATGCGGAGCCATCGCGAAACAATCTTTCGCCGCCGAGCGCGCAGGGGCCAGCGAGCCGAACCGGCATCTGGTTGCCCCAACAGCGCCGAACACCAGCTTACGACGGTTCGCCTTGGTCCGCGATTACCGTTTACTTCAATCCTGCAGCGAATCGCCATCATCATATATGAGGATGGCAGTATGCCAGAGACGAGGGAGAGTTGCCGAGTTCAAGATTGATTGGGCTGTGCAGTTGTATGGGATCGCGGTACCATCCGCCGCATGTGCAACCTCTACAGTGCCGCGACGAACCAGGAAGCAATCCGCAGCCTGTTCAAGTCGGCCGCGACCTGACCGGCAACTTGCCGTGGCTGCCAGGCGTATTCCCGGACTATCCGGCTCCCGTGATCCATCTGAACGAGGGCCAGCGGGTCTCGGCCATGGTGCGCTGGGTCTTGCCCTCGTAACAGAAGGCGCTTCTCGACGCCGCAACGAAGCGGGCTCAGAAGCTCGAGGCCAAGGGCAAGCCGGTCGACTTCCAGCAGCTGTTCCGGATGGAGCCGGATATCGGCGCGACCAACGTGCGCCGGACGGACGGCGAGCACTGGAAGCGCTGGCTTGAGCCCGAGAACCGCTGCCTCGTCCCGTTCACCAGCTTCAGCGAGTTCAACCGGGAGGCCGGCGGTGACATCTGGTTCGCTCTGAGCGAGGATCGACCAATGGTGGCGTTTGCGGGCCTGAAGGTCGAGAACTGGACGAGCGTCCGGAAGGTCAACGGAGGGAGTCGACGAACGACCTCTATTGCTTCCTCACGACGGATCCGAACGCGGAGGTCGGCGCCATCCACCCCAAGGCCATGCCGCTTATCCTGACCACGGTCGAGGAATAGGATGTATGGCTCCGGGCGCTCTCGTCAGAAGCCCGAGCGCTACAACGTCCGCTCCCGGACGGCTCGCTCCAGATCGTCGCGCGAGGGGTGAAGAAGGATGACCCGCGAGCGGCCGCGGCCTGACAAGTTGTGCTGCCGTTCCAGCGAGCGATTTACCGAAATGCGTCAACTTAACCCTCCTTGTCGAAATCTATTCTGTCACTCGACCTTCACGCCCTACTTGCGTAGCCGGCCGAGGGGCAACCCAAGTACAGTAAAGATCGTGCCTGACAGTCTCGTCAGCGTGTCCTCCGCTGAACTTGCAGAAATCGCCGCAGTGATCGTCAGCGCTTACGTCGGGAACAACACCGTTTGTGCCGCCGATCTCCCTACGGTCATTGCAGACACTTATGGAGTGCTAGCGAGCCTCACTAGGCCGATAGAAGTCGCGCCGGAGAGGCTGGCTCCTCCCGTGTCGATCCGGAAATCTATCTCGCTCGACTACCTGATTAGCCTTGAGGATGGGCGTCAGTACAAGTCGCTGAAGCGAGCCTCTCTGGTTGCGACCTTGCGCCTCAGCAATATCGTGAGAAGTGGGGGCTGCCATCTGGTTACCCGATGGTTGCGCCGAACTATGCAAAGCACCGGTCTGAGCTCGCCAAAGCTCTTGGCCTTGGCCGTAAGCGTGAGCCCGAGCCGGTGAAGCCGAAGCGTGGCGGTCGACAAAAGGCCGCCTAGACAACACAACGGGCGTTGGGGGAGGAGCTGCCACGCCTGCCACGCAGCGAGGACGGAGCGCTGCCCGGCGCTAGGCAGGCGCCTTGCGCTTCTGCCAAGCTGCGGAGGCCAGAGCTCCGTCCTCATCTTTCTCGAATTCGACTAGCGCTAGCGTCTCACGTTGGTCCGCTCGGAAGCCAACGGCGAACCACTTTCCAATTGCGCCACTCGCCTCAAAGCCTTTCAGCCAGAGGTGAAGGTGATGCATTGCATCCACCCCCGGGGCCACCCGGAAGGGCACGGCGGGACCGTCTCGCTCCTGATCAGCTTCGATTGTCACGGGGCAACTAACCCCACCGTGGGCAGCGCGTTCCACCGGACGTTCAAGGTCCCGGTCAGGCAAAAGCGGGCTTCGGGACAACTCTGAGACCGCTGATCGACATGGTCGTCTTGCTCGTGAGTATCTCGCGTACGGTCCGCTCTATTTCGTCCAGCGCGACCGCGTTGAGCCCCGGAGAGTTCGGGTCAGTGTCGAACCTGACCTCTGCAACGAGCGTCCAGCTACCTAGCTCCATTCGCACCAGGTCCGCGACACGGACGGCAGCCGCTCCAACTCCTGCCGGACAATTGCAATTCCGGCAGCAACCACAGTCTCGTCAGGGTGAGCTTTGGACATGTCGGCGCCCCAGCTTGAACCGGCCCGAAATAGGAGCCAGCCTCATCGCCCTCAAGCTCCGATCCTACCCCAGACTAGGCCGGCGCTCGGAGGTCGAGTGCCTTGCCTGACGTACCGGTCGCGGTCTTAGGCGGAGCACCATCATCGCCGGGACGTTGTTTATGGGCTCGCAACGTTCGGCTCGAGGCCGCGTTACCGAGCATGCCCCGGTTCTATTTTCACACCCGCAATGGTGTCGACCTGACGACGGCACTGGTAAGGGTAGAGTTCAACGACCTGGAAGCGGCTCGCGGCGAAGCCCTTCGTCTCGCAAAGCAGGCCTTGGTCGAGCACATGAAGGGAGGGGAAAGCTTTCTGCCGCAATCGCACGCTCAATCGAGATCGTCGCTGACGAGAGCGGGCGGACGGTTTCCGTCGTGACTTACTCCGAGGCAGCAGAAGCCGCCGATCATCGGCCAGCTAGTCGCTCCCGGCCCGGCGCCGTCACATTCGCGGTCCGGCCGTGAGCGCGGAGGCACCCGCAGCGACCCCGCCTTAGTAAGATGCGCTAGAGCAACATCCGTGTGAGTTGAATCGGGTTGGTATTCCCGGGCTGCCGTTTGCATGATTCAAGGTGCCGGGCTGGAGACCGACACGATGGGCAGGCCGATCTCGGACGATCTCCGTAGGCGTGCTGTTGCGGCGTACATCGAGGGTGGTTCTTGCCGGGCGGTCGCGGCCCGATTCGGGGTTGGCGAGGCGAGCGTTGTTCGCTGGGGCCAGCTTTTCCGGGCGACGGGACGCGTGTCGCCGAAGCCGATGGGGGTGAGCCGCGGGTCGGCTCTGGATCCCCACCGGTCATGGCTTCTGGCCCGGATCGCCGAAGAGCCGTCCCTCACCCTGGAGGCGCTGCGTCGGGAACTGGCGGCGGCCACGGGCGTCCGGGTCGGCTACGGCACGATGTGGCGCTTCGCCGACCGGGAGAAGCTCAGCTTCAAAAAAAAGCGTACGGGCCGCCGAGCAGGATAGACCGGACGTTGCAGCCGCCCGCGAGAGCTGGCGTCGCGAGCAGGCGAGCCTGGACCCGGCGAACCTCGTCTTCATCGACGAGACATGGGCCAAGACCAATATTGCGCCGCTGCGTGGGCGCTCCTGGCGCGGCGAGCGGCTGATACCCGAGCGCGTTCTCTGACATTGGACGGTGCGCGCTCCGACCGTTCGGGAACACATACGGCCCGCGGCCGGTCAGCCCCTTGATGGTCTCGAGCGTCTCGATCGCCTGCCAAGGGAGAGGAACGAGGTGGTCTCGTCCTTCGTCGCCCTTGTGCTGCAGGCGTAGCTTCATGCGTGCCGCCGGGATCTGCCACATGGGCTGTTCGGGGTCGAGCTCGACGAACTCCGTTCAGGGCGTGCCGGCGAGCGTGCCAGGCCGAACGGCCGTGATCGCGAGGAAGCGCATTGCGAGTTTCGTCACCGGGTGCGCTGGAGTTGCCTCGACCCGCGCGAGCACGGTTCGTGCCTCTTCGAGATCAACGATGGCGCAGGCGACGGCAGACGCCGCCGAGACATTCGAGACGCTGGCTCGGGAGTGCGCAGGGACGCCTTCGCGTCGTCGCGCGCTGCGCGTGCCTCGGCCAAGGTCACCTCGGGATAGGCGCCGAGCGAGAGCAGCTTTTCCTTGCCGGCCCAGCTGTAGCAGAACCTCCAGAGTTTGCTGCCCGCAGGCGTTACGAACAGCTGGAGGCCTCACCCGTCCGTCAGCACCTACGCCTCCGATACCCGGTTCCGTTCGCGCTATACCCGATCTGATACCCGGAAAACCGGGTACTTAGGGGAGACGGTCGTGGAGCAGGGGGGGGGACAGCACGTCAGCCGACCATAGAGGGGAAAGCAAGGCCTACTGGACGCCGGCGGGCCCTGCGAGACAAGAGTCTGGCGACCGCGGAGGGACTCGAACCCCCAACCTTCGCGTTCGAAGCGCGACGCTCTATCCGATTGAGCTACGCAGTCTGGCCCGACGGCGGTTGTAGGAGCCGGGCCGGGGGGAGGCAAGCGGAGGGGAGGACGCCGGATGATGTGACGCGCGAACTTTCCGGCCCCGCTCGGGGTTTGTTCGCCGAATGCGGGCAAGGGAAAGCATGTCGGGTCGGGTTCAGCACAGGTTCGGTGGGTTCGTGCGATGGCCGGCGGTCCTGGCTGCGGCTCTGCCGCTGCTGTTGCCGGCCGGGCCGGCGGGCGCGGTTGCTCTCACGGCCGGGCAGGTGAACGAGGCGGCCTTCAAGGAGGGCGCGAGCGCGCAGGAGGGCGTCGACCCGGCGGTGCTGCGGGCGCAGATCCTTCTCGACCGGCTGCGGTTCTCGCCCGGGTCTATCGATGGCAGGCGTGGCGAGAACTTTTCCAAGGCGCTGGACGCCTTCGCCACCGCGAACGGACTGAAGCCCGCGGGAGACTTGACGCGTGAGGTCTGGGACCTGCTCGTCGCGACCTGGGCAGAGCCGGTTCTCGTCACGCGAAGGATCGGCAAGGACGACGTGAAAGGGCCTTTCCTCGACAAGATCCCCAAGGATTACGAGGACATGGCCGAGCTGAAGACGCTCGCCTACACGTCGCCCGAGGAGGCGCTCGGTGAGCAGTTCCACGTCTCGCCGACCCTGCTCAAGGCGCTGAACCCCAAGGCGCAATTCGAGGCCGGGGAGGAGATCATCGTTCCGGCCGCCCGGCCCGACCCGAAGCCGGCCCAGATCACCAACCGCAACGTCGCCGAGACGGAGGGCGGCAACGCGCCCGTCACTCGGATCGAGGTCGACAAGACCCGCAAGGCGCTGCGCGCCTTCGACAAGGACGGCAGGCTCCTCGCCACCTATCCGGCCTCGGTCGGGTCGGAGGAAAAGCCTGCGCCCTCGGGCCGGTTCGAGATCAAGGCGATCGCCCGCAATCCGACCTACACCTACAACCCGGATTACGGGTTCAAGGGCCAGAAGGCGAAGGGGAAGGTGGAGATCGCGGCCGGGCCCAACAACCCCGTCGGAGCCGTGTGGCTCGACCTCACGGCCGAGAGCTACGGCATCCACGGCACCCCGGAGCCCGAGCGGGTCGGCAAGACCGCCTCGCATGGCTGCATCCGCCTCACGAACTGGGACGTGAAGGACCTCGCCAGCATGGTCGGCAAGGGCACAGTGGTCGAGTTCGTGGAGTAGAGCCCGGACGCTCTCTCGGCGAAACAGGCCTGGATCCCGGCTTTTGCCGGGATGAGCGGGGGGTCAGGCGGGGCGCGCGTTCATGGTCAAGAGCTCGTAGCGGGCGACCGTGTCGCCGGTCTGGTTGAAGACCTCCGCATCCCAGCGCACCTCGCCGTATTCGGGCTGGCGCG
This sequence comes from Enterovirga sp. CN4-39, assembly GCF_049446235.1. NCBI lineage: Bacteria > Pseudomonadati > Pseudomonadota > Alphaproteobacteria > Hyphomicrobiales > Methylobacteriaceae > Enterovirga > Enterovirga sp. CN4-39. The sequence continues at coordinate 2,059 of NZ_JBMSEF010000041.1, read as the reverse complement.
CGGCGTTCTTCGCCTTCACCGTGAGCCGCACCCTGATGGCGTCGCCCGGCGAGACCGGCTTCAGGAAGCGCAGGTTGTCGAGGCCGTAATTCGCCAGCACCGGCCCGGGCGGCGGATCGACGAAGAGACCGGCCGCAAAGGACAGGATCAGGTAGCCGTGCGCCACGCGGCCCGGGAAGAACGGGTTCGCGGCCGCGGCCTCCTCGTCCATATGGGCGTAGAAGGTGTCGCCCGTGAAATGGGCGAAGTGCTCGATGTCCTCCAGCGAGATCGTCCGGCTCGCGGTCTTGATCGTGTCGCCGATCCGGAGCTGGTCGTAGTCGAGCCGGAACGGGTGCTGTTCCGTCGCGGGTGCGGGCGCGCCCTTGATCCAGGAATGCGTGAGCGCGGCGAGCTGCTTCGGCGAACCCTGGATGGCCGTTCGCTGCATGTAGTGGAACACCCCGCGCAGGCCGCCGAGCTCCTCGCCGCCGCCGGCCCGTCCCGGTCCGCCATGGACGAGGCCGGGCAGCGGCGAGCCGTGCCCGGTCGATTCCCGCCCGCAATCCCGATCCAGGATGAGGATCCGGCCATGGAAGGCCGCGATCCCGAGCGCGACTTTTGCCGCCACCTCGGGATCGTAGGTGAAGAGGGAGGCGACGAGGCTGCCTTCGCCGCGCGCGACGAGCTCGATCACCTTCTCCGTGCCGTCATAGAGCATCACGGTGGCGACAGGCCCGAAGGCTTCCACCGTGTGGACCCCCTTCGCCTCGGCGGGATGGTCGCAGCGCAGCAGCACGGGTTGCATGAAGGCGCCGCCCTCGAGGCCGGGCGGCTCCGCATCCGGATCGCCGGAGACGATCTCGGCCTCCCGGGAGAGCTCGCGAATGGCGGCCCGCACCGCGTCCCGCTGGGTGCGGCTGACGAGCGCTCCCATGCGGGTGTCCGTGTCGTCCGGTCGGCCGACCTTGATGCCCGCGAGCGCCGCCTTCACCGCCTCGACGACATCGCCGGCGACGGCGCGCGGCACGAAGGCACGGCGAATGGCGGTGCATTTCTGGCCCGCCTTCACGGTCATCTCGCGCACGACCTCCTTGACGAAGAGGTCGAATTCCGGCGTGCCGGGCGCTGCGTCCGGGCCCAGGATGGCGGCGTTGAGCGAGTCGCGCTCGGCGATGTAGCGGACGGCGTTGCGGCCGAGCGCCGGGTGGTTGCGGAGCTTCTCCGATGTCTCCAGCGAGCCGGTGAACGACACCACGTCCTGGCCGGTCAGGTGGTCGAGGAGGTCGCCCACCCCGCCGCAGATCAGCTGCAGCGTCCCCTTCGGCAGCAGGCCGGATTCGATCATCAGCCGGACCAGGGCCTCCGTCACGTAGGCGGTCGCCGTGGCGGGCTTGGTGATCACCGGCATGCCGGCCAGGAAGGCGGGGGCGAATTTCTCCAGCGGCCCCCAGCAGGGGAAGTTGAAGGCGTTGATGTGGATCGCGACCCCGTTGAGGGGCGTCAGGATATGCGTCGCGACGAAGCCGCCGCACTTCGACAAGGTCTCCACGCCGCCCTCGACCACGAAGCGCTCGGAGGGCAGCTCCCGCCGCCCTCGCGACGCATAGGCGAAGAGGGTCCCGATCCCGCCATCCACGTCGAAGGCGTTGTCGCGCATCGTCGCGCCCGTGTCGGCCGACAGGCGGTAGAGAACCTCCTTCCGCTCGTTGAGGAAGCCCGCAAGCGCACGCAGCCGATCGGCGCGCTCGTGGAACGTCATGGCCCTTAGGCCGGCGCCGCCGACCTCGCGGGCGTGCCGGACCATGGCGCCGAAATCCAGGCCGTCGCTGGAACAGGTCGCGACCACATGGCCGTCGAGCGCGCTCGGGATCTCGACGGCCCGGCCGGAATGCGGGACCCACCGGTCCTGGGCATAGTTCTCGAGCGCGATCGCCATTCCGTCCTCCCGTTCCGTCGCGGCCGCTCAGGCGGCATTGCGTGGCTTGTCGCACCGGCCGCGGGCCGGCGCCAGGGGAGGAATGCGACACCGGCGCCCGAGAGCCAGGAAGGCAGGCGCCAGCGACATGCTCGCAGGGCC
>NZ_JBMSEF010000040.1:0-14525 GCF_049446235.1 Enterovirga sp. CN4-39 | reverse complement strand
TTCCAATCGAGATGGCCGGGCCAAGCCCGGCCATGACAAGCGTGGGCCATGAACATCCACAATCCAGGCGTTATGGCCGGGACCGCAGCGGCGCGATCGGTCCATCCGGGCTCCGGCCGCCGCAAGACCCGCGACACGCCGAAGGGCCGGCAGGTCGAGCCGAAGGCGCTTGCCGAGGTCGAGGCGCTGCTCGGCTCGCGCCCGCTTCGTGCCGACCTCCTGATCGAGCACCTTCACCTCCTGCAGGACCATTTCGGCTGCCTGCATGCGCGCCACCTCGCGGCACTCGCGAACCTGATGCGGCTCGCCCTCGTTGAGGTCTACGAGGTCGCCTCGTTCTATGCGCATTTCGACATCGTCATGGATGGCGAGCCCCCCCCACCGCCCGTGACGGTGCGCGTCTGCGACTCGCTGTCATGCGCGCTCGCCGGCGCCGAGACGCTGCTCGGCTCGCTGCAATCCTCGCTCGAGCCCGGCATCCGCGTCGTGCGGGCACCCTGCATGGGCGGCTGCCACCAGGCCCCGATGGCTGCGATTGGCCATGCCCTGCACCCGCATGCGACGGTTGAGAGCGTCACGTCCGAGGCGCAGGCCGGCCACACGCATCCGCAGGTCCCCGGCTATCCGGATTTCGAGGCCTACCAGGCGGGCGGCGGCTACAGGCTCCTGTCCGAACTCCTCGACGGCAAGCGCACCGTCGAGGACGTCATCAAGACGATGGAGGATTCGGGCCTGCGCGGCCTCGGCGGCGCCGGCTTCCCGACCGGCCGGAAGTGGCGCTTCGTCCGGGCCGAGCCGGCGCCGCGCCTCATGGCCGTGAACGGCGACGAGGGCGAGCCCGGCACCTTCAAGGACCGGCATTACCTGGAGACCGATCCCCACCGCTTCCTGGAGGGCATGCTGGTCGGCGCGCTCGCGGTCGAGGCGGAGGACGTCTACATCTACCTGCGCGACGAGTATCCGCAGTGCCGCGAGATCCTCCTGCGGGAGATCCCGAAAGTCGAGGCGGCCGGCCTCTCTAAACGCACCCGCATCCATCTCCGTCGCGGTGCCGGCGCCTATATCTGCGGCGAGGAGAGCGCGATGCTCGAATCGATCGAGGGCAAGCGCGGCCTGCCACGGCACAAGCCGCCCTTCCCGAGCCAGGTCGGCCTCTTCGGCCGCCCGACGCTGATCAACAATGTCGAGACGCTCTTCTGGGTGCGCGAGATCGTCGAGAAGGGACCCGAGTGGTTCGGCTCGCACGGCCGGAACGGCCGCAAGGGCCTGCGCACCTTCTCCGTCTCCGGCCGGGTCCACGAGCCGGGCGTGAAGCTCGCGCCCGCCGGCATCACGGTCCGCGAGCTCATCGACGGATATTGCGGCGGCATGGCCGAGGGCCACGTCTTCAAGGGCTACCTGCCGGGCGGCGCGTCCGGCGGCATCCTGCCCGCCTCGATGGGCGACATCCCGCTGGATTTCGGAACCCTGGAGCCGCACGGCTCATTCATCGGCTCGGCCGCCGTCGTGGTCCTGTCCGACCGGGACAACATGCGGGACGTCGCGCTGAACCTCATGAAGTTCTTCGAGGACGAATCCTGCGGACAGTGCACGCCCTGCCGGATCGGGACCGAAAAGGCGGTCACGATCATGGAGCGCGACCGCTGGGACGAGGACCTGCTGAACGAGCTGACCAAGGTCATGACGGACGCTTCCATCTGCGGCCTCGGCCAGGCGGCCATGAACCCGGTGAAGCAGGTCATGAAGCATTTCCGCGACGACTTCGCGGGCCTCGCGCCCGCGGTCGCAGCGGAAGAGCCCACCCCCGGCAAGCCGGCGCGGTATTGAGATGCTCGACGGCGTCATGGCCGGGCTTGTCCCGGCCACCCCGATCCGAAGGCATCGATCATCGATCGAGATGGCCGGCACAAGGCCGGCCATGACAAAATGGAACAGGGAGACAGCGAGTGTCTGACGGGCTCCCCATCTTCGAACCCATCTCCTTCACGCTCGACGGGAAGGAGGTCACCGCCCGCCCTGGCGAGACGATCTGGCAGGTCGCGAGCCGGCACGGCACCGACATCCCGCATCTCTGCTACTCGCCGAAGCCGGGCTACCGGCCGGACGGCAATTGCCGCGCCTGCATGGTCGAGGTCGAGGGCGAGCGGGTGCTCGCCGCCTCCTGCATCCGCAAGCCCACACCGGGCATGAAGGTGAAGAGCGCCTCCGAGCGGGCGGAGGCGTCGCGCAAGCTCGTGTTCGAGCTGCTGCTGGCCGACCAGCCCGAGCGCGAATGCGCGCATGATCCGAACTCGGCCTTCTGGACCTGGTCGGACCGGATCGAACTCGCGGACAGCCGCTTCCCGGCCGTGGACCGGCCGAACAAGGCCGACGACTTCTCTCACCCGGCCATGGCCGTGCAGCTCGATGCCTGCATCCATTGCGGGCTCTGCGTGCGCGCCTGCCGCGAGGTCCAGGTCAACGATGTGATCGGCATGGCCTATCGCGGCCATGGCGAGAAGATCGTCTTCGACTTCGACGACCCGATGGGCGGCTCGACCTGCGTCTCCTGCGGGGAATGCGTCCAGGCCTGCCCCACGGGCGCCCTGATGGAAAAGGCGCTCGTCGACGAGCAGGGCGTGTTCACCAACGCGCCCGACCGCGAGGTGGATTCCGTCTGCCCCTATTGCGGCGTCGGCTGCCAGCTCACCTACCAGATCAAGGACGACAAGATCGTCGCCGTTCAGGGCCGCGACGGCCCGTCGAACCAGGAGCGCCTCTGCGTGAAGGGGCGGTTCGGCTTCGACTACGTCCACCATGCCGACCGGCTTACGGTGCCCCTCATCCGGAAGGATGGCGTCTCCAAGCACGACGTCGACATCGATCCCATGAACCCGCTGACGCATTTCCGCGAGGCGACCTGGGAAGAGGCCATGGAGAAGGCGGCTGGCGGGCTCGCCAGGATCCGCGACACGCTCGGCGGGGGCGCCCTCGCCGGCTTCGGCTCCGCCAAGGGCTCGAACGAGGAGGCCTACCTCTTCCAGAAGCTCGTCCGCGCCGGGTTCGGCACCAACAACGTCGATCACTGCACCCGGCTCTGCCACGCATCCTCGGTTGCCGGCCTGCTGGAAGGCGTCGGCTCGGGCGCCGTCTCCGCGCCGTTCATGTCGGCCAAGGATGCGGACGTGATCGTGGTGATCGGCGCGAACCCGATCGAGAACCACCCGGTCGCCGCGACCTTCTTCAAGAACGCGGCCGAGCGCGGCGCGAAGCTGATCGTCATGGATCCGCGCGGCGTCGCCTTGAAGCGTTTCGCGACCTACATGCTGCAGTTCAAGCCGGGACGCGACGTCTCGATGCTGAACGCCATCCTGCACACGATCGTGGAGGAGAAGCTCTACGACCAGCAATACGTGCAGGCGAATGCCGACGACTTCGAGAAGCTCGTCGAGAACGTGAAGAACTATCCCCCCGAGGAGATGGAGAAGATCTGCGGCATCCCGGCCGAGACGCTCCGCGAGGTGGCGCGGGTCTACGCCCGGGCTGAATCGGCGATCATCTTCTGGGGCATGGGCGTCAGCCAGCACATCCACGGCACCGACAACACCCGCTGCCTCATCGCGATGGCGCTCTCCACCGGCCAGATCGGCCGCCCTGGCACGGGCCTCCACCCGCTCCGCGGCCAGAACAACGTGCAGGGCGCATCCGATGCCGGCCTGATCCCGATGTTCTTCCCCGACTACAAATCGGTCGAGGATCCGGAGATCCGCGTCCGCTACGAGGAGCTCTGGGGCACCAAGCTCGATCCGAAGCGGGGTCTCACGGTCGTCGAGATCATGGACGCGATCCACGACGACCAGATCCGCGGCATGTACATCATGGGCGAGAACCCGGCGATGTCGGACCCGGACGTGCAGCATGCGCGCGAGGCTTTGGCCAAGCTCGACCACCTCGTCGTGCAGGACATCTTCCTGACCGAGACGGCGAAATACGCCGACGTCGTGCTCCCTGCCTCCGCCTGGCCCGAGAAGGACGGCACGGTCTCCAATACGAACCGGCAGGTGCAGATGGGGCGGGCCGCCCTCCCCCTCCCCGGCCAGGCGCGGCAAGACCTCGACATCATCATCGACCTGGCGAACCGGCTCGGGCTCGACTGGCGCTACAATCACGTCAGCGAGGTCTTCGCGGAGATGGCCTCCGTCATGCCGTCCCTCGCCAACATCACGTGGGAGCGGGTGGAGCGCGAATACTCCGTCACCTACCCCTGCGACGGGCCGGACGAGCCCGGGCAGGACATCGTCTTCGGCAACGGCTTCCCGACCAAGACAGGACGGGCGAAGTTCGTGCCGGCTAAGCTCATCTCGCCTGCCGAGGAGCCGGATACCGAGTACCCCTTCGTGCTGACGACTGGGCGGCAGCTCGAGCACTGGCACACCGGCTCGATGACCCGCCGCTCGCAGGTGCTCGACGATCTCGAGCCGGAGGCCGTCGCCTATGTGTCCGCGCGCGACATGGAGCGCCTTGGCGCCCATACGGGCGAGTTCATCCAGGTCTCGACCCGCCGCGGCACCATCCAGCTCAAGGCGCGCATCGACGGCATGATCCCGCCGGGGCTGATCTTCATCCCCTTCGCCTATGCCGAGGCGGCCGCGAACGTGCTCACCAACCCGCAGCTCGACCCGTTCGGGAAGATCCCGGAATTCAAGTATTGCGCGGCGAAGATCGAGCGCGTGCCCGAGCCGGTGCTGCAGGCGGCGGAGTAGCTCCGCTCTCGTTCCCATCCCCCTGGTGGGGAGGGGCTAGGGGTGGGGGGCCGTCTCGGTCGAACTCCTTTGTCCCGCCCCCCATCCGGCCCTCGTCCCCGGTCTTCGCCCGGGGATCGGGGGCCACCTTCCCCACAAGGGGGAAGGCAATCGACCAGCGAGGACAGCATGAAAATCTGTATCTACGGCGCCGGGGCGATCGGCGGGTTCATGGGCGTGGGCCTCGCCCAGAGCGGCGCGGAGGTGTCCCTCATCGCCCGCGGCGCGCACCTGAAGGCGATCCAGGAGAACGGCCTCACGATCCGGGGAAAGGACGGCGAGCGCAACGCGAAGCTCCGCGCCACCTCCGACCCGGCCGAGCTCGGGCCGCAGGACTACGTCATCGTAGCCCTCAAGGCGCATCAGGCCTGGGAGGCGGCGGAAGCCATGCAGCCTCTGCTCGGGCCCGACACCGCGGTCGTCACGGCGCAGAACGGCATTCCCTGGTGGTACTTCTATGGCTTCGAGGGCCAGTTCGCGAACCTGCAGCTGCAAAGCGTCGATCCGGACGGCCGCCAGTGGCGCGCGATCGGACCCGAGCGCGCCATCGCCTGCACGGTCTATCCCGCGACGGAGATCACCGAGCCGGGCGTCATCAAGCACATCTATGGCGACCGCTTCGGCCTCGGGGAGCCGACGGGGAAGGTCACCGAGCGGCTGACGCGCCTTGCGGAGGTGTTCGAGAAAGGCGGGCTCAAGCCGAAGGTCGACCCCAAGATCCGGGACGACATCTGGCTGAAGCTCTGGGGCAATCTCTGCTTCAACCCCATCTCGGCGCTCACCCACGCGACGCTGGACGTGGTGGCGACCGATCCGGGCACGCGGGCGGTCGCGCGCGGCATGATGGCAGAGGCGGAGAAGATCGCGCGCCGCATCGGCACGCATTTTCGGGTCGGGATCGAGAGGCGGATCGACGGGGCAGCAGGAGTTGGCGCGCACCGCACCTCCATGCTGCAGGATCTCGACAAGGGCCGACCGATCGAGCTCGATGCCCTTCTGACCGTGGTGCAGGAGATGGGCCGGCTGGTGGATGTAGACACCCCGACCATCGACATCGTGCTGGCGCTCACACAGCAGATGGGCCGGGTCGCGGGCGTCTACCCCGTCTATCCGGAGCAGACGGAAGCCGTGCGGCTCGACTGAGCCATCGTTAGCTCCGGGCGAGCGAGCCGCCCGGAGCAGGTCACGCACCGCTCAGCGGCAGATGCGCCGCGTCTCGACGATCACCCGGCCACCCGGACGCCGGATGCGCTCCTTGACGACGCGGCAGTCTCTGCCCCGGCGAACGTCCGGCCGGCAGGTGCGGACAGTGCGCCACTCGACCCGGCCACCCGGCCGGCGGACGCGCTCACGCCGCGTGACGCAGGCGACGTCCTCGATCAGGGAGCCGGTCTTCGCCAGCCCGGGGTCCATGAACTTCGCCGCCTGCGACGGCGTCGCGGCGAGGATCGCTCCAGCCGCCAGCGCAGCCATTCCGACGATCAGACGCTTCATCCGCATTTCTCCTTTGTGCGGGGGTGGCAGGGTTCGAACCACCGTGGCGGTTCGATGTTCCTTGGCGGAGTAGACCAACAGAGTTAACGGCACCGCATTAGACGCCCCGTCAGGCCGCCTCGTCGAGCGCCGCCTCGCGCGCAACCAGCCCGACCGCATCGCGGAGCGTCTGGAGATCGGCATCCGGGCGTGTACCCGCGGTGGCCAGATGGCGGCGATAGGCGCGCGCACCGGGCCGGCCGTTGAACAGCCCCAGCATGTGGCGGGTCATGTTGTGGAGCCGAAGCCCCTCAGCGAGCCGGGCCGCAACATAGGGCTCATAGAGCGCGATCGCCTCGAACGGGTCGGAGGCCGGCGGCTCCTCGCCGAAGATCTCCCGATCGACCGCGAGCAGGATCGCCGGGTCCTGGTAGGCCGCGCGCCCGAGCATGGCGCCATCGACATGCTCCAGGTGAGCCTTCGCCTCGGAGACGGTCCGGACGCCGCCGTTGATCGCGATCGGCTTCTCGGGCCAAGCCCGCTTCAGCTCGTAGACGCGGGCGTAATCGAGCGGTGGGATGTCCCGGTTCTCCTTGGGTGAAAGGCCCTGGAGCCAAGCCTTGCGGGCATGCACGACCAGCGCATCCGCTCCAACGGAGAAGACGGCCCGGGCCATGTCGTCGAGCGCCGGGCCAATATCCTGGTCGTCGACCCCAAGGCGGCACTTCACGGTGACCGGCACCGAGACGGCCGCCTTCATCGCGACGACGCAATCCCCGACGAGCGCGGGCTCCCGCATCAGGCAGGCGCCGAAGCGCCCGTCCTGCACGCGGTCCGACGGGCAGCCGACATTGAGGTTGATCTCGTCATACCCGAACCCCTCCGCGATCCGCGCGGCCTCCGCGAGATCCTTCGGATCCGACCCGCCGAGTTGCACCGCGATCGGATGCTCCGGGTCGGAGAAGCCGAGCAGCCGCTCGCGCGGCCCGTGTATGACCGCGCCCGTCGTGACCATCTCGGTATAGAGCCGCACCCGCCGCGACAGGGTGCGATGGAAGGCCCGGCAATGCCGATCCGTCCAATCCATCATGGGTGCTATAGCGAAGCGCCAAGCATTGAAATCGCTGGATTTCCGTTCCACGTCCGCCACTTACACCCTGCTTCGGCTGTCTCGTTCCGGTGCCGTTTGGGCCCGTTTTGGCCCGAAATGTTGCCGTCTGTACAGCAATGCTATACCACCCAGGCCCTTGCTGTACCGGAGAAAGGCGCGGCCGTGGGCACGATCATCGAACGGCCGCGAAAGGGTGGAGCAGTTGGATACCACGCCCAGATCGTCGTCAAAAGCGAGGGGATCCTACACCGCGAGACGAAGACCTTTGACCGGCACCAGGCCGCCGCGGCCTGGATCAAGCGGCGCGAGCGTGAACTGAGGGAGCCTGGGGCGCTCGCGCTTGCAAAAGTTGACGACCCGACCCTGTCGGCCGTCATAGACCGTTATGTGAAGGATACTCGTCGGCCCCTGGGTCGGACCAAGGCGCAGGTCCTGAACACCATCAAAGGCTTCGACTTCGCCGAGAAGCGCTGCTCGACTATCACGAGCGCCGACCTGGTCGCGTTCGCCCAGGAGCTGCTGACGGGCCGCCAGCCGCAGACCGTGGCGAACTACCTCGCCCACCTCAGCTCGGTGTTCGCGATCGCGAAGCCGGCGTGGGGCTACCCCCTTGATTCCGGTCAGATGGACGCGGCGTTGAAGGTATCCAAGCGGCTCGGCCTCACGGCCAAGTCAACCACCCGTGACCGGCGTCCTACCCTCGCTGAACTCGACAAGCTGATGACCCACTTCGGCGAGCGGCAGCAGCGCCGACCCGGCGTGGTGCCCATGCAAAAGGTCATCGCCTTCGCGATCTTCTCGACACGGCGCCAGGAGGAGATTACCCGGATCCAGCGAGCGGACCTGGACGTCGGGGGAAAGCGCATCCTCGTGCGCGACATGAAGAACCCCGGCGAGAAGCAGGGGAACGACGTGTGGTGCGACCTCCCCGACCCGGCGCTCGCCATCATCCAGTCCATGCCGGAGCGCGACGGCCCGATCTTTCCCTACACCACCGACGCGATCGGGGCAGCGTTCACGCGGGCCTGCGCGCTTCTCGGCATCGAAGACTTGCACTTCCACGACCTGCGCCACGACGGCGTTTCTCGCCTGTTCGAGATGGGCATGAACATCCCGCACGCTGCGGCCGTATCAGGGCACCGCTCCTGGACCAGCCTGAAGCGCTACACGCATCTCCGGCAGAGCGGCGATAAATACGCGTCTTGGAAGTGGGCCACCCTCGTGACGACCCCGGAGTTGCCAGGTGAGCGTCCGCTATCGGTAGAACAGGGCGCTTCCGCCCTAAGCCGCTGATCCCATGGTCTCCCGTTTACAAGATTCGCCAGATCCGCCCCATTGCCGCGCTATGAACGCCCGCGCTGTGTAAAATCTCAGAGCCCGAGCCAGCCTGCAAACTGATGTCCTCCCCTCTCCCCGCGGAAACTGGATAGGGCTAGCTTTTATCGGAATGGCTCTGGCGGCGGTGGAGAGAGCGATTTGGACAGCTTTCCAGTAAAGTTCAGCCAGACAATCTTCTGGACTGAGCGGGACGGGACAAAGCGGAAGGCCACCGTCAGTGGATGCAGGACCCCTGGCGAGGCGAGAGCCGCCGTATTCCGAAAGGCGCGCGAGATGGGCTGGACAGAGCCCCGCTGGTGGCAATGGTGGCGGTGGAGCGATAGTCGTCTGGCCCCTCCCGCCTCTCAGGGCTGATAGCCGCAGGCGCTCGGATTGGAGGGGGGCGAGGTGAAAAGTCTGGACGCAGCGATTGAGGACTATCGATCAAGGCAGGCCCGGGCGCAGGAGATGCTGGACGACATCAACTCCGGCACCTTCTACGCCGAACGCAAGACAGGCGACCTGCAGTGGACCGACACGACGGAGTATTGGCGCACCAAGCTGGAGCGCGAAATAGCGGACGTCGGGCGTCTCATCCAAGCCCTTGAGGCGCGCGCCTCCGCAGAGGCGTGACCACCATCCGCCCCGCGCTTGCCGTCGCGGCCGGCGTCAATTCGGACGCTGCGTTCGCGAAGTGGGCCTGGCCGCTGATCTGGCGATCGCCGCAGTTCGAAATCGGACTGGGTCGGCGCACGGCCAACTCCCGCGCCGTGTCGCGCGTTATCGGTCATGGACGGCGTGGCTTTCCTTTTCCTCGGGTTGTTCTTCCCGCCGGTCGTGGTGCTCCTCGCGATGCTTATGACGCACCCGATCGGGCGGCTGACCTGAGTGGGGCGCCCCGACGAGATATCAACCTGAGGCGCTAACCGGCCGCTTGTTGAGGGCGGGTCCGGGGCTGGCAGCTCTTCCGCCGCCCCCTCGTGCAGGCTAGGCGGACTTCCCCCGTCCGCCACGCTTCGGCTTCACCGGCTCGGGCTCACGCTTCCGACCAAGACCCAGGGCCTTGGCGAGCTCAGACCGCTGCTTGGCGTAGTTCGGAGCCACCATTGGGTAATCAGACGGCAGCCCCCACTTCTCGCGATACTGCTGGGGCGTAAGGTCGTAACCGGATAGGTGCCGCTTCAGCGACTTGTACTGACGCCCGTCCTCAAGGCTAATCAGGTAATCGGGCGTGATCGACTTCCGGATCGACACGGGAGGAACCAGCTTCTCCGGCGCGACTTCTATCGGCTTAGTGAGGCTCGCCAGCGCTCCATACGTGTCGGCAATGACCGTAGGAAGATCTGCGGCACGAACGGGGTTGTTTCCGACGTAAGCGCTGACGATCACTGCGGCGAGTTCTGTAAGTTCAGCGGAAGAGATACTGGTTTCGGCTTCTGCCATGGCGCTTACTCTGTTGTCATTCGATCTGGGCCTTCTTGCCTCGACTGCCCGATCAGTCAAGCTCGCTGACAGGCGAAGCCTCGTACGCTACCAACAGAAAATCTCATGAAGCGGACGAGATGGTTGGGTCGAGAGCCGTCTGTATGGAACCGGGAGTTGCCGGGCACCGTTGCGCGAGTTGGGTTCAACATGTCCGCCGTGCGGCTCGGCATCATCGTCGGCGTGGCTGTCGCAACTATCCTGGTCATCCAGGCGGTGCGTGCGACAGGACGGTGGCTCGGGCTTTGGTGAATCAGTTGCGGGGCGGTCCTACTCCGCCCGCGTCGCCTTACTGCCCACACGTCGCAAATGCATAGACGGTGTTTGCGGACGGTGTTTGCGGCGGGAAAAATGAGGCTGAGATGAGCAATCAGGTCACCAAGGAGCAGATACGAACTCGAGCATTGGAACTCTGGGAGCAAAACGGTCGGCCGCTCGGCAAGGATCTCGAGTTTTGGCTCCAGGCGGAACGCGAGTTGAAGGCTGCAGCAGCGACCGGTGACTCTAGCCCAGACGCAGACAGCGAAATGCGGAGCGGAGCGCCCGACCCCTCCTCTAGCAGAGGACCACGTACCAACTGACAGGGAGCAACCTACCGGCGCGTTGTGGGTTGGCCTCGGCGTAGACCGGCAAGCAAGCAAGCTTCGCCGCTCAAGAGGTCTTTTACCATGAGACGTACTCTTCTGACTCTGGCTGCCTTAGGCGTTACAGGCGCGATGGCATCCTCGGCCTTCGCACAGGGAGCGGTGCAGCGTAGCGGCACAGATGCGGGCGGACCTGCAAATTCGGTGCGCTCCGGCGATGTGGTTGCACCGGGCGCCGCGCCCAATGCTGCGGTTCCGACTGTCGTCAACCCGGGCGGACCTGGCGCGGTCAACTCAGGCCCCGGAGCGACGGGCACGGTTCGAACCGAGGGCACCGGCGCAGGCAGCGTGTCGAACAACCCTGCGGGAGCCAGCAACGCACAAATGCCTTCTCGCGCAAGCTCGACGCCCTCGGGCAACGGCTCTGGAAGCAGGTAGCCGCGCGCTTGGCCCCGTCTGCTGCGAACTGACGGGGCCTTCCCTTTCGGGCGACCGCGGCAGAGCTAGCTCGGTCGCCAGAGATCGTCCGGCCTGGCCCTACGCTCCGCCTCATCCCGCCGGGCCTGGGCTGAGATCCGCTCGGCCTCGAGCTTCGCCATGTCGAGTAGATAGGCCAGCGTGCCATTCCCGTCGGTCTCCGCACGATCTCGCAGAACCTCGATTGCCAGAACCATGTCGTCGGGCGCGTGAATCCGGACGATTGGGACCGAGGAGCTGGGCATCAGTTCCGCTCCGCACGCTCGAAAGCTCTGACCGCAGCCGGACACTCGTGCTGATGCTCCCTCACTCGCTCGGCTGTGAGCCGAACCCTTGTCTCGTGCATCCGACGAGCACGATCGAGCTGGGCGGCGGATTCTGTGGCCTCCTGAATCAGTTCTATCGTGGCTTGCCCGACGGCAGCCAGGCGATCGTCCGATATGCCGCACGCGGCGGCCGCTCCAATCACGTCGGCAGACCGCAAGGCCATGCTTTCCGCCTTGGAGAGCTGCCGGACCGCATGGGCCGGACTAGCGGCCACGAGCGCTACGACGAGGAGAGCTGCCCGGCCGATCACGCGGCTGCCGCCCGTGGCTCGTCCTTCTTCACCCCTCGCGCAACGATCTGGAGCGCCCCGTCCGGCAGCGGCCGCTGTAGCGCTCGGGCTTCTGACCACGGCGCCCGCAGCCAGACGTCCCATTCCTCGACCGTGGTCAGGATCACCGGCATGGCCTTCGGGTGGATGGCGCCAACCTCCGCGTTCGGATCCGTCGTGAGGAAGCCGTAGAGGTCGTTCGTCGTCTCGCCTTCCTTGACCTTGCGGACGCTGGTCCAGCTCTCGACCTTTAGGCCCGCGAAGGCCACCATCGGGCGGTCCTCGCTCAAGGCGAACCAGATGTCGCCGCCGGCCTCGCGGTTGAACTCGCTGAAGCTGGTGAACGGGACGAGGCAGCGGTTCTCGGGCTCGAGCCAGCGCTTCCAGTGCCTGCTGTCCGTCCGGCGCACGTTGGTGGTGCCGATATCCGGCTCCATCCGGAGCAGCTGCTGGAAGTCGACCGGCTTGCCCTTGGCCTCGAGCTTCTCAGCTCGCTTGGTTGCCGCGTCGAGCTGGGCCTTCTGCGACGAGGGCAGTCCCCAACGCATCATGGCCGAGACCCGCTGGCCCTCATTCAGGTGGATCACTGGGGCCGAGTGGTCCGGGAACACGCCCGGCAGCCAAGGCAGGTTGCCGGTCAGGTCGCGGCCTACCTTGAACAGGTTGCGGATCGCTTCCTGGTTCGTCGTGACGCTGTAGAGGTTGCACATGCGGCCTAGCTTAGCGGACCTTTTCCGAACTGCTATGCGGTGTCTGTTCCCAGCAGACGCAGCAGCCCTCAGGCAGATCACCTTTACGAGCCGCGGGTGCAACGCGAAGAGTTCGTCGATGTTTGGCTCCTTCAGAAAAGACAACGCTTGTCAATCCTCTGAAGAGAGGGGTCAGACAGTGAAACGATCTGCTAGAGCTTTAGATCTTCGTCTGCTCAGGACCCTCGTATGGCCATTCAGTTCACGTCGCCGGCCTCGGTTTCAGTGCCGGAGGGTGGAACGCCCAATCTAAAAATATCGGCCATCAACACGAATAGCTCAAACATGCCTGTAAACATCGTGTTGTCTGGCGACGTAGATCTGTTCCGGCATTCAGGGCTTGACCACTTTCTAGGCGACGGAGAGGCAAGCCAGTACTTCCCGAACGGTGTGGACTACGATCGCCCGGTTAAAACCGTCTACGAGCTCACAGCTCACGCCGTGAGCGAGTGGTATGATGATGAGGGCTATCACCGCGAGGAGGCCACACAAACCTTCCAGCTCAACATCACTGATCTACCTATACCGGACCACTCAGATTTCGAGAGCCCGTCGAGCTTCTCCATCAGGGAGACCTCGGGCGAGTCTCGCGTCCTCCAAAGCTCCTCGTGGGAATTGAGCGCTTTCGGCGCGACCCACACGTCGCCAGCATCGGAGACCCAGAACAGCGGTCCCCTACAGTTTACGCTCGTTGACGATGATGGCGGCAACTTCGAGTCGTTCGTAGGCGGCGGCTACTCCGACCCCTATTACAACCCCACCGGATTCTGGATCCGGACCAAGGCCGGTGCTTCGATCCAGGTCGGCGAGGACGGGACCGCACAGAGGCACATCAAGGTCCAGATCACTGACGGCACGAACTACGATGTCGTCGATATGACGATCAATGTGGAGAACGTGCTGCCGACGGCCCCGGTCGATGCGGACCCTACCGGCAACGGAACTCAGAGCGGGAACGTCCTAAGCGGGTTTGTGCTCGAGAACGCTGCGGCGGGCACGGCTGTTGGCCTCACGGCGCGCTCAAATGACCCGGGCAACACCCCGCTCCGATACTACTTCGCGAACGGAACGCAGGAGCTTCTTGTCGACCAAGCGACGGGGTTCACCATCGACCCCGAAACGGGCGTCGTGCGCGTTGGCAACGGCCGGGCACTCGACTTCGAGACCACGCCGCAAATCTTCTTGCAAATTGGAGCGACCGACGGAAGGCCCGGATCTTACGCCGTCACAACCTTCGGAATAGGCATCGGCGACGTTAATGAAGCGCCGGTTTTCGACCAATCTTTGCTGTCTGGAACGCCGAATTTCTTTGTAAACGAGAATACAATCGCAGTCGGCGACATCGGCTACCTTGTGACCGATCCCGACGGGCCCGCGACCCAGCCCACGTTCTCCATAACCGGAGGCGCCGATGCGGCACGTTTCACCATCAGCCCGGCCGGCGAAATCGCCTTCGCGGCCGCCCCCGACTTCGATGCGCCCGGGGACGCAGACGGGAACAATCTCTACGAGATCGAAGTGACGGCCGCGGACCCACTCGGCGCGGCCGCCAGCACCTTATTAACAATCCGCGTCGACAACGTGAACGAGGCTCCCACGATCACGAACCGGACCTTCACGGTCGCGAGCGGCGCAACGACGATCGGGACAATCGGGGCCGTTGACCCGGACGCGGGCGACACGCTGAGGTTCTCCTTCGTGCCGGACGATTATGAGTCACAAGGCAAGTTCCTGCTCGATGGCTTGACGGGCGCTATCCGGTTCAGCAGCCCTCGAGCTTACGACTCGAACAATCACACGATTACGGCCCCTATCGTGGTAACGGACGCGGCTGGTCGCTCTGACACGCAGACGGTCACGGTGGAGATACTGCCACCGCCGGCGCCGACGGACACGACGCCGCCCGCGTTCAGCTCCGCCTCGATCAGCGGTCCGACCCTCCTCCTCACCTATGAC
>NZ_JBMSEF010000039.1:0-20441 GCF_049446235.1 Enterovirga sp. CN4-39 | reverse complement strand
GCAGGCCCGCCTCGATGCGGCTCCGCGTCTCCTCTTCCGCCCTGAAACGTGCCTCTCTCGCGCGCGTCCGTTCCTCGGACGCGACGGCGTCGCGCTGGGCCGCCGTCCGGACGTCCGCGAGGGTGGCGGCGGCGCGGTCCGCCGCGAGCTGCGCATTGCGCGCGGCCTGCTCGGCGGCCTTGACCTGGGCGTCCCGCACCTTCGCGCCGGCTTCGTCCGTCCGGATCTCGCGTGCCGCCTCCCGCCGCGTCTCGGCGGCGCACTGGGCCATCCGGCGCTTCATGGCCTCGACGAGGGGCTCCCGCCATTCCTCGGCCGGAATCCCGAAGAGCGCGCTTCCGGGGCGGATGCCGGCCGCGAGGGGACTGGTGGTGATCGTTGCGCAGGGGAGCCGGGCGATGCGGGCTCCGGGATCTTCGGGCGCGGCGCGAACCTCGCTGCCGGCGAAAAGCAGGCCAAGACCCGCGATGACGTGACGCCGCCCCATCCGACGCTCCCGCATTGGTTAACGGGAGGTTGCCACCGGCCCTGTCCGGCGGCAAGCGGCTCTATTCGGCGGCCGCCCTGGCGGCTTCCAGCCGCAGGCCGAGGGCCGACCAGGTCTCAACCAGCGCGCGCGTCAGCTGCGCGATCAGGCGGTCGTCGTGGCAGGGGGTCGGCGTGATGCGCAGCCGCTCCGTCCCGCGCGGAACGGTCGGGTAGTTGATGGGCTGGATGTAGATGCCGTGCTTCTCGAGCAGGCGGTCGGAGGCCGCCTTGCAGCGCGCCGCATCCCCCACAATCACGGGCACGATATGGGTCGTGCCCGGCAGAACCGGGATCCCGGCATCGGCCAGGGCCGCCTTCGTCCGGGCGACCTGGCGGGCCTGCGCCTCGCGCTCCGCCGTCGAGCGCTTGAGGTGCCGCACGGAAGCGCTCGCGGCCGCCGCGACGGGCGGCGGCAGGGCCGTGGTGAAGATGAAGCCCGGCGCGTAGCCGCGGATGGCGTCCACGACTTCGGTCGACCCCGCCACGTAGCCGCCGAGCACGCCGAAGGCCTTGCCCAGCGTGCCCTCGATCACGTCGACTCGCCCCATCACGCCGTCACGCTCGGCGATCCCGCCGCCGCGTGCGCCGTACATGCCGACGGCGTGGACCTCGTCGAGATAGGTCATCGCGCCATAGCGTTCGGCCAGATCGCAGATCGCGCCGATTGGGGACACGTCCCCGTCCATCGAATAGACGCTCTCGAAGACGATCAGCTTGGGCCGCTCCGGGGCGATCCCCTGAAGCAGCTCCTCGAGATGGGCGAGATCGTTGTGGCGGAAGATCAGCTTCTCGGCGCCGGACTGGCGCACGCCCTCGATCATCGAATTGTGGTTCAGCGCATCCGACAGGATCACGCAGCCCGGCATCAGCCTCGCGATGGTCGAGATGCCGGTCTGGTTGGAGACGTAGCCGGACGTGAAGACGAGCGCGGCATCCTTGCCGTGGAGGTCGGCCAGCTCCGTCTCGAGCTCGACCACCGCGCGGCTCGTCCCCGAGATGTTGCGGGTGCCGCCGGCACCGACGCCGGTCGCCTGGGCGGTCTCGACCATGGCGCGCACCACGTCCGGATGCTGGCCCATGCCGAGATAGTCGTTGGAGCACCACACCACGATGTCGCGGGGACCCTCCGGCCGATGCCAGGTGGCGGTCGGGAAGGCGCCGGCCTTGCGCTCGATCCTGGCGAAGGAGCGGTAGCGCGCCTCGCCCTTCAGGCGCTCCAGCGCATTCACAAAGTGTTGTTGGTAGTCCATCATGTCTCAGAGGCGGGCCGATCGCCCGCCGCCCCGCATCCGCTTACCGCGTCGCGGAGCGATTGCGAAGTGATCATCCGCCCGGGCGACGTTCCGTCGCCCGCTGATTCGGGGGGCGCCCTGGACGAGAAGCGAGCCGAGCGCCTGAAAGCCGCGCTTCGGGAAAACCTGCGGCGTCGGAAACGCCCGGGCCGTCCGGCGGAGCCTCCGCGGACGCCCAGCCAGGAGCCCGAGGACAAGACGGGACCCGAAGGTCCCTCGAAGGACGGCGCACGCTAGGCTAAGGCATCCGCGACGGCGGGGGCCGGAGAGGATTTATGGATCGTATCAGGATCAAGGGTGGCGCCGAGCTCAACGGGGTCATCCCGATCTCGGGCGCCAAGAACGCAGCCCTGCCGTTGATGACGGCGAGCCTCCTCACGGGCGAGACGCTGGAACTCCGCAACGTGCCGCGGCTCGCCGACGTGAACCTGCTCCTGCGGATTCTGGGCAATCACGGGGTCGACCACACGATCACCGGCAAGCGCCCCGGCCAGACGGCCGAGACCGGCCAGACGATCCGGCTGGACGCGTCGTCGGTGATCGACACCTGCGCGCCCTACGAGCTCGTCTCCAGGATGCGCGCCAGCTTCTGGGTCATCGCGCCGCTCATCGCGCGGTTCGGCGAGGCTCGCGTCTCGATGCCGGGCGGCTGCGCGATCGGGACCCGCCCCGTCGACCTCCTGCTGAAGGCGCTCGAGACGATGGGCGTGCAGATCGACGTGGATGGCGGCTACGTGGTCGCGAAGGCCGCGAAGGGCCTGCGCGGCGCCGAGGTTCGGTTCCCCAAGGTCACGGTGTCCGGCACCCACGTCGCCCTGATGGCCGCGACCCTGGCCGAGGGCACGACCGTGATCGAGAACGCGGCGCGCGAGCCCGAGGTCGCCGATCTCGCGAGCTGCCTCACGAAGATGGGCGCCAAGATCGAGGGAGCCGGCACGTCCCGCATCGTGATCGACGGCGTGGCGCGGCTCCACGGCGCGACCCATAGCGTGATGCCGGACAGGATCGAGACGGGCACCTACGCCATGGCGGTCGCCATGACGGGCGGCGACGTGGTGCTGGAAAATACCCGTGCCGAATACCTGCAGAGCGCCCTCGAGGTGCTGCAGCAGGTCGGGGCGAGCGTCGAGGGGACGAAGGACGGCATCCGCGTCCACCGGAACGGCTCCGGGCTGCGGCCGGTCGACGTGACCACGGACCCGTTCCCGGGTTTCCCCACGGACCTGCAGGCGCAGTTCATGGCCCTGATGACGAAGGCCGAGGGCACCTCGCGCATTCGCGAGACGATCTTCGAGAACCGCTTCATGCACGTGCAGGAGCTCGCCCGGCTCGGGGCGCGGATCCGGCTCGACGGCGACGCGGCGATCGTGGAAGGGGTCGAGCGGCTCAAGGGCGCGCCCGTGATGGCGACGGACCTGCGGGCCTCCGTGTCGCTCGTGATCGCGGCCCTGGCGGCGGAAGGCGAGACGGATATCCACCGCGTCTACCATCTCGACCGCGGCTTCGAGGCCCTGGAGGCCAAGCTCGGCCGCTGCGGGGCGCAGATCGAGCGGATCAGCGGCTGATCCGGTCGAAGGGGGCGAGGCCGTGCGGCCTCGTCCCGTTCGCGGTCTTCAGGCCGCCTGCTTCATCGGCTCGGCGTCCGGCTCGGACTGGTCCATGGCCCGCATATAGACGTCGAGCAGCGTCTCGTGCTCGTCGCGCTCGTCCTTGTCCTGCTTGCGGATCTTGATGATCTCCTTGAGGATCTTGACGTCGAAGCCCTCGCCCTTCGCCTCGAGGAAGACCTCCTTCTTCTGCTCGTTCAGCTCCGCGATCTCGCTCTCGAGCTGCTCGACCCGCTCGACGAAGGAGCGAACCCGATTGCCCGCAATCCCGATCTCGTCAGCCATGCTTACTCACTCCTGAATGGGACGTGCAAAGTCCTGCGCGCCCCGTTTCAGCTTCGTTAAGGTCCCCAGCCATGGCCGTGCGGCCGCTTGTCATCTTCCCCGACCCTCGCCTTCGTCAGCCGGCCGCCCCGATTCTGGCTTTCGATGACGGCTTGGCATCGCTCGCGGGCGATGTCGCCGACACGCTCTCCGCCGTATCCGCCATCGGGCTGACGGCCCCGCATATCGGCGTGCTGCAGCGGGTCGTCGTGGTCCGGCTCGAGCCGGGCGCCGAGACCCGGGTCTACGTCAATCCGGTCGTCACCTGGGCCTCGGAGGAGGTCGCCTCGCACGAGGAAGGCAGCGTGAGCATGCCGGGCATCCGCGAGGCCATCACCCGGCCGGAGCGGCTGCGCCTCTCCTTCCGGACCCTCTCCGGCGAGACGCAGGAGGAGGAGATGGCGGGTTTTCCGGCAGCCGTGATGCAGCACGAGATCGACCAGCTCGACGGGATATTCTGGATCGACCGGCTCTCGCGCCTGAAGCGGGACAGGCTGGCGAAGCGCTTCGCCAAGGCAAGCCGCCGGGCTTGAGCGCGGCCGTTGCGGCCGGCGAAGGTGGCCGCCATACAGGCAGCCCATGGAAGAGCCGAGCCCGATGCGGACCGAGAGCCACCCAGCGCCCGAGCGGGGCCGATCGCGGCGCCGCCTCGAGGACGACCGCTTCCTGAGAGGGCAGGGCCGCTACGTCGACGACCTGCGCGAGCCGGGCGAGCTGCACGCCCACGTCCTGCGGGCGCCGCTGGCGCATGCGAAGATCACCCACCTGGACGTGTCGGCCGCCGCGGCGGCGCCCGGGGTGCGGGCGGTCTATACCGGGGCCGACCTGCTGGCCGCCGGGATCGGGCCGCTTCCCTGCGACGTGAAGATCGCGGCCGTGTCGCCCCTCGTGGTGCCGCCGCGGCACGCTCTCGCGGTCGGGCGGGTCCGGCACGTGGGCGAGCCGGTCGCCTTCGTGGTCGCCGACACCGCCGAGGCGGCCCGGGACGCGGCCGAGCTGATCGAGGTCTCCTACGAGGACTTGCCGGCCGCCATCGATGCCGCGGCCGCGCTCCGGCCGGGTGCGCCGGTGCTCTGGGCGGAGGCGCCCGGAAACCTGGCCTTCCGTTTCCAGAAGGGTGACCGCGAGGCGGTGGCGGCTGCCTTCGGCGAGGCCGCAACGGTGGTCGAGCTCGAGCTGGAGAACAACCGCGTCGTCATCGCGCCGCTTGAGCCGCGGGCGGCGCTCGGCCGCTACGATGCCGGGGGTGACGCGTTCGAGCTCCTCCTCTCCGGCCAGGATGTGCACGCCATCCGCCGCGACCTGGCGGAAGCCGTGTTTCACATGCCGCTCGACCGGATCCAGCTCATCGCGCCGGATGTCGGCGGGGGCTTCGGGGGCAAGAACATCCTCTATCCCGAATGGGTGCTGGTGCTCTTCGCGGCCCGGGCGCTCGGCCGCCCCGTCCGCTGGACCTCGGACCGGAGCGAGGATTTCCTCAGCTCGGTCCAGGGCCGCGACAACCGCACGCGCGGGCGGCTCGCGCTCGACCGGGAGGGGCGCTTCCTGGCGCTCGAGGTGGATACCGTGGCCGATATGGGGGCGTACCTCTCGGCGCTCGGACCCCTGATCCCGACGAACTCCGCCTCGGCCGCGATGGCCGGCGTCTATGCCATCCCGGCCGTGTTCATGGACGTGCGGGGCGCCTTCACCAACACGGTGCCGGTCGACGCGTATCGCGGCGCCGGCAAGCCGGAGGCGAATTACCTGATCGAGCGGCTGGTGGGGCTCGCGGCGCACCGCACCGGCATTCCGGCCGTCGAGCTCCGGCGGCGCAACATCGTCAGCACCTTCCCGCACCGCAGCGCCCTCGGCATGACGATCGAGGCCGGCGCGTTCGGGGCGAGCCTGGACGTCGTGCTGGAGGCGGCCGATGCGGCCGGTTTCGAGGCGCGCCGAAAGGCGGCGGAGGCACGCGGGCGCCTGCGCGGGCTGGGGCTCGCCTGCTTCATGGAGACGGCGCGCGGCGTGCCGGGCGAATGGGCGCGGGTGGAGTTCGAGCCCGACGGTGCCGTGGCGCTGCTCGTCGGGACGCAGTCCAACGGCCAGGGCCACGAGACCACCTTCCCGCAGGTCGCCGCGGACCTGCTCGGGCTGCCGGTCGAGCGTTTCCGCTACGTCCAGGCCGATACGCGCCGGATCCGCCGGGGCGCCGGCCATGGCGGCGCGCGCTCGCTCCACCAGGGCGGCGCGGCGCTCGTGAAGGCGATCGAGGCGATGCTCGACAAGGCGCGCCCGATCGCGGCGCAGCTTCTCCAGACCCGGGCCGAAGCCTTGAGTTTCGAGAACGGGCTCTTCCGCGGGGAGGGCGACCGATCCGTGTCGCTGGCCGCGGTCGCCGAGGCGGCGCGCGAGGCCGGGCAGGAGGGCCTGTTCGGCGAGGTGGACAACCCGCTCGACCTCGTCACCTTCCCGAATGGCTGCCAGGTGGCCGAGGTCGAGATCGACCCCGAGACGGGGCACCTGACCCTTGAGCGCTACGTCGCGGTGGACGATTACGGCACGCTGATCAACCCGCTTCTCACGGAGGGGCAGGTGCAGGGCGGCCTCGCCCAGGGGATCGGGCAGGCCCTGCACGAGCGCACCTTCTACGATCCTGCGACGGGCCAGTTGCTGACGGCCTCGCTGATGGATTACGGGCTGCCGCGCGCGGCCGACCTTCCGGACATCGAGGTGCGCTTCAACCCCGTGCCGAGCGCCGCGAACCCGCTCGGCGTGAAGGGATCCGGCCAGGCGGGCTGCATCGGGGCGCCGCAGACGATCATGCTGGCGATCCTCGACGCGCTCGCGCCCCTCGGGGTCGAAAGCCTCGACATGCCGGCGACGCCGGAACGGCTGTGGCGGGCCATCCGGGGCAGGGCGGCGGCGGCCTGACCGGGCGGCCGCTGGCGGGGCTCAGTAGCCTCCGTCCTGCTGCGAGGCGACCCAGGTCGCGAAAGCCTCGCGCGCCGCAGCATCGGGCTGCCGGCCGGCATCGTCGCACCAGATGGAGAACTCGAACGGGTCGATGATGGCCCGGGCGGCCTTGCGCCCGCTGGCCTTGACCCGCTGCTCGGTCTGTTCGGCCTCCTTCAGCCAATGCTCGAAGCGGTCGGGCAGGCTGTCGCTGTCCAGCATCATGTCCCGGGCCTGCTCGTAATCAGGCTCCAGGAACCACGGGATGCCGACGGCTTCCGTCCGGACACCCTGTGCCCCGTCCCCCATCCGAACCTCCCCCGCGCGCCACCGCTCCGCCCCGGCGCCGGCTGCGAAAACCACGCGAGTGTCGCGGAAACGGCCCCGAGTTCCAGATGCCCCGCGCCGGGTCTCGTGATCAAGGGGCCGGTCGCTTTGCGCGTCCCGGCCCGCCCGGGTCAGAGATCGCGGCCTTCGATCTCGGGTGTGATCCGCTCCACGATCTTCTTCGCATCGTCCAGGAACGGGTGCAGTTCGAGCGCCTTGCGATAGGCGTCGAGGGCGCGGCGCTTGTCTCCGGACGCCATGTAGACGTGGCCGAGCGCGGCCCAGGCGGAGAAGTGGCGCGGCTCGGCCGTCAGGGCCCGGTGCAGGTCCGCCATGGCGTCCGCCGGGTCCTCCAGCAGGTAGAAGGCCGCGGCGCGGCGATGCCAGGCCTCCGCCCAGTTGGGCCGGAGCTGCGTCACCCGGTCGAGAAGCTCGATTGCGAGCGGCGCGTCCTTTCCCTCCAGCGCCTCGACGGCGCGGGACATGAGGAGGTCGGCCGTGTCGCTGCCCGACCGGGCGAGACGCCGCTCGATCAGGTTGGCGACGCCTTTCGCCTCCGTCTCGTCGCCGGCGGCGGCGAGGCGGGCGTAGAGGTCGTCCAGCGTGGAAGGCCTGCGGGTTTCGGGTTTCGGCTTCGCCTGGCCGTCGGCCGGGCTCTGCTCCAGCGAGAGGCCGGGCGAGCGCTCCGGGCGGGACATCTGGGCGAGCGCGGCCGTCGCCCCGAGGGCGCAGGCGAGCGTCGAGACGATGAGCCGTCGCATCCGGGGATCATCCCGGAGGCGTACGATCCCGTCAATGTGGCGCGATGGCCGGCGTCGCGCTGTGGATCGTGGCGCTTGCGGGCTCGCCCCGAGGGGGCGTTTCGTTCTAGCTTTGTTCGGCTGTCCGACTCGCACGAGACCTCATGCCGTTCGATCCCGTTTGGCTCGCCGTCGCGCTGGGTTGCGTGACCTCCGCGCTCTCGCTGCTCGCCGCCTTCAAGCCCCGGGTTGCGGGCGATCCGCTGCTGCGCGACAGCCTCGACGATCTCCGGAAGGATCTCGGCCTCCTGCGCACGGCCTTGGCGGAGGACCTGAGGCGCGGCCGGGAGGAGACCGGCAGCCAGGCCCGCGACCTGCGGGAGGAGGTGCAGACGATCGTGGCCCGGCTCAGCGAGACCCTTGGCGGCAATATCGGCCGGCTCGGGACGGCGCAGGCGGAGAAGATCGAGGGCGTCGTCACGAACGTGAAGTCGCTCGCGGAAGCCAACGAGCGCCGGCTCGGCGAGATGCGGCGAGACGCCGACGAGGGCGGCAAGGCGCTGCGGGAGGAGGTGGTGCGGCAGCTCAAGGCGCTGGGCGAACTCCTCGACGGCAGGCTGGAGAAGGGCGCCGTCTCGCAGAAGGAGCGCCTGGACGGGGTGGCGACCGAGATCCGGCGCCTCATCCAGACGAACGCGGAAGCCAACGAAAACCTTCGCCTCACCGTGGAAGGCAAGCTCGAGACGCTGCGCAACGACAATGCGCAGAAGCTCGAGGAGATGCGCAAGACCGTCGACGAGAAGCTGCAGGGCACGCTCGAGGAGCGGCTCGGCGAGAAGTTCAAGATCGTCAGCCACCAGCTCGAACAGGTGTTCAAGAGCGTCGGCGAGATGCAGTCGCTCGCCTCAGGCGTCGGCGACCTCAAGCGCGTGCTGACCAACGTGAAGACGCGCGGCACCTGGGCCGAGGTCTCGCTCGGCCACCTGCTCGAGCAGGTGATGGCGCCCGAGCAGTTCGTGCGCAACGTGGAGATCAAGCCGGGATCGGGCGAGCGCGTCGAGTTCGCGATCCGGCTCCCGGGGCAGGGCGAGGGCGACCGGGCCGTCCTCCTGCCGATCGACGCCAAGTTCCCGAGCGAGGATTACGAGCGGCTGATCGACGCTTCCGAACGCGCCGATGCGGCCGCCGTGGAGGCAGCCCTGAAGGGCCTGGAGACCCGCATCCGCCAGGAGGGGCAGACGATCTGCTCCAAGTACATCTCGCCCCCCGACACGACGGATTTCGGGATCCTCTACCTGCCGACAGAGGGCCTCTATGCCGAGGTGATCCGGCGGCCGGGCCTGGTCGATCACCTCCAGGGCCAGTGCCGCATCGTGGTGGCCGGCCCGACCGTTCTCCTCGCCATCCTGAACAGCCTGCGCATGGGCTTCCGCACGCTCGCCATCCAGCAGCGCTCCAGCGAGGTCTGGCAGACCCTCGCGGCCGTGAAGACCGAGTTCGGCAAGTATGGCGAAGTCCTCGATGCGGTGCGGAAGAAGCTGAACGAGGCCACGAACCAGATCGACAAGGTGGCCGTGCGCAAGCGCGCCATCGACCGCAAGCTGCGGGATGTCGAGAGCCTGCCGGAAGGGGAGGCCGGGGCGGTCCTCTCGCTCGACCGGCTGATCCAGGACGGGGACCTGCTCGACGCTGCCGAGTGACGCCGCCAACTCTTGCGGAACCCGAGGCCGCCTGCAGATCGGGGCCGAGTGGCGCAAGTCGACGAGCGTGCTAGAAGCCCGTCCCAAGAGACTTCACCCAATAGAGACTTGGAGGATCGCTTATGGACCGCCGTTCGTTTGTCGCAGGCGCGGGTGCGCTGACATTTGCCGCAGCCCTGTCCGACCGCAGCCTCGCCCAGGCTGGCGGCGCGCCGGAAAAGGCCAAGGTCACGCTGGGCGTGGGCGGCAAGCCTCTCCTCTACTACCTCCCGCTGACCATCGCGGAGCGCCGCGGCTTCTTCAAGGAAGAGGGGCTCGACGTCGACATCAATGATTTCGGCGGCGGCGCGAAGTCGCTCCAGGCGCTGATCGGCGGCTCGGTCGATGTCGTGACGGGCGCCTACGAGCACACGATCCGCATGCAGGCGAAGGGCCAGGAGATCCAGGCCGTCTGCGAGCTCGGCCGCTTCCCGGCCATCGTCATCGGCGTGAAGACCGAGAAGGCGGGCGAGATCAAGTCGGTCGCCGATCTGAAGGGCAAGAAGGTGGGCGTCACGGCCCCGGGCTCGTCGACCGCGATCACCATGCAATATGCGCTCGTGAAGGCGGGCCTCCGGCCGAACGATGTCGCCTTCATCGGCGTGGGTGGCGGCGCCGGTGCGGTCGCCGCCATGCAGCGGGGCGAGATCGACGCGATCTCGCATCTCGACCCGGTCATCGCGAAGCTCGAGGGCGACGGCGCCATCAAGGTGCTGATCGACACCCGGACCGAGGCCGGCACGAAGGATCTGTTCGGCGGCGCAAACCCGGCGGCGGTCGTCTACCTCAAGAAGGACTTCATCGCCGCGAACCCGAACACGACCCAGCGCCTCGTCAACGCCCACGTGAAGGCCCTGAAGTGGCTGGCTTCGGCGACGCCCGAGCAGGTCGCGGACGTGGTGCCGTCCGAGTACCATCTCGGCGACAAGCCGCTCTACCTGCGCGCCGTGAAGAACTCGCTCGAGAGCTATTCGCGCACCGGCATCATCCCGAAGGAAGGGATGGAGAGCGTGCTCGACACGCTGCGCAAGCTCGATGCGGAGCTGGCGAACGCCAAGATCGATCTCGCGGCCACGTTCACGGACCGCTTCGTGAAGCAGGCCTCGGCCTGACGCAGCGCTTGCGGTGCAGCACAGGGTTGCACCGCGCGTGACGCTCGAAAGGTCTCCGGGGAGTATTCGCTGCGGCGCCCGGAGACCTGCCCATGAGCGCTAATGTTGCCGATGCTGGCGGCGCCTCCGGCGCTGCCGCCGCCACGCCGAGCCGCCCCAAGGAAGGTGCGGTCGTCGGGATCCTGGCGGCCATCAGCCTCTCGCATTGCCTGAACGACCTCATCCAGTCGCTCGTCCCGGCCCTCTACCCGATCCTGAAGAGCAGCTACGCGCTCGATTTCGGCCAGGTCGGGCTGATCACGCTCACGTTCCAGCTGACGGCTTCGCTCCTGCAGCCGCTGGTCGGCCTGTACTCGGACCGCAGGCCGCGCCCGTTCTCGCTCGCGGTCGGCATGGGGTTCACGCTGGTCGGGCTGGTGCTCCTCGCCCATGCGGCGAGCTTCGGCATGATCGTGATGGCGGCCGCCCTGATCGGCACCGGCTCGTCTGTCTTCCACCCCGAGGCCTCGCGCATCGCACGGAGCGCGTCGGGCGGCCGTTACGGGCTCGCCCAGTCGGTGTTCCAGGTCGGCGGCAATTTCGGCCAGGCGATCGGGCCGCTCCTTGCGGCTTTCATCGTCGTGCCGAACGGCCAGCGCAGCGTCGTGTGGTTCTCGCTCGTGGCGCTTGCCGCGATCGCCATCCTCTTCGGAGTCGGGCGCTGGTACAGCCGCCATCTCGTGGCCGCGCTCTCACGCCCCCGGGCCGCGATACAGCATCACGGCCTGCCGCGCGGGCGGGTCGCCTTCGCGATCGCCATCCTGGTCGTGCTCGTCTTCTCGAAGAACGTCTACACGGCCAGTCTCAGCTCCTACTACACCTTCTACCTGATCCAACGCTTCGGCGTGAGCGTGCAGTTCGCACAGGTTCTGCTGTTCGTGTTCCTGGGATCGGTCGCGCTCGGGACGATTCTCGGCGGCCCGATCGGCGACCGGATCGGCCGCAGGCTCGTGATCTGGGTCTCCATCTTCGGCGCGCTGCCCTTCGCGCTGGCGCTGCCCTACGTGAACCTGACCTGGACCGTGATCCTCACGATCCCGATCGGGATGATCATGGCCTCGTCCTTCCCGGCGATCGTCGTCTTCGCGCAGGAACTCCTGCCCGGGCGGGTCGGGGTCGTGTCGGGCCTGTTCTTCGGCCTCGCCTTCGGCATGGGCGGGCTCGGCGCGGCCTTCTTCGGCGAGCTCGCCGACCGCACGTCGATCACCTTCGTCTACCAGGTCAGCGCCTTCCTGCCGGCGATCGGGATCGCGGCCGTGCTCCTCCCGAACCTGCGCCGGCCGGCCGGCTCTAGTTGAGCCAGCCGCCCACCGTGCCCGCGGCGTAGAACACCCCGAAGCTCCAGCCGAGGGAGCCGATCAGGTTCGCGATGTGGAACGGGACCGGCGACATCCTCACGATCCCGGCGACCAGCGGCGCCAGCGGGCGGATCTGCCCCCAGAAATGGGACAGGAGGATGCCGAGCGCGCCCCAGCGCTCGAAGAAGTCGTGCGTCTTCTTGACGAGATCGGGCCGGCGCTTCAGCGGCCAGCGCTCGAGCAGGGAGGGGCCGAGCCACAGGCCGAGCCAGTAGGAAACCCAGTATCCGGCCACGCTGCCGATTGTCGCCGTGAGCGCCAGCGGCACCAGCCCGATGCCGCCCGCGCCGGCGACCGCGCCCAAGGCCGTGAACAGGACGGTGGCGGGCGCGATGATCGACACGAACGCAAGGCATTCGAGGAAGGCGATCAGCAGGATCATCGGCAGAAGCAGTTCCATGTGCCCCTGCGCGAACTCCGTGACGGTCTTGACGAACTCCTGCAGCATCCGGCCTAGCTCTCCGGCGGGTTCCCTCCCGCCCGCGGGACCCATATCTGCTTTCCGGCCGGAGCGCGCGTGAACATCCTCTCCATCCAGTCGCACGTGGCCTTCGGGCATGTCGGCAATGCCTCCGCGACCTTCCCGATGCAGCGGCTCGGCCACGACGTCTGGCCGATCCACACGGTCCAGTTCTCGAACCACACCGGCTATGGCTCCTGGACGGGGCGCGTCTTCGACGGGCAGGCGATCGAGGAACTGGTGGATGGGATCGCGGCCCGGGGCGTCCTGCCCTCCTGCGACGCGGTTCTGTCCGGCTACATGGGCTCGGCCGATATCGGCCAGGCGATCCTCGGCACGGTCGCCCGGGTGCGGGAGGCCAATTCGCAGGCCATCTATTGCTGCGATCCGGTGATCGGGGATGTCGGCCGCGGCGTGTTCGTCCGGCCGGGCGTCCCGGAATTCATGCGCGACAACGCCGTCCCGTCGGCGGATCTCGTCACCCCGAACCAGTTCGAGCTCGAATACCTGACCGGCCGCGAGGTCCGGACCGCCGGCGACGCCAAGGAGGCCCTGGCGGCGCTCCATGCGATGGGGCCCCGGGTGGCGCTCGTCACCTCCCTCCACACCGAGGAGACGCCCGCGGATGCGATCGACCTCGCGGCGGGCGAGGGCGGGGTCGTGTTCCGGGTCCGCACGCCGCGGCTGGGCGTTTCCGTCAACGGCGCCGGGGACGCGATCGCGGCGCTCTTCCTGGTCCATTACCTGGAGAGCGGGTCGGCCCGGGTCGCGCTCGGACGGGCCGCGTCGTCGGTCTATGGTCTCCTGAAGCGCACGAGCGATGCCGGCTCCCGGGAGATCCTGACCGTCGCCGCGCAGGACGAGTTCGTCTCGCCCACCTGGACCTTCGCGGCGGAGCCGGTCTAAGGCGGCGTCTCACAAGCGAGGTTCTCCATGCGACGCCGCTTCGCCACGCTCGACGTGTTCACCACCCGCCGCTTTGCCGGCAACCCGCTTGCGGTCGTCCTCGATGCCGAGGGGCTCGACGGCGAGGCGATGCAGACCATCGCGCGCGAGTTCAACCTCTCCGAGACCGTCTTCGTGCTCCCGCCGGAGGATCCGCGGCACAAGGCGAGGCTGCGCATCTTCACGCCGGGGCGCGAGCTGCCCTTCGCGGGCCACCCGACGGTCGGGACCGCGGTCCTTCTCGGGCTCCAGGGCCATAACGGCGCCGCCGCCCAGGCCTTCGGCCTGGAGGAGGGCGTCGGCATCGTCCCCTGCATCGTGGAGGCGCGGGGCGAGGGCAGCGCCTATGCCCGGTTCCGGCTGCCGCGGCTGCCCGAGGCGCTCGAGGGCGGGCCGGCCGTCGCGGATGCCGCCTGGGCGCTCGGCCTCGATCCGGAGGAGATCGGCTTCGACCGGCACATGCCGAGCCGCCATTCGGCTGGCAATCCCTTCGACTTCGTGCCGGTCGCGAGCCGCGACGCGGTCGCCCGCGCAAAGCCGAACGGCGAGGCCTTCGCGAAGGCGCTCGGCGCGGAGGGGCCCGGCGTCTACGTCTATTCCCGCGAGACCACGGAGGACGGGCGCCACTTCCACGCCCGGATGTTCGGCTCGCCGCGGACGGGGATCTCCGAGGACCCCGCCACGGGCTCGGCCGCGGCCGCCTTCGCGGGCGTGCTGATGCAGTTCGAGCCGCTCGGCGACGGCACCCATTCCTTCGTGATCGAGCAGGGCTACGAGATGGGCCGGCCGAGCGAGATCGACCTGCAGATCGTGATCGAGCACGGCGCGCTCACCTCGGCCGAGATCGGCGGCGAGGCCATCCTGGTCTCCGAGGGCGAGCTCGAGGCGTGAGCGAGCTGTTCCGGGCCGCGTCCGTCGAGGCCCGGCTCGTCGACCACCGCTGGCCCTGGGCGGAGGCGAACGCGGCCGCGATCGCCGCGAACTGGGAGCGGCGGCTCCGGCGCACGCCCGCCATCTTCAACGGCCGGGTGTTCATGGTCGCGGGGACGAGCCGCGCCGGCAGCACGGTGCGGGCGGAATTCTTCGCCACCGACTACGCGAACCTCCTCGGCTGGGTGGATGCCGGCTGCCCGGATCCCTCCGTGGCGAACGGCTTCGCCATGGGGGCGCTGCGCACGGCGGACGGCGCCTTCATCCTCGGCGAGATGGGCGCGCATACGGCCAATGCCGGGCGCCTCTACTTCCCCTGCGGCACGCCCGACCTGAGCGACGTGACGCCGGACGGCGCGGTCGACCTCGCCTCCAGCCTCGTGCGCGAGATCGAGGAGGAGACCGGCATCCGCGAGGACGAGCTCGCGATCGAGCCCGGCTGGACGATCGTCCGCGCGGAGGGGCTCCTCGCCTTCATGCGGATCGCGCGCCTCGCCTGGCCGGCGGAGGCGGCGCGGGCGCGGATCCTGGCGCACCTGGAGGCCGATCCGAACCCCGAATTGTCCGGCATCCGCATCGTCCGCCGCCTCGCCGATCTCGGCGATGCGCCCGTCCCGGCGGTGGTGCCCGCCTTCCTGGCGAGCGCCTTCGCGGCCGCTCAGCGGTAGCCGAAGCGGCTCTTGGTCGAGGCGAGCAGCGCGCGGGCGTCGCCGTCCCGGCCCGCCGCGCAGGCGCTCTCCGCCCGGCCGAGATCGGCCGTCGCACGGTTGTAGACGCTCTGCCCCACATTCCCGGTATCGACGTCGTTCTTCAGCACCGCCTTGAACTGGCCGATCTCGCCCGCGCAGCCCGCTCCCTCCGGCATGCGGAACGTGTTCGGCGTCACGCCCGGGACGGCGCCCGGCGGCGGCGCGGGCGGCGCCGAGGCGGTCTGCGTGCAGGCGGCGAGCACCAGCGCGGCGCAGGCCACGCCGAAGGAGGAAGCGAGCGGCAGCGTGAATCGTGACATCCGGGATCCCTGAAGGCCGATGGGGCCGCCCCCTGGAGAGCGGAGGCCCCGCATCTCACGGGATCGGCCAGACCGACAAGGGGACGATGCGCACGGAAGGCGCCGGCACCGGCGGCTTCGCGCCCGGCGGCCGCCGCCGCGGCCGCTTGCGCCGGATACGGCCATAGGGGTCCTCCTGGTCGCGCGGCCGCGTCCAGCCGCCCGCCTTCGCCCAGTGCCAGACCCGCCCGGGCGACGCCCCGACGCGCGCCGCGATGTTGCGCACCGGCAGCTCCGTCTGCCGGTAGAGGTCGCGCGCGGCCGCCATCACGGCCGGCCCGTAGGGCCCCCGCCGGCCCTTGTTCCTGACGGCCGGATGCCGCGTCCAGCCGCGCTGCACGATCCATCGGCACAGCGTCGCCTTGCTGATCCCGGCCTGCGCGGCGATGCGGCGGAGCGGCAGGATCGAGCCGGTCACGAGGTCGCGCGCGATCCCGACCGCGTCGCCGCCATAGGGCCGGCCCCAGCGCCGCGAGCGGTAATAGTGCAGCCCGCCCTTGTCCGGCGGGTCCGGACGCCGCCAGCCCGCAGCCTTGCGCCAGCGGTGGAGCGTGCCGACGGAGATGCCGAGCACGGCCGCGATCCATTCCATCCCGGCGCGGCTCCCCTCCACCATCCGCCCCGCCGCCTCCCGCAGCTCCGGCGGATAGCGGCCGGGCCTCGTGCCGCGCGCGCCCCCTCCACCAGGCTTCGCCTGGTTCGCTTCCCCCTGTGGGGGAGGAGACGCGAACGGCGCCGCCCCGTTTCCTCCCCCGCCGGGGGAGGGGGATTCCCGGGCTCGTCCCGGGGGTGGAGGGGGCATCTCGAACCCCCCACCACGCTCACCCCGCCGCCACCCAAGCCGCCGCGCCCACTCGCCGACCAGCCCCTCCCGGAGCCCCGACCGTGCGGCCGCCTCGCGATAGCTCAGCCCCTCCTCGACAACGAGCCCCCGCACGGCCGCGACAACCTCCGCCGGGTACCCGCGCCCGGCCGGGCTGCGGGGTGGGGAGGGAGGAGCACCGATAGGGGCACAACCGGCAGGGGGCATGTGCAGGAAAATATTCTGATCGACGTTCCTTGTCAATCATATCCAGGGAATCGCCGCTAGTAACAGAATATATCCCGCGTCCCTTCGGCTCTGCCATAAGTCAGCTGAGGTGTAGCCTAGAGATGCCCGCCTCGTAGTTTCTTATCGGCATAGGTCGTCGCGAGATGTTGGGCAGGCTCAGGTCTTTAGATAGGGGCAGCGCGTTTCCGAGAGCGGCTGCATAGCCTCCGCGCCGGCGATCTCGCCGACGGGCTTGTAATAATCCCAGGGCCCTTTGGACTCGGAAGGCTTCTTGACCTCGACGATGTAGAAGTCGTGGACCAGCCGGCCGTCGGCCCGGATTACTCCATCCTTCACAAAGACGTCGTTGACCCGCTTGCTTCGCATCGCCTCCGCGATCACACGACCGTCGTCGGATTTTGCCTCCTCCATCGCCCGAAGATAATGCAGGACCGAGGAGTAGACGCCCGCCTGGATCTGGCCAGGCATCCGCTTAGTCTTGTCGAAGAAGCGCTTCGACCACGCCCTGCTCTCGTCGTTACGGTCCCAGTAGAAGCCGTTCATGAGCAGGAGGCCTTGGGCCGTCTGCAGTCCGAGGGCATGCACGTCGCTGATGACCGCGCCCGGCAGGAAGAACTGCTGCTGGCCCGATATGCCGAACTCGCTCGCCTGCTTGACGCAGTTGATGGTGTCAGAGCCTGCGTTGAGGAGGCCGATCACCTGGGCACCCGATCCCTGGGCCTGAAGCAGGAAGGAGGAGAAATCGGGAGAGCCCGTCGGGTGCTGGGCGGCGCCCAGGATCTTGCCGCCGGCCGCCTCGACCGCCTTCGTGAGGTCGGCCCTCATCTGGTGACCGTAGGCATAGTCCGCGACGATCAGAAACCAGGTCTTCTTGCCCTGGTTCATCAGGATGCGGGACGGGCCGACAGTGTTCGAATAGGTGTCGAGCACCCAGAGAAAGCCCGTCTTCGAACAGGCTTCGTTCATGAGCTGGCCGCTCGCGGGCCCAGAAAGCAGCGTGACCTTGCCCCGCTCAGCGGCGAGGTGCTGCACGGCGAGCGCGACGGAGGAGTTCGGCAGGTCCGCAATTGCGCCGACACCATCCCGGTCGAGCCAGCCGCGCGCGATGTTCGCGCCGATATCGGCCTTGTTCTGATGGTCGGCGGAGAGGATCTGGATCGGCCGTCCAAGGACCTTGCCGCCCATGTCCTCGGCCGCCATCTCGGCTGCCGTAACGCAGGTGGGCCCGCTGTAATCCGAGAGCTGGCCCGAGAGGTCGCTCAGGACGCCGACCCTGACCGGCGTTCCCGATTGAGCCCAGGCAGACCGCCCCACGATGGCTGGCCCAGCGAGGATCGCGGACCCTCCCGCAAGCACCGAGCGACGGCTGATCCCGATTGCTGTCATTGGCGTTTCCCTGGAATGATTTCGACCAGGGATAGAAAGCCGGCACCTATTCTGTCAAGATTGTCTGGCATTCAGTCATTCAGGTTATAGGCGATATGAGATCGAGGTCGGCCATCCTCCGCAGCGCTCCGGTGCAGAAGCCGTATGGCGAGACGAGACCCCTCACGATCGAGGAGATCGAGGTTGATGAGCCGGGCCGCGACGAAGTTCTGATCAAGATCGCGGCGGCCGGCCTCTGTCACTCCGATCTCTCCGGCATCAACGGCGACCGCCCGCGCCCGACGCCGGTGGCTCTCGGCCACGAGGCGTCGGGCGTCGTGGCTGCGCTAGGGCAGGGCGTCGACGACCTCGAGGTCGGTGACCACGTCGTCATGTCGTTCCTGCCGGTCTGCGGGCATTGCGCTCCCTGTGCGGAGGGGCGCGGCCAGCTTTGCGAGCCTGGACACGCGGCGAACGCGCGGGGAACCTTGCTCTCCGGCGCGCGCCGGATTCATTGTGACGGCATCGAGCTCAATCATCACAGCGGCGTCTCGGCCTTCGGGCAGTATTCCGTCGTTTCGCGCCGCTCGGTGGTGAAGATCACCAAGAATGTCGACCTCGTCGAGGCCGCTCTCTTCGGCTGCGCCGTGATGACGGGCGTCGGAACGGTCATCAACACCTGCCAGGTGAGAATGGGCCAAAGCGTTGCCGTGATCGGCCTGGGTGGCGTCGGTCTCTCGGCGGTGCTCGGCGCGGCGGCGGCTGGTGCCGGTCGGATTGTCGCCATCGACCTCAATGCCGGGAAATTCGCAACGGCCAAGGCCGTCGGTGCCACCGATACACTCCTCGCGAACGACCCGGACATCGTGCAGGAGGTCAAGGAGATCACCAACGGGGGCGTCGACCACGCGATCGAGATGGCGGGGGTGCCGGCGGCTTTCGACCTCGCATTCCAGATCACGCGCCGCGGCGGCACGACGGCGACGGCGGGGCTGTCCAACCCGAACACGCGCTTTCCGATCCCGCCCCTGCCGCTCGTCGGCGAGGAGCGGACCATCAAGGGTTCCTACATGGGCAGCTGCATTCCCTCACGCGACATCCCGCGCTTCATCGAGCTGTGGCGCCAAGGGCGGCTTCCGGTCGAGAAGCTGATGTCGGGCAAGGGGCCGCTCGAGGAGATCAATGAAGCCTTCGACAAGCTCGATCGCGGCGAAGTGATCCGGCATCTCATCGTAATGTGAGGAGATCGGAGCTCCCCGGAGCCGGTCACGGCCGCCAGCTCCCCCGCGGGCGGGGGAGCTGGATCCTCACCCGCGGAGCGGGGGAGGGGGACCGCCGAAGGCGGTGGAGGGGGCGCCGCTTCGGTTTCGGACGGGACGCCCCCTCCGTCAGCCGCTGCGCGGCTGCCACCTCCCCCGCAGGCGGGAGAGGAGCCCTGGGGAGCTCCGGCTTGAACGTGCCCCCTCAGTCGTCCGCTTCGCGGCCGCCAGCTCCCCCGCAGGCGGGGGAGCATCCCGGCGCTGGATCCTCACCCGCGCAGCGGGGGAGGGGGACCGCCGAAGGCGGTGGAGGGGGCGCTCCCGGTTGGACGTGTGCCCCCTCAGTCGTCCGCTGCGCGGCTGCCACCTCCCCCGCAGGCGGGGGAGGATCCCGGGTGCTCGACGCCCTCCGCGCAGGCGGCCGCGATTGTCGGCAGGACGTGCTCGGCGTCGTCGCCGCGCAGCACGTCGCGGGCGGGAAGGCGCAGGACGCGGATGCCGTGCTTCGTGAGCCACGCGGTCCGCTGCTCGTCGCGGGCGGCGCGGAGGGGATGGTCGTGCGCGGCGCCGTCGACCTCCAGCGCGAGGCGGGCTTCCGGGCAGTAGAAGTCGAGCACATAGGGCCCGACGGGGTGCTGGCGGCGGAAGCGGAAGTTGCCGAGCGCCTGGCGGCGCAGCTCGCGCCAGAGGATCGCCTCCGGGAGCGTCATGGCGCGGCGGAGGCGGCGCGCGCGGGCGACGGTGTTCGATGGGGCGCGCAAGAGTGGCTCCGGGAGGGCGAGGCGCCCCCTCCACCCTGCCGCCGGCTTCGCCGGACCGCATGGTTCCCCTCCCCCGCAAGCGGGGGAGGATCCCGTACCGCCTCAACCCGGGGAGCCCGGGGTCCTCACCCGCGGAGCTGGGGAGGGGGACCGCCGAAGGCGGTGGAGGGGGCGCTTGGGTTTCGGACGAGACCCCCCTCCGTCAGCCGCTGCGCGGCTGCCACCCTCGGGTCGTAGCCCGAGGGCAGGCTCTCCCCCGCGAGCGGGGGAGGATCCCGGAGAGCCCGCCCCCTCAGTCGTCCGCTTCGCGGCCGACAGCTCCCCCGCGGGCGGGGGAGCATCCCGGGTGCTCGACGCCCTCCGCGCAGGCGGCCACGATCGTCGGCAGGACGTGCTCGGCGTCGTCGCCGCGGAGCACGTCGCGGGCGGGAAGGCGCAGGACGCGGATGCCGTGCTCCGTGAGCCACGCGGTCCGGTGCTCGTCCCGGGCGGCGCGGACGGGATGGTCGTGCGCGGCGCCGTCGACCTCCAGCGCGAGGCGGGCTTCCGGGCAGTAGAAGTCGAGCACATAGGGCCCGACGGGGTGCTGGCGGCGGAAGCGGAAGTTGCCGAGCGCCTGGCG
>NZ_JBMSEF010000038.1:0-21133 GCF_049446235.1 Enterovirga sp. CN4-39 | reverse complement strand
CGGCCGCGCTCGCGCTCCACTCGGCGCGCCCACCCCCCTCCATCTCGTGCGCCGAGCGCCGGCGCGCCTCCGGCGCGGGACGCCCCTCCCCTTCGCAGAAGGGCGGGTTGGTGACGACGAGGTCGGCCTGGCCGGACCGCAGGCCGGCCTCGGCGCGCGCCGAGGCCGGCCAGAAGAGGTCGGCCCGGACGACCTCCGCGCGATCCGCGGCGTGATTCGCCCGGATGTTCTGGACGGCGAGCGCCGCGAGGTCCGGGTCGCGCTCGACCAGCACCAGCCGGGAGGCGGGCTCCCGGGCCGCGATCATCAGGCCCACGGCGCCGGTGGCTGCCCCCAGATCGGCGACCAGATCCCCTGGCCGGACATCCGCCAGCCCGGCCAGCAGCACGGCATCAGTGCCAGCGCGATGCCCGCGCCGCGGCTGGAGCAGCGTGACCCTCCCGCCGAACAGACGATCCTCGGTGACCTGGAGGTCCGGCTCAGGCATCCCTGAGCTCGGCCCCGAGACCGGCCTCCGTCAGCAACCGCCGCGCACGAGGCGCCCAATCCTCGGGAATCAGCACGCGACGTTGAAAGGCCCCGATCGAGCCTTCGAGCGCGCCCATATGGGCGTCCGCCACGAGGGCGGGGATGCCTTCGGCCTCGAGCAGGCTCTCGATCAATCCGATGAGGACGACGTCGTTGGTTCGCACCAGCTCAACCATGCCCGAAGGGTATCCCTCTTGCGTCAACCCCGCGCGTTGCGGCAGGTGCCACGTCATGCGAGCGTCCACGCCAATCCGGCCGGCGCGCGCGTTCGGCTTTTGGGAGTAGCCCGTGGGCGTCGTGCTGTCATTCGAGGAGAGGGCTCCAGGCACCCCGCCGGATCTCGACGACCTCATCGCGCTCGTGCGGGACGACATGGAGCGTGTGAACGCCCTGATCATCTCCCGCACCGGCTCCCGGGTGACGATGATTCCGGAGGTGGCCAATCACCTGATCTCCTCGGGCGGCAAGCGCCTCCGGCCGATGCTGACCCTCGCGACCGCGGGGCTCGCCGGCTATCGCGGCGCCGGCCATGTCAGCCTGGCGGCTGCCGTGGAGTTCATGCACACGGCGACCCTCCTGCACGACGACGTGGTGGACGCCTCGACCATGCGGCGCGGCAAGATCGCCGCCCGGATGAAATGGGGCAACGAGGCCAGCGTCCTCGTCGGCGACTACCTGCTCGGGCAGGCCTTCAAGATGATGGTCGAGGTCGGCTCGCTGCCCGCGCTCGGCATCCTGTCCTCGGCCGCCGCCGTGATCGCGGAAGGCGAGGTGCTGCAGCTTTCGGCCGCGAAGAACACCGAGACGAACGAGGACGAGTACCTGAACGTCATCCGCGGCAAGACGGCGGAGCTGTTTGCCGCAGCCTGCGAGGTCGGCGCCGTCATCGCGGAGCGCTCGAAGGCCGAGCAGGCCGCCTGCCGCTCATACGGCATGAATCTCGGCATCGCCTTCCAGCTCGTCGACGACGCGCTCGATTACGGCGGCACCTCCTCGGCGCTGGGCAAGAATGTCGGGGACGATTTCCGGGAAGGGAAGGTCACGCTGCCGGTCGTGCTCTCCTTCCGCCGCGGGGACGACGAGGAGCGGGCCTTCTGGCGCCGGACCATCGAGCGCGCCGATGTCCAGGAGGAGGACCTCGAGCGCGCCGTCGGCATCATGCGCCGGCACCGGGCGATCGAGGACACGGTGGAGCGGGCGCGGCATTACGGCGCGATGGCGCGCGACGCGCTGGCCCTCTTCCCCAAGAGCCCGATGAAGACGGCCCTCTTGCGGGCCGTGGATTTCTGCATCGCCCGCGTGAGCTGAGGCTCAGCGGAAGACGGTCGGCTTCACCCACCAGCCCGGCTCGGCGGCGCGGAGCACCCGGGCGGCCCGGGCGGCCGCGCGGCAATCGTCGAACAGCCCGAACACGGTCGCGCCCGATCCCGACATCCGGGCGAGGCGGCAGCTATCGAGCGCCCGAAGGCGGGCCAGGGCCGCCCCGATGATCGGCTGGGCCGCAAGGGCCGGCGGCTCGAGGTCGTTCCGCCCCGCCGCCACGGCCGACCGGAGCGCGGCCGTCCCCTGCCCTGCCGGGACTTTCGGGTGATCGGAGGGGCCGAGCTCGCCCGGCACTTTTCCCAGCCTGCGAAAGACCTCGGGTGTCGGGACGGCGACCCGCGGATTGACGAGCAGGGCGAAGAGCGGCGGCAGGCCGAGCGGCGGGCCGATGCGTTCTCCGACCCCGCGCATCATCCGGGCCTGCGGCTCGAGGCAGACCGGAATGTCGGCGCCCGTCGCCCGCGCCGCCTCGAACACGGCACCGTCACGGACGGAGAGGTTGTTGAGCTCCGCCAGGAGCCGCAGGGCTGCGGCGGCGTCTGAGGAGCCGCCGCCGATCCCGGCTGCCGCCGGGAGGTTCTTCGTGAGGCGGAAGGCGCCGGCCCGCAGGCCCGGCACGCGCTCGCCGAGTGCCCGCGCGGCGCGGAGCACGAGATTGTCGCCCGTGGGCCCTGCCGCGACGGCAGTCGGGCCTTCGACCTGCAGGGACAGCTCCGGACCGGGCCGGAGTTCGAGGCGGTCGGCGATGCCTGCGAAGACGACGAGGCTCTCGAGCTCGTGATAGCCGTCCTGGCGCCGGCCAAGGACGTGCAGGGTCAGATTGACCTTGGCCGGAGCGCGCGTCGACAGGACGCGCCCGCCCTCTTCCCTACCCGACATGCGGCGTGCCTCGCGGGCGGTCGACCCGAGGTCAGCCGCCGCTCTTCTCCTCGCCGGGCGGCACGCTCGTCTGGACTTCGGCCGGCTTCGGCTCCTCGGGGAGGCCGTTCTTCAGCTTCTCCTCGATCTTGGCCAGGTCCTCGGGCTCCGGATGCGCATCCTTGGCGTGCTGCCACTGGAACTTCGCCTCGAGCTTGCGCCCGACGCGCCAGTAGGCGTCGCCCAGGTGATCGTTGATGACCGGATCGCCGGCCTTAAGCTCCGCCGCCTTCTCCAGCTCGCGGACCGCATCGTCCCAGCGCCCGAAGCGGTAATAGGCCCAGCCGAGGCTGTCGATGATCATGCCGTCGCGCGGGTTCAGCTCCACCGCGCGGCGCAGCATCTTGAAGGCCTCGTCCAGGTTGATGTTCTGGTCGACCCAGGAATAGCCGAGATAGTTGAGGACCTGGCTCTTCCCCATCGGCTGGGTGTCCGGAACGAGCTCCAGCGCCTTCTTCAGGTCGGCCTCGGCCTTCGGCCAGTCCTTCGCCCGCTCATAGGCGGTGCCGCGATAATAGTAGAGCGGCCACAGCCCGGCATCGTCGGCCGCCGTGCGCTCGATCGCCTTGCCGTAGATCTCCGCCGCCTGGGCATATTGCTTGCGCGAGCGGTAGACGTTGCCGAGGGCGACGAGGACGTCGTTGTCGTCCGGGCGCTGCTTGCCGAGCTTCTCCAGATGCTGCACGGCCTCCTCGCCGCGGCCGAGCTGCTCCAGGCTGATCCCGATCTGCACATCCGCGCTGGCGCGCAGCGGAGAGGTTTCGGGAATGCCCTTCAGGATGGCGAGCGCCTGCTCCGTCCGCTTGAGCCGCTCGTAGACCTCCCCGAGCGTCAGGATGGCGAGCGAGTGGTCGGGCTGCAGCTGGAGCGCGAGCCGGAGATAGACGATCGAGGCGAGCTCATCGCCCTGCTGGCTGCCCGCCGAGCCGAGCCCGTACAGGACCTCGGCCGCCCCTTCCTGGGCGTTGGCGATGAGCGGCGGGAGCGTCTTGCCGGCCCTGAGCTGCTCCATGGCGGCCTTCACCATCGGGTGCCGCGGCGAAAGCGCATCGAACCCGCTGTAGACGGCGAGCGCACCATCCCTGTCCCCGCGCTTGGACAGGAGGCGGCCATAGGCGTCGACGATCCGCAGGGTCGTCTTCTCGCTCTCGTAGGCGGCCTTGAGCCGGCGCTCCGCCTCGGCATTGTCTCCGAGGAGGGCCGCGATCAGCCCCGCATGGTAGTCGCGGAAAGCGGAAAAGCCGCGCTCGCCGCGGAGCTGGTCCGCGGTATCGAGGGCGCGCCGCCCCTCCCGCGAGCCGGCGAAGGCCCAGGCCGTCAGCAGGGTCGCCGTGAGGTCGGCGGCCCGCCCGCGGCCATTCCTGACGAGCAGCGAGCGCGCCGTCACATATTGCTTGGCGCGGATCGCCCGCACCGCGAGCGAAAGCTGGGCGAGGCCGTTCTGCGGGTCGCGCTTGACGATGCGCTCCGCGGCATTCGTAGCGCCGGCGAGGTCGCCATCGGCGAGCAGCGCCACGAAGGCCCGCTCCAGAAGCTCCGGATTGCGCGGGTCCTCCTTGAGGGCCTCGCGATAGAACATCGCCGCCGCGGCAGTGTCCCGGGCGGTGCCGGCGATATAGGCCGAGAGGTAATTTCCCTCGAGGCTGGAGGCCGGACCGAAGCCGAGCTTCGACTCAACCCGCGCCGGAGCGGAGCTGCGCTTCGCCCAGGCGGGCGACATGCCTGCGCCCAGGGTCGCGACCAGCACCACGCCGACCGCTCCCGCAAGGGAAGGCTTCCTCAACCAGGCCACCATCTCGGCTCCGCTTCTTCGCCGGCGACGAACCAAGCGCCGTCGCCGCTGCGTTGCGCCGGGTCACCATGGCGGGTTCGCCGAGAGGCGGCAAGGCGCAACGACGCCGCGTCGGCGGACGCCGACGCCGCGCCGTGCGGCCCGGGTTACGCCGCGAGCGGCGGGATTCGCAAGACCCAGCCCGGCTGGATGAGGTCGGGGTTCTTCACCGGGGGCGTGTTGGCCTTGACGATCTCGACATACTTGGCGCCGTTGCCCTTGCCGTAATGCTCCTCGGCGATCTTCCAGAGCGTGTCGCCCTTCTTCACCGTGTAGAACTTCGCCTCGACGGACGGCTGCTGCACCTGCAGGCCGCTGGTATCGACCTCGCTGACGCCGATCGTGTTGCCCAGCGAGAGAATGATCTTCTCCGCCTCTTCCTGGTTCATGGCCTGGCCGGAGACCTTCACCTTGTCGCCCTGAACATCGATGTTCAGCTTCGTTGCATCGAAGCCATGGCCCTGGACCTCCTTCTTGAGGTCGTCTGCCGTGGCCGCCTGAGCGCTGCCGCCGAAAAGCTTGTGGCCCGCGTCCTTGATGAAACTGAACAGACCCATCGTCGCCTCCTCGGTGTGCCCGTCCGAAAGAAGCCCGGCGGGGCGGTCCGGTTCCTGATGCGTCACCCGCCGCCTGGCTTGGCCTCTCGCAAAGTGAGCCTACCCGCAGCGAGGCCCGCCGGATCGGGTAGGCAGGCTCGCCCTCCGGCATCGAGATAGACATGGCCCGCCTGCTCCAGCGGGAGGGTCGAGAACAGATCGCGGGCCGCCGCCACGCCATCCAGGAAGTCGCGCTTGAGGCCTGGAAGGTCCAGGTCGCCCTCCACGTCGACCGATGCCTTGATCTGCTCGGCCGTGAAGGAGGAGTTGCGCGTGATCTCGTCGAGTATCAGCCCGGGGGTCAGGCCCGCGTCCTTGCCGCAAGCCGCCCAGGCAAGGCTAGCGATGGAGCAGCCCGAGCGATGGATCGCCACCAGGTCGACATAGTCGCGCGGCTCCCGTCTGCCGGCGAGAGCCAGGATCTTGTTGACGGCGAGGTCGAAGTCGTGAAGGCGCCAGCCGAATATCGGATCCTGCTGCGCCGGGAAGAACCGAACCGGGCTATCGAAGGTCCAGTCCACGAGCGTTTCGCCGAGAGATGATTTGACGAGGACTTCGGCGAAACCGCCGCCGGGCCTCAGATCGGAATTCGGCGTGACCTCGAAACCCGCCCTGCGCAGGGCCACCTCGTCCCGGGCTAGAGCATCGGCCAGGGCCTCGGGACTTGGATGCTCGATGTCGAGATCGCGGGATCGGCGCGGCCCCGCCCGATTGAGCGTTGCGCCTCCCGCGAAGACGCTCGCGGGCGACCGGTTCGGAGCAAGCGCCTTGAGGACTGCCTTCTGGGCCTCGGTCAGTGCCACGGCGTCTCGCCCAGCGCCTCCAGGGCGCGTCGGATCTCCACGGCGCGGCGCATGCCCTTGCGGCCCCCGTGCTTGGCGATGCCGGCGTAGAAAACCTTCGCCCTCTCACGCGTCGGAAGATCCGACGGGATGTTCCAGAGCGCGGTCGCCCCGAACTCCTCGGCCGTACGGTCGAGGAGTTCCGCCAAATGCCGCTCGATCTCGAGCACGGACGTTTGCATGGCTGCGATGATGCCGGACCATCGGCCCGGCCTCAAGCAGCGCCCCTTCCGTCACATATCCGTATAGTTCGGCCCGCCGCCGCCCTCGGGCGTGACCCAATTGATGTTCTGGTTCGGGTCCTTGATGTCGCAGGTCTTGCAGTGCACGCAGTTCTGCGCGTTGATCACGTAGCGCGGCGGGGCATTCCCCTCTTCCACCCATTCGTAGACGCCGGCCGGGCAGTAGCGGGCGGACGGCCCGTCGAAGACGTCGTGCTCCGAGCGGCGCTGCAGTTCCATGTCCTTGACCTGGAGATGGACCGGCTGATCCTCCTCGTGATTGGTGTTGGACAGGTAGACGGAGGAGAGGCGGTCGAAGGTGAGCACCCCGTCCGGCTTCGGATAGGTGATGCGCTTGACCTCGCTGACCGGCTTCAGCGTCTCGTAATCGGGCTTGCCGTGGGAGAGCGTCCCGAACAGCGAGGTGCCGAGGAGCTGGTTCGCCCACATGTCGATCCCGCCGAGCCCGATGCCGACGATCGTGCCGTAGCGCGACCAGAGCGGCTTCACGTTCCGGACGCGGAACAGGTCGTGGCCGATATCGGAGCCGCGCCAGGCGTTCTCGTACCCCATGAGCTCGTCGTGCTGGCGGCCTTCCGAGATCGCGCTCGCCACGTGCTCGG
This sequence comes from Enterovirga sp. CN4-39, assembly GCF_049446235.1. Taxonomy (NCBI): domain Bacteria; kingdom Pseudomonadati; phylum Pseudomonadota; class Alphaproteobacteria; order Hyphomicrobiales; family Methylobacteriaceae; genus Enterovirga; species Enterovirga sp. CN4-39. The sequence continues at coordinate 14,251 of NZ_JBMSEF010000038.1, read as the reverse complement.
CGCAGAGCATGCCGGACAGGATCGCGTTGTGTGATCCCTTGATCCTGGGAACGTTCACGAAGCCGGCCGAATCGCCGACGAGGCATCCGCCTGGGAAGACGAGCTTCGGCACCGATTGCCAGCCGCCTTCCATGATGGCGCGCGCGCCATAGCCGATCCGCTTGCCGCCCTCGAAGGTGTCGCGGATCATCGGATGGGTCTTGAGCCGCTGGAACTCCTCGAAAGGCGACAGCGTCGGGTTCTCGTAGTTCAGATGCACCACGAAGCCGACCGACACGAGGTTGTCGTCGAAGTGGTACAGCCAGGAGCCGCCGCCCGCCTTGTTCGGCAGCGGCCAGCCCATGGAATGCTGGACGAGGCCCTTCTGGAACTTCTCCGGCCGGACCTGCCAGAGCTCCTTCACGCCGATCCCGTATTTCTGGTGGTCGGAATTCTTGTTGAGCGCGAAGCGCTGGATGATGCCCTTGGTGAGGCTGCCGCGCGCGCCCTCGGCCAGGATGGTGTACTTGCCGCGCAACTCCATCCCGCGGGTGAAGTCCGCCTTGGGCTGCCCGTCCCGCCCGACGCCCATGTCGCCGGTCGCGATGCCGACGACCTTGCCGTCCTCGACCAGGACCTCCGCGGCCGCGAAGCCCGGATAGATCTCGACGCCGAGCGCCTCGGCCTGCTGGCCGAGCCAGCGCGCAACGTTCCCGAGCGAGCCGATGAAGTTGCCGTGGTTGTCCATCAGCCGCGGCAGGCCGATCGTGGGGATCTTCACGCCCCCGGCCGGGCCGAGGAAGAGGAACTCGTCCTTCGTGACTTCCGTGGTGAGCGGGCGGTCGGGCGCTTGGCGCCACTCGGGGAGCAGCCGGTCGAGCCCGATCGGGTCGATCACCGCGCCGGACAGGATATGCGCGCCGATCTCGGAGCCCTTCTCGACGAGGACGACGGAAATATCGGTGCCCGCCTCTGCGGCGAGTTGCTTGAGCCGGATCGCAGTCGCGAGGCCTGCCGGCCCGCCGCCCGCGATAACGACGTCGAATTCCATCGATTCCCGTTCGGGCAGGTCCATGACTCTCCTCGTGCGCCGAATTCCGCCGCGCCTTACAACCGTTCGAGACTGCTATGGGGCAACCTGGGCCGCGGTGACAAGTTCGACGAGGCTTTGCGGCTCGGAGGGAGGCGCGCCATTCGGGCGCGCATCCTCCTCCCCTTGCGGTTCTCGGCGCTCACACCGGCGCAAGCCGGTGCCCACGGGACTGGATCCCGGCCTTCGCCGGGATGGGCGGGTGGCGGGCACGCGCCGTCCTTCCCCGGCCCGGGGTCTGGTCCATCGGCACTGTCGAAGAGCGGTCTCGTTCCTCATCGAGGGGAGCGGGACGCCGGTTCTCCGGCCTTCAATGATAGGAATTTGCGGATTTGCCAGGTCCCTCCCGGCGTCCCGCGACGGTCTTTTCGGCCCCATAGGCACGCGCCCGGTCAGCCGCCCGGACGCCCCGGCTACCGAACCGAGACCCCGGGACCCGTCCTCCCCTCCGCCAGACGTGACCGGTGCGCACGCGGCTCCCTCGCCGGAGGGGAGTGCGGAGGTTATAGGAATAAATGCTAGGATTGTCAACTCGGGATTCCGCTCACACCGGCGAAAGCCGGTGCCCAGTGACTGGACCCCGGCCTGCGCCGGGGTGAGCGGGGAGGCGGCAGAAGCGCTGGATTGCTTCGCTGCGCTCGCAAAGACGGGTGGCGCCGCTAGACCCCGGCCTTCGCCGGGGTGAGCGGACAGGTGGCTCACGCTTCACCACCGTCCCGGCCGAGACAGGAGCCTTGGTCGGCCCGGCGCGGCCCGGTAGGATGGGCGGATGATGGAGGCCCGGCCCGACCACGCGCAACTCGTCGCCCTGTTCGACTTCTATGTCGCAGCCGGGATCGACATGGCGCTCGACGAGGCGCCGCACGACCGGTTCGCCGAGGATGCGCGGCCGGCGCCGCCGGCAGCCCCGCCCCAGATCGCGGCTCCTGCCGTGGCGCGGCCTGCCGAAGACGGGGTGGCCCGGGCGCTTCCCCTCGCCGCGACGGCGCCTCCGGACGAAGTCGCCGAAAACGCCAGGATGCGGGCGCGCGAAGCGGGCACCTTGGCCGAGCTCGAAGCCATGGTGGCGGCTTTCGAGGGCTGCGCCCTGAAGCGGACCGCCAAGCAGCTCGTCTTTGCCGACGGCAACCCGCAGGCCGAGATCATGCTGGTCGGGGAGGCACCGGGCGCGGAGGAGGACCGGGCCGGAAAGCCCTTCGTCGGCCGGGCGGGACAGCTGCTCGACCGCATGCTCGCGTCGGTCGGGCTCGACCGCAGCCATGTCTATATCGCCAATGTCGTGCCCTGGCGGCCGCCGGGAAACCGGACGCCGACGCCGCAGGAGGTCGCGATCTGCCTGCCCTTCACGCTCCGGCAGATCGAGCTCTGCGCGCCGCGCATCCTGGTGACGCTCGGGGCCCCGGCCACGCAGACGCTGCTCGGGCTGAAGGAGGGCATCAAACGGGTCCGCGGCCGCTGGGTCGCGTATTCCGGGCTCCAGCATCCGGTGCGGGCGCTGCCGATGCTGCACCCGGCCTACCTGCTGCGCCAGCCGATCGACAAACGCCTAGCCTGGCGCGATCTGCGCCTGCTCCGACGAGCCTTGGACGAGGCGCAGGTCTCGGAGTAAGGCTGCCGCATCTGGAGGAGAGCACGCGATGGCAAAGGCATACTGGGTCGCCACCTACCGTTCGGTCAGCAACCCCGACGCGCTTGCCGCCTATGCGAAGCTCAGCGGACCGGCGATCGCCGCGGCGGGCGGGCGGATCCTGGCGCGGGGGCTGCCCTCCCAGGTCTATGAGGTCGGCCTCGAGCAGCGCACCGTCCTGATCGAGTTCGATAGCGTCGAGCAGGCGAAGGCGGCCCATGACAGCCCGGCCTACCAGGAGGCCATGAAGGCTTTGGCGGGCGGGGCGGAGCGCGACATCCGGATCATCGAAGGCGTCTGAGGGCGTCCGGCAGGAACAAGCGTGGCGGCTGCCGATTAGGAAGGCCACAGGGAGCCGGGTCAGGCATGCGCTGGGAAGATTTCCGCACCTCCGACTATGTCGAGGATCGCCGCGGCCAGGGTGGCGGCGGCGGGGGCTTCGGCATCCCGATCGGCCGCGGCGGCGGCGGTCTCGGCATCGGCACCGTGATCGTGCTCGGCCTCGTCGGCTGGGCGCTCGGGATCGACCCGCGCATCCTGATCGGCGGCGCCGAGATGATGACGCGGGGCGGCGGCCAGTCCGGCTACGAGCGGCAGGCGCCCCCGGCGCCGAGCCGGACGGGCGCGCCAAGCGACGAGGTCGGGCGCTTCGCGGCCGCGATCCTCGGCAATACCGAAGATGTCTGGAAGGATGTCCTCCGCGCGCAGGTGAACCGCTCCTATCCGCCGACCAGGATGGTGCTCTACGCAGGCGGCACGCGCTCCGGCTGCGGCATGGCACAATCGGCCATGGGCCCCTTCTACTGCCCGCTCGACAAGTCGGTGTATCTCGACACGAGCTTCTTCCAGGAGATGCAGCGGCGGTTCAAGGCAGGCGGCGACTTCGCCTATGCCTACGTGATCGCGCACGAGGTCGGGCATCACGTGCAGAACGTGCTCGGCATCCTGCCCAAGGTGCAGGCGCGCCAGCGCGAGGTCGGGGAGCGCGAGGCGAACCAGCTCTCGGTCCGGGTCGAGCTGATGGCCGATTGCCTCGCCGGCGTCTGGGCCAAGCATTCCAACCAGCGCTGGAACGCGATCGACGAGAGCGACATGCAGGAGGCGGTCGCGGCCGCCGAGGCGATCGGCGACGACCAGTTGCAGAAGCGCGGCCAGGGCCGCGTCGTCCCGGATTCCTTCACGCACGGCTCCTCGGCGCAGCGCGTCCGCTGGCTGCTCACCGGCTTCAAGAGCGGCCAAGTGCAGAGCTGCGACACCTTCCGGGCGAGCCGCCTGTGAGCCAGCCGAAGCCGCCGCGCGAGTTCATCCCGCTCGGGATCGCGGTGCTGACCGTCTCCGACACGCGCAGCCTCGCCGAGGATCGCTCGGGCGACACGCTCGTCGGGCGGCTGACCGAGGCCGGCCATCGCCTCGCCGACCGGGCCATCGTGCCGGACGACGTGGAGGAGATCAGGGCGAAGGTCCGGGCCTGGATCGCCGACCCGGACGTGGACGTGGTGATCACGACCGGGGGGACCGGCTTCACGGGCCGCGACGTCACCCCGGAGGCGCTGGAGCCGCTCTTCGAGAAGCGCATGGACGGCTTCTCGACGATCTTCCACCAGATCTCGTTCGGGAAGATCGGCGTCTCGACCGTCCAGTCGCGGGCGACCGCAGGCGTCGCGGGGGCGACCTACATCTTCTGCCTGCCCGGCTCGCCCGGCGCCTGCCGGGACGCCTGGGACGGCATCCTCGCCTCGCAGCTCGACTACCGGCACCTGCCCTGCAACTTCGTCGAGATCATGCCACGTCTCGACGAGCATCTGCGGCGGAAGAAGAGCTAGTCGGAACCAGATCCCGTCTTCGTTGACCGGCAACAGGCCGGTAGCTACCTTTCCGGCATGCGGACCGTCGGCATCAAGGTCCTCGAGGGCAGGCTCAGCGAGTATGTCCGCGCCGCAGAGGCGGGCGAGACAGTGCTCGTGACCGACCACGACCGCGTCGTCGCGGAACTTGGGCCTCCTCGTCGCCTCGCTTCGGACCCGTCCGTGGAGGCAATTCGCGAGCAGGGTCGCCGGGAAGGCTGGCTGACGCCGGCGAAGCGGGATTGGCGCGAGCCGCTGCCGGACCGCGGACCTCCGCCCGCCGATGATCCGGATATTCCGTTCGAGCAGCTGATGGCCGACCTCGCCCGTGACCGGGAGGATCGTTGATCTACCTGGATAGCTCGGTCGCTCTGGCAGACATCCTGACCGAAGCACGGCGTCCGCCGAGAGACTTCTGGCAACAGCCATTCGCGTCGAGCCGCCTTCTGCAGCTCGAGGTGCTGAACAGATTATTCGCTCGCCGGGCCGGCCCGTATCGTCTGCGAAGGGCGGAGGACATCCTTGACCGCGTCGAGTTGCTCGAGTTGACGGAGCACGCAGTCGCACGCGCGCTGCAGCCCTTCCCTGTGCCCGTGCGGACGCTCGACGGCCTGCATCTTGCGGCGATGAGCTTTCTCCGGGAGCGCGGCGCCCCGCTGACCCTTGCGAGCTACGACGCACGCCTCATCGCCGCCGCTCAGGCCTTGGGGTTCGGGACCGTTCGGCCTTGACCGGGGCCGAGTGCCGATGACCCGGCAGAACCGCGTTCTGCCGACGGGCGAGATTGTCGCCCTGCCGTTCCGTGGCGCCTGGATGGGCAATCGCGGCATCCTGCACGACGAGGAGGGGCGGCTCGGGCGGGCGCGCTGGCGGCACCAGCACTGGATCATCTGCAGGCTGGAATTCAAGGGCCGGCGCCGCCCCTTGATGGCGCCGCGGCGCTACACGGAGCTCTTCTTCCTGGACGAGGCGGTCGCTCTGGCGGCCGGGCACCGGCCCTGCGCCGAGTGCCGCCGGGACGCCTTCAACGCCTACCGGCGCGCCTGGGCGGACGCTCACGGCGGCCCCCTGCCCTCCGCCGGCGAGATGGACCGCCGACTGCACGCGGCCCGCATCGATCCGCTCGCCCGCGGCCAGCGGCGGTTCCGGGCAAGGCTGGCGGATCTTCCCGACGGCGTCTTCGTGGAGGATGCGGGATCCGGGCCCGCACTGCTGTGGCGAGGCGCGCTCCATCCCTGCCGCGGGCCGCATTACGAGGACGGGATCGAGGCCGACCCCGCCGCCGAGGTGCAGGTTCTGACGCCCGCCCCCTCCGTCGCCGCCCTCCGGGCCGGATACCTGCCCGCCGTCGCTCCGGGAGCCTGAATCGAGGGGCCGCAATGCCGGCCCTTGTCATGTTCTCTTTTTGTTCTTATCTCTGGGTCTGTCGGGGAACTGGCGAGGCAGAGATGGCCACGGTTCGTCTCAGAAGAACTCAGCAGGATGCGAAGCGCTCGGGGCCGGTCGTGCCGCCGCCCGCTGATGTCGAGCGCCGTCGGCCGGAATTGCGGACCTACGCGACGGTGGACACCGAGCGCCGGCGCGGGCGGGGCGTCAACGGCAATCCGGACGGCCGCTTCGAGCCGATCCAGCGCGAGGCGGCCTTCGACGGCTGGGACCTCGCCGAGGAGCCTGCGCCGATCCGGACGGAGGTCACGCTCGAGAAGCCCCGGACGATCATCGCCCGGAACGATTCGCCCGACATTTCCTTCGACCGTTCGATCAACCCCTACCGGGGTTGCGAGCATGGCTGCGTCTACTGCTTCGCGCGGCCGAGCCATGCCTATCAGGGCCTGTCGCCCGGGCTGGATTTCGAGACCAAGCTCTTCGCCAAGCCGAACGCTGCCGAGCTTCTGCGGCGCGAGCTCGCGGCGCCGGGCTACAAGGTCGACACGATGGCGCTCGGCACCAATACCGACCCGTACCAGCCGATCGAGAAGCAGTACCGGATCACGCGCTCGGTGCTGGAAGTGCTGGCCGAGACGAACCACCCGGTCGGCATCGTGACCAAGTCGGCCCTCGTCACGCGGGACATCGACATTCTCGCCCCCATGGCGGCGCGCGGGCTCGCCAAGGTCGCCATCTCGGTGACGACGCTCGATCCGAAGCTCGCCCGCCGCATGGAGCCGCGCGCGGCAACGCCGCAAAAGCGGCTCGCCGCCATCAGGATGCTGGCCGAGGCCGGCATTCCGGTGAGCGTCCTCGTCGCGCCCGTCATCCCGGCCCTGAACGACCACGAGATCGAGAACATCCTCCAGGCCTGCTACGCGGCCGGCGCGCGCCAGGCCGGCTACGTGCTCCTGCGGCTGCCGCACGAGCTGAAGGGCCTCGTGCGCGACTGGCTCGCCGAGAACTATCCGGACCGCATGAAGCACGTCCTGTCGCTGGTCGAAGGCACGCGGGACGGAAAGCTCTACGATTCCAAGTGGGGCCAGCGGCAGACCGGCGTCGGGCCCTATGCCTGGATGATCGGCCGCAGGTTCGAGAAGGCGGCCGAGCGCCTGGGCTTCAACCGCGTCCGCCGCGAGTTGCGCACGGACCTGTTCCGGAAACCCGCAAAGGAGACGGCGCAGCTCGCGCTGTTCTGACGCGAGCCGGAACTGGGGAATATTGCGCGGGCGGGCGTGACAGGGGTGGCGAACGCGGTTCCTCTGGGCGCGGAATCGAATCGCCGCGCCCATGCCCCCCGCCCCGCTCAAACTCACGCGCGAACGCAAGCTCAAGCGCTGCGGCCACGGCTCCATCGCGGGCGTGGACGAGGTCGGGCGCGGCCCGCTCGCCGGGCCGGTGGTCGCCGCCGCCGTGGTGCTCGACCTGAAGAAGGTACCGGCGGGCCTCGCCGATTCCAAGGCGCTCGACCGGGACCGCCGCGAGGAGCTCTTCCTCGAGATCCTGGCGACCGCGGAGGTGGGGATCGGATCGCTCTCCGCCGCCGAGATCGACCGCATCAACATCCGGCAGGCGACGCTGCTCGCCATGTGCCGGGCGCTCGAGGCGCTGCCCTGCCTTCCGGACGTGGCCCTGGTGGACGGGAACGATCCGCCCCGGCTCCCCTGCCCGGTCGAGACCATCATCAAGGGGGACGCGCATGTCCCCTCGATCGCGGCCGCCTCCATCGTGGCCAAGGTCGTGCGCGACCGCATGATGCGCCGGCTCGGCGAGGTTTATCCCGCCTACGGCTTCGGCTCGAATGTCGGCTACTCGACCGCGCCGCACCTCTCCGCGCTGTCCGGAAACGGCCCCTGCCCCTACCACCGGCACAGCTTCGCACCCGTCCGGGCCGCCGGGGATCTCCTTCAGGGCCTTTGACAGCTCAAGAAAAGCGAAGTCGAATCAACGGGGTAGGCAAAAATTGCAGCCCCAAAACGAGACGCAGTTTTCTTCCGCGGGAAACCTCGCCTTTACCCTGCCCGGCCATAAACGCAGCGTCAGTTGCGTAATCGGTGTTGGCCATGGGTACCCAGCGTACCGGGGCCGTCGGCGCCGCCTCCCGGAAACAGGTCTCGCGTACCGGGCAGGCCGCTCCGACGCCCCGGAGGGGGTGCGTCGCCCCTCGGCTCGACGATGTTCTCGTCGGAGATTGTCTTCAGATCCTGCGGGAGATCCCGTCGGAAAGCGTGGATCTCGTCTTTGCGGATCCGCCATACAACCTGCAGCTCGAATCCGCGCTGACCAGGCCGGACCAGTCGCTCGTCGATGCTGTCGACGATCATTGGGACAAGTTCGCCAGCTTCGCCGAGTACGACGCGTTCACGCGGGCGTGGCTTGGCGAATGCCGCCGGATCCTGAAGCCGAACGGGACCCTTTGGGTCATCGGCTCGTACCACAACATCTTCCGTGTCGGTGCGACGCTGCAGGACCTCGGCTACTGGATCCTGAACGACGTCGTCTGGCGCAAGGCGAACCCGATGCCGAATTTCCGCGGCCGCCGGTTCACCAATGCGCACGAGACCCTGATCTGGGCCGCGAAGGACGCGCGGTCGAAGTCCTATACTTTCCACTACGAGGCCCTGAAGGCCGGCAACGACGACCTACAGATGCGGTCGGACTGGCTGTTTCCGCTCTGCACGGGCGAGGAGCGCCTGAAGGACGCATCCGGCCGCAAGACCCACCCGACGCAGAAGCCGGAAGCGCTGCTCGCCCGGATCCTGATGGCGGCCTCGAACCCGGGCGACGTCGTGCTCGACCCGTTCTTCGGGACCGGCACCACGGGCGCCGTGGCGCGCCGGCTCGGCCGCCGCTTCGTCGGCATCGAGCGCGAGGAGACCTACGCCGAGGCGGCGCGCCGCCGGATCGCGCTCGTGCGTCCCCTGGACGAGGCCGCGACCGCAGCGCTCCCGGCGAAGCGGGCCGAACCCCGCATCCCGTTCCTGTCGCTGATCGAGTCAGGCCTCGTGCAGCCCGGCGAGACCGTCACCTGCGCGGCCGGCCGCAGATCGGCGCTGGTCCGGGCCGACGGCACGCTCAAGGCCGGCCCCGCTGCCGGGTCGATCCATAAGATCGGCGCGCTCGTTCAGGGACTGCCTGCCTGCAACGGCTGGACCTTCTGGCACGTCGAGCGTGCGGGAAATCGTCTCGTCCTCGATGCACTAAGAACGGAAATGCGGGCTCGTTTGGGATGAGCGTGCAAGGATTTTCGTTGCAAGCTTGACCATTGCATGATTGCAGGAGGGGCGGCGGTGCGCGTTGTTTCGTGTCCGCGCCAAGCATTTCCCGTGAGGCTTTTTAGAATGACCACAGACACTCCGACATCCGCCAGCGATCTCATATCGCTGACGGCCGAACTGGTAGCGGCCTATGTCGGCAACAACGTAGTCCCCCAAGGCGAACTTCCCGCGCTGGTCGCATCGGTGCATCAAAGCCTTGCTGCACTTAGCGGACAGGCCCCGGCGGCGCAGGCCGAACGTCCTGTTCCCCCGGTGCCGGTCAAGAAGTCGATCACGCCCGATTACCTGATCAGCCTCGAGGATGGACGTCGCTACAAGTCGCTGAAGCGTCATCTGGCTGGCCGTGGTCTTACCCCCGAGCAGTATCGTCGCAAGTGGGGCCTTGCCGGCGACTACCCGATGGTTGCCCCGAATTACGCCAAGCAGCGCTCGGAACTCGCGAAGGCGGCTGGCCTCGGCCGCAAGCGCGAGGAAGAACCCGCCCCGCGCGCCGCGAGCCGCCGCCGCGCTGCCGCCCGCTGAGCGCCATCAGATTGCGACATCGGGCTGAAACACTCGGGTTGAAGGAGAGGGTCGCGTTCCCATCCGGGAGCGCGCCGTCTCTTCAGGCAAACCTGGGATGCCCGTGTCGAAGAAGCGTAAAATCTCCCCGAGCGCGAGCGATCTTGCCAGCTACACGCTCGGGGCTGCCCTCTATATTTGGCTGATCGTGCTCGGGTTCACGCGCTAGCCTCGGCGCTTGACTGCTCGACTGACAGGCTTCGGCTTGACCGCCTGTTCCCCGCCAAAGGCCAAGGCCAGCACCTTCTTCATGACGTTGGGCAGCGGTTCCGCGGCGAGTTCGTCGCGCCCCGCCCATCGCATGCCCTCGGGAGCCGCAGCGGCCGCAGCCGCACGCCCGACGAAAACCGATAGCTCCAGCGGAAAGTGCGTGAAGACGTGGCGGACGACGCCCGCGGCGCGCCGCCACCGTGCCTCGAACGGGGCGTCGAGGATCGCCTTGGCGGGATCGTAGTCGCTGCGCCATTCGCTGGTCGGCACCTCCGCCATGCCGCCCAGCAGCCCCTTCGGCGGCCGGGTCCGCAGCAGGATGGCCCCGTCCGGCCGCACTGCCACGAAGGCGGCGCCACGGCGCAGCACGCCTTCGCGCTTCGGCGCCTTCACGGGATAGCTCTCCTGCAGGCCGGCCTGCCGGGCCCGGCAAGGCCGCATCCAGGGGCAGAGCGCGCAGGCGGGACGCTTCGGCGTGCAGATCGTCGCGCCGAGATCCATGAGCGCCTGGGCGAAGTCGCCCGGCCGGTCCACCGGCACGAGATCCTGCGTCAGGGCGCGGATCGAGGCCTTCGCGGCCGGCATCGGCTCGTCGACCCGGAACAGCCGGGACACGACCCGCTCGACGTTGCCGTCCACGGCCGCGGCGGGCCGATCGAAGGCGATCGCCGCGATGGCGCCTGCCGTGTAGGCGCCGATACCGGGCAGCTTGCGCAGTCCCTCCTCCGTATCGGGAAAGGACCCGCCATGCTGGCCGACCACGGCCTGCGCGCAGGCATGGAGGTTCCGGGCGCGCGAGTAGTAGCCGAGACCGGCCCAGGCGCTCATCACCGCCTCGCTCGGAGCGGCCGCGAGCGCCTCGACGGTCGGAAAACGCTGCAGGAAGGCCGCGAAATACGGCCGGACCGCCGTGACCGTCGTCTGCTGCAGCATGATTTCCGACAGCCACACGCGATACGGGTCCGGGGTCTCGCCGGGACGGGCCCGCCAGGGAAGGTCGCGGCGATGCCGGTCATACCAGCAGAGAAGGTCGGCGGCCTGCGGCTTGGCCTCGGCGCCGGGTGGCACTACGACCGTATCCGCCCCGGGCACCTCCGGTGCAGGAGGCTCCGCAATCTTCCGCTTCGAACGAGTGAGCGTCATGCGCGTGCGCGGCGCCGGGCCAGCCAGGTGATGCGTATTGCCCTTCTCACGCTCGAGGGGGTCGCGGCCTCGCGCGCGGTGCGCCGCTTCATCGCCGCCGACCCGGGCCGGCTGGCATTCGTGGGCCTCTCCGACCCGTTCCGGCCGGAGGCCGGCGGCGCGATCGGGCAGACGGCGAAGCGGCTGCGCCATTCGGGACCACGGATCATCCCCTACCTGTTCCTCAATTTCTCGGCGCCCCGGATCGCCGGAGCCGTGCTGCCGCGCGCTCGGGCGGGCGATGTCGACCGCACGCCCATCCCGCGGCTCTGCCGCGAACTGGGCGTGCCGGTCGTCGACGTGCGGGACGTCAACGCGCCTGCCTTCCGCGAGCGCCTCGTCCAGAGCGGCGCCGACCTGATTCTCACCTTTCACTTCGACCAGATCTTGCGCGCGGAGACCATCGGCAGCGCGGCCGCGGGTGGGATCAACGTGCATCCGGGTCTCCTCCCGAAGCATCGCGGCCCCGTCCCGACGATCCTTGCGCTGCTCGACGACCCGGTGGAGCTGGGCGTTTCCATCCACCGGCTCGCGCCGACGATCGATGCGGGGGCGCTCCTCGCCCAGGTGCAGATGCCCGACGTCGCTGGCCTGACGGCGCTCGAGGCGGCGGCGCGCCTGCACGAGGCCGCCCTGCCCGAACTCGATCGCGTGCTCGCGGACATCGCGGCCGGACGCGCGGCCGAGCGGCTGCTGCCCGTCCTGCCCTATCGCGGCTTTCCGACGCCGGCGGAGATGCGCCGGCTCTCCACAAAAGGGCGGCGGGGCGCCGGCTGGCGCGACCTCGCCGCGGCCCTGCGCCTCCGCGCCTGAGTTGCAGCCTCCCGGTACAGCGCCTAGCTGAGGGGCCTGGACGATCGATCGATGAAGCGCGCCGCCCCCCTTGCCGAGTTTCTCGATGCCTGCCTCGGCCCGACGGTCGCCAAGCAGGGCTTCTCGGGATCGGACATCATCGTGTCCTGGCCGGAGATCGTCGGCGAGCGGCTCGCCGCCTATTCGCAGCCCATCAAGGTCGAATGGCCGCGCCGCGTGATCCCGGATGCGCCGGCCGAGCCCTCGACGCTGATCGTGCGGACGGAGAGCGCCTTCGCGCTGGAGCTGCAGCATCTCGCGCCCGTGATCATCGAACGGGTGAACGCCTTCTATGGCTGGCGCTGCGTCGGGCGCATCGTGCTCAAACAGGGTCCGGTCATCCGCCCGGCGGCGCCTGTTCCGCTGCCCGAGCCGAGCCCGGCGGATCGCGCTGTCGCGACGGAGGCGGCCACGGGCGTTTCCGACGACGCGCTCCGCAGCGCATTGGAGCGGCTCGGTTCGGCCGTGATTGCGGCGGAGCGTCGCGACCGCGGTGGCACCGGAAGCCCGCCCGTGCCACATTCGTCGTAGTATATCCCCACCTGGAAACTGGAGATCTTCACATGCTGTCACGGCGCGAAGCGCTGGGCACGCTCGGTGCCGCCCTCGGCGCGGCGACCCTGCTGCAGTCACATTCGGCCCTCGCCCAGGACGCGGCATTGGCCGACCTCGCGGTCGCCGGCCCGCTCGGCGATGCCTGGCAGGGGCCGGAGGGCGCGAAGGTCACGATCATCGAATACGCATCCTTGACCTGCTCGCATTGCGCCCAGTTCCACAAGGCGACCTATCCGGAGTTGAAGAAGCGCTACATCGACACCGGCCAGGTGCGCTTCACGCTGCGCGAGTTCCCGCTCGACCCGCTCGCCACCGCCGGCTTCATGCTGGCCCGGGCCGACAATTCCGCGCGCTACTATCCGATCACCGACATGCTGTTCGACACCCAGCAGAGCTGGGCTTTCGTGAACAAGCCGCTCGATGCGCTCGCCCAGGCGATGCGGCAGGCCGGCTTTTCACAGGAAAAGTTCGAGACGACCTTGAAAGACCAGAAGCTCTATGACGCCGTCAATGCGGTGAAGAACCGTGGGGCGGAGAAGTTCAAGGTGGATTCGACCCCGACCTTCTTCGTGAACGGCCAGCGCATCAGGGGCGCAGCCTCGATTGACGAGCTCGAGAAGATCATCAAGCCGATTCTCGGCGCCTGATCTGCCCGGCTCCGGCCCGCCACGGGCCGGACGGCGGAGCTTCGTCCGCCCATGAAGCTGACGCGGCTGCGCATCGTCGGCTTCAAGACCTTCGTGGAGCCCACGGAGGTCCATATCGAGCCGGGCCTGACCGGCGTCGTCGGTCCGAATGGCTGCGGCAAGTCCAACCTCGTCGAGGCCCTCCGCTGGGTCATGGGCGAGAGCTCGCACAAGAACATGCGGGCCGCGGGCATGGACGATGTCATCTTCGCCGGCTCCGGCACGCGCGCCGCCCGAAACACCGCCGAGGTGCTGCTCGCGATCGACAACGCCGATCGGGCCGCGCCGGCCGCCTTCAACGACACCGACGCCCTCGAAGTCTCGCGCAAGATCCAGCGCGAGCACGGGTCGAGCTATCACGTCAACGGCCGCGAGGTGCGGGCGCGCGACGTCCAGCTCCTGTTCGCGGATGCCGCGAGCGGCGCGCGCTCCCCGTCCCTGGTGCGGCAGGGGCAGATCAGCGAGCTGATCAACGCCAAGCCGCAGGCCCGCCGCCGGATCCTGGAGGACGCGGCCGGCATCGCGGGGCTCCATGCGCGCCGGCACGAGGCCGAGTTGCGGCTGAGGCATGCCGACGAGAACCTCGCCCGCGTCGAGGACGTGCTGCGCGAGATCGACAGCCAGGCCGAGGGCCTGCGCCGCCAGGGCCGGCAGGCCCAGCGCTACCGGACGCTCTCGGCCGAGATCCGCAAGCTCGAGGCGCGCCTGCAGGCAGTCGCCTGGCGCAATGCGGAGCGCGAGACGCTCGCCGCCGCGGCGGCAGCCCGCACCGACACCAACGCGGTCGCCGAGCAGACCGCCATCCAGGCCGAGGCCGCGAAGCGGCAGGCCGTCGCGGCGCACGAGATCCAGCCGCTGCGGCAGGCGGAGGTCGCGGCGGCGGCGGCATTGCGGCGCCTGTCCGGCGCCCGGCACGAGCTGGAGCACGAGGAGCGCCGCGCCAAGGAGAAGCTCGCCGA
>NZ_JBMSEF010000037.1:0-23147 GCF_049446235.1 Enterovirga sp. CN4-39 | reverse complement strand
GCACCCGCGTCGGGAGGACCCGAGGGCGGAGCGGCAAGCTTCAGCGGCCCGCGAACGCCAGCGGGTCGGTGCGATCGCGGCTCCGGAGGGACGGCGTGTCCTGGTCGAGCGGCTTGTGTCCGACCCCGACGCGAAACCGCGCCGGCCGCGGCGGGAAGACCGGGCAGAGCGGCCCCCTCGCCCTGACCGTCCGCCCCGGGCGGCGCGCGCGGATGATGACCGGCCTGCCAGGCCAAAGCGCCCGGCCGGCGGCGGATTCGGCCGTGATCGCGAGGAGCGGAGCGGCGCTCGCCCCTTCGGCCGTCCCGGAGGAGGACGTCCTGCCGGCGGTCCGGGCCGAAGCGGTCCGGGGGGCGGGAAACCCAGGCCAGGGGGGCGCCCGGGCGGCAAGCCCGGCGGGCCGCCCCGAGGTCGTGGACACTGAGGCGGTCTCGTGAGGATCGTCGGCGGCCGGCTGCGCGGGCGCCCGCTGGCCGGCCCGAGTTCGGACGCCATCCGCCCGACATCGGACCGCCTCCGGGAGGCGCTCTTCAACGTCCTCGCTCACGCCTATGACGACGCGGTGCGGGAGGCGCGGGTCATCGACCTGTTCGCCGGCACCGGCGCGCTCGGCATCGAGGCGGTCTCCCGCGGCGCAGCCTTCGCGCTCCTCGTCGACGACGACGCAACGGCGCGTGGCTTGATCCGGGAGAATGTCGAACGGCTCGGCCTCGGTGGGTCGACCCGCATCTTTCGACGCGACGCGACCCGGCTCGGCCCCGCCGCCCAGAACGGCTCCTTCTCGCTGCTGTTCTGCGATCCGCCCTATGGGCGGAACCTTGCCGGCCCTGCCCTCACCTCGGCCGCCGAGGGCGGCTGGCTCGAGCCTGGCGCGCTGGCGATCGTCGAGGAACGCGCCGGCGTCTTCCAGCTCCCGGCAGGTTTTACGGAGTTGGAGCGCCGTTCGGCAGGCGAAAGCGAGCTCACCTTCGCGCGGTTCAGCCGCCCTAGTTCATCCTGATTACGCTTCCTTAACTGCACCTCTTTAGCGCTCGTTAAGTACCGTCACAGTTTTCGCGACGGCTCCTCATCTTGCGCCGAGGTGCGCCCTGGACCGGACGCGACCCCATCTTCTGACGGCGACTGCCGCTGCCGCGCTCCTCGTCGCGTTGACGGGGAAGGCTGCCGCGCAGCTTCGCGGGACGGCCGGCCCCGGCGACCCGGTCGTCACGGGCAGCATGGCTCCGACCGGCAACACGGGCCTGTCCGTCCAGAACGCCGAACCCGCCATCGGAACCGTCCCGCCGATCGGGATCCGGCGGCCGAGCCGCCCTCCGCGCCCGACCACGCGCCGGTCCCGCAACCCCGTCCAGGCGCTGCCGGGCACACCGTTCCGGTCGACGCTGAACCCGCCCTCGCTCGCACCCGACGTGCAGCCGCAACTCAACGGCGTGCCCGATCCCGAGCTGGCGCTGCGGACGACCCCTCCTCCGCTGCCGAGGCGGCGCCTCGCCGAGGAGGATCCTTATGCCTCGCTCGGCATCCGGACGGGCGGCCTCACACTGTTTCCCGCAATCGAGCAGTCGATCGGCTACGACTCCAACCCGAACCGGACCCAGGACCGGAAGGGCTCCTTCGTGTCGCACACGGAAGGCGAGTTGCGCTTGCAGAGCGACTGGTCCCGGCACGAACTGTCCGGCTTCCTGCGGGGCGCCTACAACGAGTATCCGTCAGTTCCTGAAGCCAGCCGGCCCGAGGGAGCCGGCCGGATCGGCCTGCGCCTCGATCTGTTGCGCGATACGCAGATCAACGTCGAAGGGCGTTACCTGATCGACACGCAGCGGCCGGACAGCCCCGACCTCGCTTCCCCCGTGAGGACGCGCCCGCTCATCTTCAGCGAGGGCGGCACCCTCGGGGTGACGCAGCGGTTCAACCGCCTTGTCGCGTCGATCCAGGGTACGATCGATCGCACCGATTACGAGAATGCGCAGACGCCAAGCGGGATCGTGATCGACCAGAGCGACCGCAACGTCACGCAATACGGGCTCCGCGGACGGCTCGGCTACGAGGTTACGCCGGGCTTTATCCCGTTCGTCGAGGTGCTGGCGGACACGCGGGTCTACGACCAGCGGATCGATAATTCCGGCTTCGCGCGGAGCTCGGACGGGATCGGCGGCCGTGCGGGAACGACGTTCGAGATCACGCGCCTGATCACGGGCGAGATCGCGGCGGGCGCCATCGATCGCCGCTACGACGACCCGCGGCTCGGAAACCTGACGAGCCCGCTCCTCGACGCCTCGCTCGTCTGGGCCATGACGCCGCTGACGACCATCAGGGCAACGGCGTCCGCGACGGTGGACGAGACCACCGTGGCCGACGCCAGGGGGGTACAGACCCTCCGCGGCCTGGTGGAGGTGTCGCATGCGCTACGGCGCAACCTCATCCTCACCGCCGGCCTGACCGTCTCGGATTACGACTACCAGGGCGTCCCGATCGAGGAGCGGGGATACGGCGCACTTCTCCGTGCCGAGTGGAAGCTCAACCGCTCCGTCGCCATCCGGGCGAGCTACAACTGGGAGCGGCTCGAGAGCTCCATCCCCAATTCCAGCTACACGGCTAACGTCTTCCTCGTCGGCATGCGCTTCGCGCCCTGACCGGCTCAGCCCGCCCCGAAAAGCGTTCAAGCACAGGCGGCCAGCCGAATCCTTCGCACAGAGCCCGACCTCTTCGCCGAAAGGCTGATGCCCTAGTGCGACACGCCGGAGGCTTATCTCGTGGCTGCGCCACTTGCCTGGCCGCCATCGCGGCCTGTGCGTCGCGATCTGCTTGACCCGTTCCCGGCGATGAACTCCAAATGGCGTTAAGCGCCGCACGTAAGCGGCCACCTTCTGGAGGAATGGCGTGAGGGCAGCAGGGCTCCCCTGTGGCTGGGCTGGCATGGGCTGCCCGCGACGCAGGCCTCCCGGCCGCCCATGCCAGCGCCCGCCCGGCTCGGCGCGAATTCCATCGGACGCCTGAGCCGATGCAGCTCTCCGACCGCGTCAGCGGCCTCTCCATCGCGGCCCTGGGTGTCGTTGCCGCCTATGCGGGCTCGCTTCTCCCGCCGGTTCCCGGCCAGCAGGTCGGGCCGAATGTGTTTCCCCTGGTCGTAGGGATCGGGCTGGTCATCTGCGGCGTCCTCATCGCGCTTCGGATCGGCCATCGGTTCGAGGAGGAGGCGGAGGCGGCGGTCGCCGACATGGCGCCGCCCGAGCCTGCCAGGGCACGGGGTCCACTATTTGGCCTTCGGGCGCTCATCCCGCCGGCGCTTCTCATCTTCTACTGGCTGGCCGTCGAAACGCTCGGCTTCATCCTGACGGCCGGCCTCATGGTGCTCGTGCTGGCGCGCTTCCTCGGCGCAAACTGGCGCCTTGCGGTCGGGCTGGCGATCGTCGCGCCACCTTTCGTCCACCTCGCCTTCTACAAGCTCCTGCGCGTTCCGCTCGCGGCAGGGCTCGTGCCGATGCCCTGGTAGCCCCTATGGACGTGTTCATCGAAGCGGCCCGGCTCGTCATGCAGCCGGACGTGCTCCTCGCGATCCTGCTCTCGGCCATCTATGGCCTTGTCGTCGGCGCCCTTCCCGGGCTCTCGGCCACGATGGCGACGGCCCTCCTCGTGCCGATCACCTTCTATCTCTCCCCCATCGCGGCCATCGCGACCATCATCACGGCCTCCGCGATGGCCATCTTCTCCGGCGACATCCCCGGATGCCTCCTCAGGATACCGGGCACGCCGGCTTCCGCCGCCTATACGGACGAAGCCTATGCGATGACCCGCAAGGGCGAGGCGGAAACGGCGCTCGGGATCTGCCTCTGGTTCAGCGCCATCGGCGGGATCGTCGGCACAGCGTCGCTGGTCGTCACGGCGCCGATCCTGGCGGAATTCGCGCTCGGCTTCTCGACCTTCGAATATTTCTGGCTTGCGGCCCTCGGCCTCATGTGCGCGACCCTCGTCGCCCGATCCTCGCCTGTGAAGGCGATCGCGGCCATGCTGCTCGGCCTGCTGATTTCCTGCATCGGCATGGAAAATCCTGCCGGCCTCCCTCGCTTCACCTTCGGCAGCACCGACCTGCTCAGCGGCGTCGAGCCGATCCCGGCGCTCGTCGGCGTCTTTGCCGTCTCCGAGGTGATGCGCGCCCTGATCACGGCGGATCCGCCGCCCCTGCCCCGCCGACGCTTCGGCAGCATCCTTAAAGGTCAATGGGCGCTGACCAAGCGCTACCCGCAGCAGCAGGTGCGCGGGAACATCGTCGGCATCATCATCGGCGTGCTGCCCGGGGCCGGGGCCGACATGGCGGCCTGGGTCTCCTACGCGATGTCCAAGCGGTTCTCGAAGACCCCTGAGAAGTTCGGTACCGGCCATCCGGAAGGGCTTATCGAGGCGGGTGCGAGCAACAATGCGAGCCTCGCCAGCGGCTGGGTGCCGTCGCTGCTCTTCGGGATCCCGGGCGACACGATTACGGCGATCGCGATCGGCGTCCTGTTCATGAAGGGGCTCAACCCGGGCCCGACGCTCTTCACCGAGCGCGCGTCCAGCATGTACGCGCTCTACTACATCTTCGTCATATCCAACATCATCATGATCCCGCTCGGCATCATGATGATCCGCGGATCGAGCATCATCCTGCGGGCGCCGCGCTCGGCCATCATGCCGGTGATCCTGCTCTGCTGCGCGGTCGGCAGCTTCGCGATCGGCAACAACCTCTTCGGGGTGCTCGTCGTCGCGGTCTTCGGCATGATCGGCTATGTCATGGAGCGGAACGGGTACCCGGTCGCCGCCATGGTGCTCGGAATCGTGATGGGCACGATGTTCGAGCAGAGCTTCGTGACGTCGCTGATCAAGTCCGACGGAAGCCTGATGCCGTTCTTCGAGCGGCCGGTCTCGGCGGTGCTGGCCGCCATCACGATCTGCTGCCTTGCCTGGCCGATCGCCGCGATGCTCTATCGCCGGGCCGGCGCGAGACTGGCGGGTGCCCGGGCGCCCGCCTGATCCTCGCTGGGCGTCAAGCCGCTGCGCGCCTTTCGCCTTCGTCCGCCATGTCGGCCGCAAGGACCAGCCGTATGCGGGCGCCGATCAGGAAGGTCGCCACGATGAGCGCGACCACTCCGAAGCTCCACAGCACCATCGCGCCGGGCGCCACCTCGCCGGCGAGGACTGCGCGCCCGAGGGTCCCGGTCCAGACCTGGAGGGCGATCGCCGGCAGCGTCCCGAGCACGGTGCCGGCGATGTACTGCGTGAAGGTCAGCGACGTGATCGAGAACATGTAGCTCTGCACGCTCGACGGCAGGAGCGGGCTCATCCGCAGCAGCAAGACGGCCCGGAACCCCTCCAGTTCGACGGCCCGCACGGCGGCCTGGGCCAGCCGCCTGCGCTTCAGCCTGGACCAGACGCGGGGACGAAGGAGGTGCCGGCCGACAACGAAGACCAGGGCGGCCCCAAACCCGGCCGAGACCACCGCGAGCGGCAGGCCCCACCAGCCGAAGGCGAGGCCGCAGATGATGGAGAGAAGCGGGCGCGGGACCGCCACGAGGGCCCCGAACACGAAGATGATCGCCACCGCGAGCGCCGCCGACCAGATGCCGACCTGCTCAAGGTAGAGAGTGGAGGATTCGAGGATATAGGCCGTCACGCTCGCACTCGGCCGGAAGGATCAAGCATGTCAGCGCCGGCCACGTCTCAGGATGGCGTCAGATTCCGGCATTCCTCTGACCGGGTTCGAGCGTGAACAGCTCCTGGGCCCGGCCAATGCCTCGCAGGGCATAGCGCCCGACGGACACGAACTTCTCGCGGTCCTCGGGGCGCGCCGCCTCGACGAAAGCGGAGGACATCAGGACATCGCGCTCCGCCGACCGGCACATCGTCCCGATGCGGCTGACCTCGTTGACGGCCGGGCCGATCACCGTGAAGTCGAGCCGCTCCTGCGAGCCGATATTCCCGTAATAGACCTCGCCGATATGCAGGCTGAGGTAGGGGGACGTCGTGGCAAGGCCCGCCTCCGCGCGCCGGGCATTGACCTCGACCACGCGCGTCCGCATCAGCGCTTCCGCCTTGAGGGCGCAGTTGCATGCCTCTTCGTTCCGGGCGGCCGTGAAGATGGCGAGCGTACCATCGCCGATGAGCTTCAGGACATCGCCCCCGGCCTCGTGGATGGCCGAGATGGTGGCGTCGGCATAGTCGTTGAGCAGCGGGATGACCTCGCCCGGCGACACGGAATCCGTGATGCCCGTGAAGCCGCGCAGGTCGCTGAACCAGAGCACGGCGTCCATCCGCTCGGCGACGCCCCGTTCGATGCGGCCCTGCAGCACGCGCCGGCCGGCATCGCGGCCCAGATAGGTCTCGACGAGCGTCTCGGCGATACGGGCGAGGGAGGCGCTCTTCATGGCCAGCCCCAGCGATGGGACGAGCCGCCGCAGCGCTGCGACCTCCTCCGGCCTGAAGCCGCCCGGCCGGTCAGTGAGCCAGGACGAATAGATGCAGTCCATCTCGCCGATGGTGCGGTCGGGCTTGAAACGGTCCACGAGCGCGAGCCACCCCGTGAGACCCTCGTCGAAGTACTCCTTGAGGATCGGGAAATCGTCGATGCAATCCGGCCCTAGCGCCCGATCCATGGCGGGAAGGCCGTTCTGCAGCATGTGGAAGAAGGGCGAGCGTCGCCAGCTCTCATAGGCGTCGCCGCCCTGGCCGATGCGGCCATATTCCCGCATCTCGGTCTCGTCGCTCCTGTCCCGGCGCCAGCGGAAGACGCGGCCCTCGTGCACCGGGTGGAGCGTGTCGATCGCGACGGTGGCGCGCGCGACCGGCAGGCCGGCCTCGTTCAGGAGCCGGCAGAACTTGCGCAGCAGCTCGGGCTCGGAGACGCCCGCGATCCCGGCCTGCGCGGCGAGGAGGCCGATACGGTCGAGCGCGTCCCGGTCCATCGCGGCCTCAGAGCTTGAGGAGCGCCTCTAGCTCGGCCCGGAATGGCGCGGCGAGGTCATCGCGCTCGAGCGCGTAGGCCACGTTCGCCATCAGGAACCCGAGCTTGTTGCCCGTGTCGTAGGTCCGGCCGCGATAGCGCAGGCCGAAGAAGTCCTGCTTCTCCGCCAGCCGCTTCATGGCATCGGTGAGCTGGATCTCGCCACCCGCGCCCTTCTCGTGCGCGGAGAGAATCTCGAAGATCTCGGGCTGGAGGATGTAGCGGCCGGAGATGATGAGATTGGAGGGAGCGGTTCCCTTCGGGGGCTTCTCGACCATCCCGGTGATCCGGAAGCTGTCGCCGAACTCCTCGCCCTTGGCCACGATCCCGTACTGATGCGTCTGGTCCTCGGGCACCTCCTCCACGGCCATGAGGTTGCCGCCGTGGCGCTCGTAGGCGGCGACCATCTGGCTCATGCAGCCACGGCTCAGCATGTCCGGGAGGATGACGGCGAAAGGCTCGTCGCCCACGATCTCGCGGGCGCACCAGACCGCATGGCCGAGGCCGAGCGGGGCCTGCTGGCGCGTGAAGCTGGTCTGGCCGGCCTTCGGCAGGTCGCGCTGGAGGGCCTCGAACTCCTTGGTCTTCCCGCGCTCCTTCAGGGTCGCGTCCAGTTCGTAGGCCATGTCGAAGTGATCCTCGATCACGCCCTTGTTACGGCCCGTCACGAACACGAAGTGCTCGATGCCGGCCTCCCAGGCCTCGTCCACGACGTGCTGGATCACGGGCCGGTCGACGACGGTGAGCATCTCCTTCGGCACGGATTTCGTCGCCGGCAGGAACCTCGTCCCCAGGCCCGCTACGGGCAAGACTGCTTTGCGGATGCGCTTCATGTGAAGATCGATATCCTTGGGCATATGCGGCTCGTGGACGCGGATGCAGCCACCAGCGGTCGTGTCTTGCTAACTCAATGGCTTCACGGGTTGTGAAGCGCAAGGCTGCTAACGGCCAAGGCAGATGCGGAGAGGGTGAGTTCGATGGCGGTGCTGGTCACGGGCGGGGCGGGTTACATCGGCAGCCACATGGCCCTGGCGCTGGTTGATCGCGGCGAGGACGTCGTGGTGCTCGACAACCTCTCCACGGGCTTCGAATGGGCCGTACCGCCACAGGCGAAGCTCGTGGTCGGGGACGTGGGCGACCAGGACCTCGTCGCGCGCACCATTGAAGAGCACCGGGTGGAAGCGATAACCCACTTCGCGGCCAAGATCGTGGTGCCGGAATCGGTGTCCGACCCGCTCGGCTACTACCTGAACAATACCGCAAAGTCGCGGAGCCTGATCGAGACGGCGGTTCGCTGCGGCGTCGGCCACTTCATCTTCTCGTCGACTGCGGCCGTCTATGGCGAGACATCGAGCGAGCCCGTCGGGGAAGACATGCCGAAGAACCCGATGTCGCCGTATGGGCGCTCGAAGCTGATGACCGAGTGGATGCTGGAGGATGCCGGGCGGGCGCACGACATCAACTATGTCGCCCTTCGCTACTTCAACGTCGCCGGGGCCGATCCGGCCGGCCGGAGCGGGCAATCGACGCCTGCCGCGACGCACCTGATCAAGGTCGCCGCCCAAACCGCGCTCGGCCAGCGCCCGGCGCTGGAGGTCTTCGGAACCGACTATCCGACGCGCGACGGCTCCTGCATTCGCGACTACATCCAGGTCTCCGACCTCGCCAATGCGCATCTCTCGGCGCTCGACCATCTGCGCCGCGAGGGCGACAGCCTGACGCTGAATTGCGGCTATGGCCGCGGCTATTCGGTGCTGGAGGTGATCGAGGTGATGAAGCGGGTCTCGGGGGTGGACTTCCCCGTGAAGCTGTCGCCGCGCCGCGCCGGAGATCCGGCCGCGATCGTCGCGAAGGCAGACCGCATCCGGAAGGAGCTTGGCTGGGTGCCGCAGCACGACGATCTGGAAGAGATCGTGGGCCAGGCGCTCGCCTGGGAGCGTCACCTGGCAGAGCGCGCCCCGGCCGCCTGATGGGGCGGCATGCCGGAATCCGGCTCGCGCTGGCAGCAGCGCTGGCCCTCACGGGAATGCAGGCCGCCGGCCAGCCTGCGCCGCCCCCGGCCGCAAGACCCGCGCGCAGCGAGAGCGGCACGTTCCGGCAGTTTGTCCAGGACCTCTGGCCCGACGCGAAGGCGGCCGGAATATCCCGCGGAAGCTTCGAGGAAGCCTTTCGTGGGCTCGAGCCGGACCCGAGAGTCGCGGCGCTGACCCGGAAGCAGGGGGAGTTCAGCCGGCCGATCTCGGCCTATGTCACCGGGGCGGTGTCGACGGCGCGGATCAACCAGGGCCGCGCGCTCGCGGAGCGCTGGCGTGACGCCCTCGCCCGCGTGGAGGGGGCATACGGCGTGCCCGGGGAGGTCATCCTCGCGATCTGGGCCTCTGAAAGCGGCTACGGGGCCGCGAGCGGGGATTTCGACACCATCCGGTCCCTTGCCACGCTGGCTACGGTAGGCACGCGGAAGGATTTCTTCCGAGGCGAGTTGATCGCGGCGCTCCGGATCCTGGAGGAGGACCATCTTGCGCGCGCCGAACTCAAGGGCTCGTGGGCCGGCGCGATGGGGCAGCCGCAATTCATGCCGTCGAGCTTTCTGGCCCACGCGGTCGACGGCGACGGCGACGGCCGGCGCGACATCTGGCGCTCGGTCCCGGACGTGCTCGCCTCCATCGGCCACTTCATGGCGCGATCCGGCTGGAAGGCGGATCTGCCCTGGGGCGTCGAGGTCCGGTTGCCGGAAGGCCTCGACCTTGCCGTCCACGATCGCGATCTTGCCGCTTGGGCCAAGCTCGGCGTGAGTCGCGCGGATGGCCGCGCTCTTCCACGCGCAGGCCTTGGACGCCTGTTCCTTCCGGCCGGCATCGAGGGTCCGGCCTTCATCCTCACGGACAACTGGGAAGCGATCAGGGCCTACAACACCTCGGACGCCTACGCGCTTGCCATTGGACTCCTGTCGGATCGGATCGCGGGCAGCCCTCCCCTGAGGCAGGCATGGCCAAGTACACCGGCCCTGGACGGGGATGATCGGCGCGAGGTGCATCGCCGGCTTGCGGATCTCGGGTTCTACGGGGGGCTCACCGACGGCAAGTTCGGAGCGCAGACTCGCGACGCCGTGCGGCGGTTCCAGATCTCGCGAGGCCTTCTCCCCGACGGATATGCCGACCGCGCTGTGCTCGACGCACTACGACGCTGAGTTGCAAGCCAGAAATCTGTCATCGCCGGATCCTTTGATCCCGATCAGCGGATACTACAAGCAAAGGACGCCGGGATTAATCAGGCCTTAGGCAAACTCTAAGGTTCGTCGTCCTTTTCAGCCCTGATTAATTACTTCAGCCGAGCTTCTTACCTCGAAAAAGGGGGTTCGACTGTGAGCGTCAGGCTGCGCATTTTTGGCGGGTTCTTTCTGGTTCTGCTGCTGACCGTCGGGGTCGCAGCTGTGGGCTGGCGGAGCCTCGACACGTTCTCGGGCGGGGCGGACCGGGCCGTTGTCGCCCAGACCCTTCGCGGAGATAGCAGCCGGCTGGCCCTAGCCGCCGAGCGAGCTCTGGCAAGCGGCAGGGCCAAGGACGACCCGCAGGTCCGCGCGGCGCTGGCTGACGTGCGAGCAGCCGTCGGACGAATGGGCGAGAGCTCCGATCCCGCGGTCTCGGATGCGGCGGGCCGGATGGACAAGGCTCTGGGTGCCTTCGAGGGCGGGCTCGCTCAGCTCACGCAGCGTCAGCTTTCGAAGAACCAGCTGCAGCAGGCGCACAAGGCCCTCGTGGACGAGTTCCAGGGCGTTGCCGGCGACATCGCCAAGGCTCAGGAAGAGGGCCTCGCCTCCGCGGTCAAGGACTCGGCCGCGGGAACCGCGCAGCAGGTCGCCCTCAACTCGGTGGCTGCGAGCCTGGCGCATGTGAGCCGCTCCGTCTTCCAGCTCCGCGGGGTCGAAGCGAAGATCGCCGAGGATGCCGAGCAGCGCGCCCAGGCGGAGCGCACTGCCAACCTCGCTGCGGTCCTGCTCCGCCGGATCGCGCAGACGCCGGAACTGAAGGGATCGACCGAGAAGGCGCTCGCGAGCCTGGATCTCTATCGTGAAGCCATGAAGCGTACCACGGCCGCGGGAGAACTCGAGGATCTCGGCACGGCCGGCGGCGCCCTCCAGGGCGATCTGCAGGCTATCGACGGCCAGGTGCTCAATCTCCAGAGTGCGGTCCAGGCCCGGATGGAGCAGGCGCGCGATCGCATCGCCACCGGGACGGAGCTCCTGAGCCTCAGCACGACCGCGATCGTGGCCGCCCGGACCGCACAATCGGCGGAGATCGAGCTGATCCGCACCGGGAACGAATCGGCCGCGCCCGCCATGGACGCCGCCGCTGCGACGCTCGCGAAGGCTGCGCTGGAAATCTACTACAAGGTTGACAAGTCCGGGCAGAACAAGGTCATCGAGGGGCTGCTCGGCAAGATCACCGAGTACCGCAACAGCATTCCCGAGATCCTCGACGCGAACGCCGCGGAACTCCAGCTTCGGACCGAGCTGTCCCGCTCCGTCGCCAGCGTGGCGAGCGAGGCACAGGAGGTCGCCGCGCGCGAGCTTGCAGCCATCGATCTGGCCCGGGAGAAGGCGCTCTGGCTACTCGGGGGCGGCGTGCTCTTCGCCATCGCGCTCGGGTTCGCACTGTCCATGCTGGTCGGAAGCAGCATCGTCCGTCCCGTCCAGCAGCTTGTCGAGGCCATGAAGCGCCTCGCGGCCGGCGACCACGAGGCCGAGGTGCCGGGAACGGAGCGCCGGGACGAGATCGGCGAGATGTCGAAGGCCGTGTTGACCTTCAAGGAGGCGGGCATCGAGAAGCTCCGGCTCGAGCGCGAAAGCGCCGAGAAGGCGGCCGAGATCGAGGCGGAGCGTCAGGCCAACGAGGCAGCCCGCGAGCGGCACGCCGCCGAGCAGCAGGCCGTGGTGGCGGCCGTCGCGCAGGGTCTCGAGAACCTCTCCCAGGGCGACCTCACCTACCGCCTCGAGCAACCCTTCGCGGCGGAATACGAGAAGCTGCGGACGGACTTCAACCTGGCCATGACGGAGTTGCAGCAGACGATGCAGGTCGTCGCCGGCAACGCGGAGGCGATCCGCACCGGCACGAACGAGGTGAGCAACGCCGCGGATGACCTCTCGCGGCGCACGGAGCAGCAGGCCGCCTCGCTCGAGGAGACCGCCGCAGCCCTGGACGAGATCACCGCAACCGTGCGGAAGACCGCCGAAGGCGCCGGCCACGCGCGAGACGTCGTCGTGAGCGCGAGCGGCGACGCTGAGCGGTCGGGCTCCATCGTCCGGGAGGCGGTTGCCGCCATGGGCGAGATCGAGCGCTCGGCGAGGGAAATCTCGCAGATCATCGGCGTCATCGACGAGATCGCCTTCCAGACGAGTCTCTTGGCCCTCAATGCGGGCGTCGAGGCGGCGCGCGCGGGCGAAGCCGGTCGTGGCTTCGCGGTGGTCGCCTCGGAGGTCCGCGCGCTGGCCCAGCGCTCGGCCGACGCGGCCAAGCAGATCAAGGCGCTCATTTCGAGCTCGGGCGCGCAGGTCTCGACGGGCGTCCAGCTCGTCGGCGAAACGGGAAAGAGCCTGGAGCGGATCGTGGCTCAGGTAGCCGAGATCAACGGCATCGTCGGCGAGATCGCCGCCTCGGCGCGCGAGCAGTCGACCGGCCTCGCCGAGGTCAACTCGGCCGTGAACCAGATGGACCAGGTGACGCAGCAGAATGCCGCCATGGTGGAGCAATCCACCGCGGCGAGCCACGCCCTCGCCCGCGAGGTGGAGGAACTGGCCCGGCTGATCGGCAGGTTCCGGACCGGCGCGTCGGAGCCGGAACAAGCGACGGTGCGCCCGGCGGCCGGCCCCAGCCATTCGGGAAAGCGGAGCGGCAAGCCGCTGATGCTGGTTCAGGGCAACACGGCCCTGAACCTCGAACCCTCGAACGACGAGGACTGGGAGGAGTTCTAAGCTCCTCCCGACGTCTCAGGCGGGAAGGACGCTGGCGCCCATGAGCGCCTCGTCGATCGCGCGGGCCGCCTGGCGGCCCTCGCGGATGGCCCAGACCACGAGTGACTGGCCGCGGCGCAGGTCGCCCGCCACCCAGACCTTCTCCCGCGAGGTGCGGTAGTCACGGTCGTTCGCCAGCACGTTGCCCCGGCGGTCGCGATCCACCGCCGCTTCGGCGAGGAGGCCCTCCTCCTTCGGTCCCGCGAACCCAATCGCCAGGAAGACGAGGTCGGCCGGCAGCACGAACTCGCTGCCGGGAATGGGCTGCCGCTTCTCGTCCACGCGGGCGCAGACCACGCCCGTGACGCGGCCCTTCTTGCCCTCGACACGAAGCGTCGCCGCCTGGAACTCGCGCTCGGCCCCCTCCGCCTGGCTCGAGGAGGTGCGCATCTTGGTCGGCCAATACGGCCACACGGTCAGCTTGTCCTCGCGCTCCGGCGGCTTCATGCGGATGTCGAGCTGGGTCACGGAGAGCGCGCCCTGCCGGAACGAGGTGCCGACGCAATCGGACGCCGTATCGCCGCCGCCGATGACGACGACGTGCTTGCCGGCCGCATAGATCGGCTCCTCCTCGCTCACGTCCTCGCCGCCGACCCGGCGGTTCTGCTGCACCAGGAACGGCATGGCGAAGTGGACGCCCTGGAGATCCTGTCCGGGCAGCTGCGGATCGCGGGGCGCCTCGGCACCACCGGCGAGCAGCACGGCGTCGAACTCTGCTTCCAAAGAGGCGAGCGTACGGGTCACGCCGACATCCACCCCGAAATGGAACACGACCCCCTCGGCCCGCATCTGCGCCACCCGGCGCTCGACGTGGTGCTTCTCCATCTTGAAGTCGGGGATGCCATAGCGAAGCAGGCCGCCGGCGCTCGGCTCGCGCTCGAAGACGTGGACGTCGTGCCCGACCCGGGCAAGCTGCTGTGCGGCGGCGAGGCCCGCCGGGCCTGACCCGATGACGGCGACGCGCTTACCGGTCTTGGTCTCGGCCGGCTCCGGCTTGATCCAGCCGCTCTCCCAGGCCTTGTCGGCGATGGCCTGCTCGATCGTCTTGATCGTAACGGGCTGGTTCTCGAGGTTCAGCGTGCAGGCTTCCTCGCAGGGCGCTGGGCAGATGCGGCCGGTGAATTCGGGGAAGTTGTTGGTCGAGTGCAGGTTGCGATGCGCCTCGTACCAGTCGTCCTGGAAGACGAGGTCGTTCCAGTCCGGTATCTGGTTGTGCACCGGGCAGCCCGTCGGGCCGTGACAGAACGGAATGCCGCAATCCATGCACCGCGCCGCCTGCTTGCGCAGGTCGCCGTCGTCGAGCGGGAGCGTGAACTCGCGGAAATGGCGCACGCGCTCGCCGGCGAGCTGATACTTCTGCTCCTGCCGGTCGTATTCGAGAAACCCTGTGACCTTGCCCATGGCTTGTCTTTCAACGTCATGGTCGAGCTCGGCTCGGCCATCTCGGGACGAATGCGGCGCCCTCACCGCCCAATCTTGATGGAGATCCCCGCGCCGCGCTGCCGCTCGGCCGGGGATGACGCGGCCTTATCCGCCGCGTCCCGTCACTCCGCCGCCTGCAGCATCCGGCCACGCTCCATCTCGCGGATGGCGCGGCGGTACTCGACGGGCATGACCTTGACGAACTTGGTCCGGTACTCGGCCCAGTTGTCCAGGATCTCCCTCGCCCGCGCCGAGTCCGTGTACGCGAGGTGGTTCTTGAGGAGCGATGTCAGCCGCTCCTCGTCGCCGCGGGACATGTCCGCCAGGATGTCGATCCGGCCCTTCGTCTCGAGATCGCCGGCCTGGTGGAAGCGCTGCATCAGGTCTTCCTCCTCCTCGACGGGCTCGAGGTCGACCATGGAGAGGTTGCAGCGCTTGGCGAAGGTGCCGTCCTCGTCGAGGACATAGGCGATGCCTCCGGACATGCCGGCCGCGAAGTTGCGCCCGGTCTGTCCGATGACGACCACCACGCCGCCCGTCATGTACTCGCAGCCGTGGTCGCCCGTGCCTTCGACGACCGCGATCGCGCCCGAGTTGCGCACCGCGAAGCGCTCGCCCGCGACGCCGCGGAAATAGCACTCGCCCGCGATCGCCCCGTAGAGCACCGTGTTGCCCACGATGATCGAGCGCTCGGCGACGGACTTCGTCTCCTGCGGCGGACGGATGACGAGCTTGCCGCCGGACAGGCCCTTTCCGACGTAATCGTTCGCCTCGCCCTCGAGCGAAAGCGTGACGCCCGCCGCGAGCCAGGCGCCGAAGCTCTGGCCGGCGGTGCCGCGCAGCTTCACGGTGATGGTGTCGTCCGGCAGGCCGGCATGGCCGTGGGCCTTGGCGACCTCGCCCGAGAGCATGGCGCCGACGGTGCGGTCCACGTTCCCGACTTTCGCGTCGATCGTAACGGCCTCTCCGCCCTCGATGGCGGCGCGCGCCTTTCCGATCAGTTCCAGGTCGAGGACCTTATCGATCGGGTGGTGCTGCCGCTCGACATGCCGGATCGCGATCTCCGGCCCGACCTCGGGCTTGTGGAAGACCCGGGACAGATCGAGCCCGCTCGCCTTCCAATGGTGGATCGCCTTTTCCTGATCGAGGAAGTCGGATCGGCCCACGAGCTCGTCCACGGACGCGATGCCGAGCGAAGCCATCATCTCGCGCACCTCCTCGGCCACGAAGAACATGTAGTTCACCACATGCTCCGGCTGGCCCTTGAAGCGCTTGCGCAGCACCGGGTCCTGTGTGGCCACGCCCACCGGGCAGGTGTTCAGGTGGCACTTGCGCATCATGATGCAGCCCGCGGCGATCAGCGGCGCGGTCGAGAACCCGACCTCGTCGGCCCCGAGCAGGAAGGCGATCAGGACGTCGCGGCCAGTGCGGATTCCGCCATCCGCCTGTAGGGCGACGCGGCCGCGCAGCTTGTTGAGCACGAGCGTCTGCTGGGTCTCGGCAAGGCCCATCTCCCAGGGCGACCCCGCATGCTTGATGGAGGTGAGGGGCGCCGCGCCCGTACCGCCCTCGTAGCCCGACACCGTGATGTGGTCCGCACGCGCCTTGGCGACGCCCGCCGCGACGGTGCCGACGCCAACCTCGGAGACGAGTTTCACCGACACGTCCGCGCCGGGGTTCACGTTCTTCAGGTCGAAGATCAGCTGCGCCAGATCCTCTATCGAGTAGATGTCGTGGTGTGGCGGCGGCGATATCAGGCCAACGCCCGGCGTCGAGTGCCGGACCTTCGCGATCTTCGCGTCCACCTTGTGGCCCGGAAGCTGGCCGCCCTCCCCGGGCTTCGCACCCTGAGCGACCTTGATCTGCATCATGTCCGAGTTGACGAGATACTCGGTGGTCACGCCGAAACGTCCGGACGCGATCTGCTTGATGGCGGAGCGCTTGGAGCGGCCGTCCGGCAGCCTGCGGAAGCGCTCGGGCAGCTCGCCGCCCTCACCCGTGTTCGACTTGCCGCCGATCTGGTTCATGGCGAGCGCGAGCGTCTCGTGGGCCTCCTTCGAGATCGACCCGTAGGACATTGCGCCGGTGGAGAAGCGCTTCACGATGGAGGCGGCGGCCTCGACCTGGTCCAGGGGGATCGGCTTGCGGCCGATCTCCTCCGCGCCCCTGATGCGGAAGAGGCCCCGCACGGTGCGAAGCTGGTTCTCGCCCTCGTTCACGAGGCGCGCGAACTCGCGATAGCGCTCCTCGGCGTTCAGGCGAACAGCGTGCTGGAGCGTCGCCACCGTGTCGGGGCTCCAGACATGCGCCTCGCCGCGCAAGCGGTAGGCGTAGTCGCCGCCGATATCGAGCGCATTGCGGAGCACCGGCGCGTCGCCGAAGGCGTCGCGGTGGCGGCGGACCGTCTCTTCGGCGATCTCTGCGAGCCCGACGCCCTCGATGGTGCTGGCCGTTCCGAAGAAATACTTCTCGATGAGGTCCGACCGAAGCCCGACAGCGTCGAAGATCTGCGCGCCGCAATAGGACTGGTAGGTCGAGATGCCCATCTTCGACATAACCTTCAGCAGGCCTTTGTCGATCGACTTGATGTAGCGGTAGATGATCTCCTTCTCGTCGACCTCCTCAGGGAGATCCTCCTTCATGCCGAGAAGCGTCTCGAAGGCGAGATAGGGGTTGATGGCCTCAGCGCCATAGCCGGCCAGGCAGGCGAAATGGTGCACCTCGCGCGGCTCGCCCGTCTCGAGCACGAGCCCGACCGAGGTGCGCTGGCCACGCCGGATCAGGTGATGGTGGACGGCCGCCGTCGCGAGCAGCGCCGGCAGAGGAATGCGATCCGGCCCAACGCCACGGTCGGACAGCACGATGATGTTGTAGCCGCCATTGACGGCCGCCTCCGCGCGATCGCAGAGCCGCTCGAGCGCGCCCTCGAGCCCGGCTGCGCCGAGCTCGGCCGGGTAGGTCATGTCGAGCGTCTTCGTGTCGAAGCGGTCCTCGAAATGGCCGATGGACCTGATCTTCTCCAGATCCTCGTTCGTGAGGATCGGCTGCCGCACCTCGAGCCGCTTGCGGCGGGACGTTCCCTCCAGGTCGAGGATGTTCGGCCGCGGCCCGATGAAGGACACGAGGCTCATCACGAGTTCCTCGCGGATCGGGTCGATCGGCGGGTTCGTGACCTGGGCGAAGTTCTGCTTGAAGTAGGTGTAGAGAAGCTTCGACTTCTGCGACAAGGCCGAGATCGGCGTGTCGTTGCCCATGGAGCCGACGGCTTCCTGGCCGGTGACGGCCATCGGGGCCATCAGCAGCTTCAGGTCCTCGCTCGTGTAGCCGAAGGCCTGCTGGCGATCGAGCAGCGAGACGTCCGTGCGAGGCTGGCGCGGCTCGACCTTGCGGAGATCCTCCAGCACGATCTGGGTGCGCTTCAGCCATTCCTTGTAGGGATTGGCGGTCGCGAGTTCGCGCTTGATCTCCTCGTCCTCGACGATGCGGCCCTGCTCCAGGTCGATCAGCAGCATGCGGCCCGGCTGCAGCCGCCACTTCTGGACGATCTTCTCCTCGGGGATGGGCAGGACGCCTGCTTCGGAGGCGAGCACGACCAGACCATCGTCGGTGACGAGGAAGCGGGCGGGGCGCAAGCCGTTGCGGTCGAGCGTCGCGCCGATCTGGAGGCCGTCCGTGAAAACGATGGCGGCCGGGCCGTCCCAGGGCTCCATCAGGGCGGCGTGATACTCGTAGAAGGCGCGCCGGTCCTCGTCCATGAGCGGGTTGCCCGCCCAGGCCTCCGGCACGAGCATCATCATGGCGTGCGCCAGCGAGTAGCCGCCCCGGAGGAGGAATTCGAGGGCGTTATCGAAACAGGCCGTGTCCGACTGGCCTTCATAGGAGATCGGCCAGAGCTTCGAGATGTCGTTGCCGAAGAGCTCGGAATCGACCGAGGCCTGCCGCGCCGCCATCCAGTTCACGTTGCCGCGCAGCGTGTTGATTTCGCCGTTATGCGCGACGAACCGGTAGGGATGCGCGAGGCGCCAGGATGGGAAGGTGTTGGTGGCGAAGCGCTGGTGGACGAGCGCGATCGCGCTCTCGAAACGAGGATCCTCGAGGTCCTTGTAGTAGCGCCCGAGTTGGGTGACGAGGACCATGCCCTTGTAGACGATGGTCCGGGCCGACAGGCAGACGGGATAGAACTTGGCGAGCGCCGCATCCTGCCGCGTGTAGACGGCGTTCGAGATGACCTTGCGCAGGATAAAGAGCTGGCGCTCGAAGGTCTCGCCATCCTCGATCGGCTTGGGGGAACCGATGAATATCTGGCGGTGCCGGGGCTCCGTGGCGGCGACGGACGGGCTGAGATCCTCCGACCGGACCGGGACGTCGCGCCAACCGAGCAGCGTCAGACCTTCGCTTTCGACGGCCGCCGTGACGATCTCCTCCACCGCCCGGAAGGCTTCCGGATCACGCGGCATGAAGAAGTGCCCGATGCCGTAATGCCCGGCTTCCGGCAGCCCGAGGCCGAGTTCGGCGCATTCCTCGGCGAAGAAGCGATGCGGGATCTGGACGAGGATGCCGCAGCCGTCGCCCATGGTCGGGTCGCCGCCGACGGCGCCCCGATGGTCGAGGTTCAGGAGAATCTGCAGGCCCTGCTGGACGATCGCGTGGCTCTGGCGGTTCTTCATGTCGGCGATGAAGCCGACGCCGCAGGAATCCCGCTCGGTCGAGGGATCGTAAAGCCCCTCGGCTTTGGGCATGGCGGGATCGCGGACGATGAGCGGCGCCGGGAGGCGCCCTGCTCGCGTTTCCAGATCCTCACTGCCGTTCAGATGCGCGCCCATACCGTTTCCTGCATCCGTTTGCCGAATGGCAACACACAGACCCCAGCGGCGGTCCGCCCGAATGCAAGAAAACTGCCCGGACGTTACGCTGCCTGTTCCAACTGGGCGGCCGCGTCCCGTCTCGCGCCCGCTCCCGCGGGCGTCTCGCCGGCTCTCTAGCCCGCGCGCACCCGCACAGCCCGCTTGGCGCGGGCACCGATCACGTCTCGTTTTATTGTTACGATGCGTGTCACGGGACGAAAGCCTTGGCGGCCGAAGCCGAGGTTTGGGACAGCACCGCTGTCCTAGTTTTGAACGTGACAGATTTGAAACCCGAGCACAAGCGGAAGCATTGACACTGCCGCGTCTTGCGGGGCTGCCATGCGCAACCGCTTTTTCCGGTCAGGGTTGCTGCAACGCCGCCACGACGAGAGCCTGGATCTGGCCCTCGATCGGCCCGTCCCCGAACCGCTCGCGAAGCGCCTCGGCCGCATGGGCGGTCGCGACCGGCAGACCCGACGGATCCCGGGCTTCGATCTCGGCCCGCAGCGGCGTCCCCTGGCAGAACGCGACGGCCACCTCCTCGGCCGAGCCGGCCCGCGAGATGGCCGTGACTGTGCTGATCGAGACCCGGTCGAAACCCGCCTCCTGCAGATCCGCCCGGATCCGCCCGGCGTCATGGTAGCCGTGCGGAACCCTGGCCATGAAGTCGGGCGGGTTGTGCGGGAACAGCTCCGCGATCGCGGGTGCCACGGTGGCCGGAAAGCCGTTCTCCGAGATCCTGTCCCAGGCATTGAACAGGAACAGGCCACCCGGCCGGAGCACGCGCAGCGCCTCCCGATAGCCGCGGATCCGGTCAGGGAAGAACATCACGCCGAATTGGCAGACCACCGCGTCGAACGCGCCATCCTCAAACGGGAGATCGAGCGCATCGGCTTGCCGCCAGGCGACGCGGCCGTCCCAGGCATGCGCCGAGCGCGCCTGGTGCAGCATGCCCTCGTTGAGATCCGTCGCCACGATCTCCGCCTCAGGCAGCTTCGCGGCGATCGCGCGTGTAACGGCGCCCGTTCCCGCGGCCGTCTCGAGAACTTTCCGCGGACCCGCGGCCGCGAGCCGCAACGCCAGGTCGGCTGCGAAAGGCTCGAAGAGCATGGGGACGAGGAGACGGTCATAGGTCTCCGGGATCGCTCCCGCGAAGACCACATCGGTCGTTGCCATCGGGGTGCTCCGGCACGGCTGCGACCCGGCGAGGCTAGCCCCCGCGGCGGTTCACTCACAAGCGGTGCGGCCGCCGGAGAGCCTAAGCTAGCGCCACGCAGCCCCGATCTTTCGGGCTACCTCCGCGTGGGTCTCGTTGAGGCGGGCGGAGTTCGCCTTCGATCCGGTGATGTAGCAAGCGACCAGGACCGGGGTGCCGTCCGGCCGGATCGCGACGGCGACGTCATTGGCCGTCCCGTTCTCGCCGGACCCCGTCTTGTCCCCGGCCGCCCAATCCTTCGGGAAGCCGGCGCGCAGCCGCGCCTTTCCCGTCTCGCTCGCCCGCATCCAGCGTAGGAGGCGCTCCCGGGAATGAGGAGCAAGCGCATCCCCGACCAGCAGCTGGCGCATCGTCTCCAGCATCGCCGAGGGAGTCGTGGTATCCCGCGGGTCGCCGGGCCCGGCCTCGTTCAGGGCCGGCTCGATCCGGTCGAGCCTGGTCATGTCGTCACCGAGCGACCGCGCGAAGCCCGTCAGGGCCTGCGGCCCGCCGAAACTCGCCAGAAGGAGGTTGCCGGCGGTGTTGTCGCTGATCACGACGGCGGCCTCGCACAGTTCGGCGAGCGACATTCCCTGCCCATGCGTGCGGTCCTTGGTCACCGGCGAATAGGTGACGAGGTCCTCGGGGCTGAACAGGACGCGCCGCTCCAGGTCCTCGTCGCCCCGATCGACCCGCGCGAGCACGAAGGCGGCCGCCAGCATCTTGAAGGTGCTGGTCATCGGGAAGCGTTCGTCGCCGCGGTAGGCAATCCTCTGCTTCGTGGCACCATCCAGGGCCGCCACGCCGACGCGCGCCCCGAGCTTCGCCTCGACGGCAGCGATCTCGGCGGACGGATCCCGCGCCGAGGCGGCCCGGGCACAATCGAAGCCACCAAGGCTGGTTGCCGCCAGGGCGCTCGCCTGCAGCAGGAAGCGGCGCGTTGGGCTGGGTTGCATGAGGCTGTTCCCGCGAAACAGAGCCCTGCCTTATAAGGCCGCCCTGCCCCGACCTCTATCCAGGACGCCCCCGTGCCCTCTCTCAACTTCGCCAGCGACAACATCGCGGGAGCGAGCCAGCCGGTGCTCGACGCGATCGTGGCTGCCAATGCGGGGCCGATGCCGGCCTATGGCGCTGATCCGATCACGACGGGGCTCACCACCCGGTTCTCGGAGCTGTTCGAGCGCGAGGTCGAGGTGGTGCTGGTAGCGACGGGAACGGCCGCCAACGCACTCGCGCTCGCCTCCGTCCTGTCTCCCTGGGGATTGTGCCTCTGCCACGAGGAGGCGCACATCATCGACGACGAATGCGGCGCGCCGGAATTCTTCACCGCCGGCGCCAAGCTTCTCGGGCTGCAGGGAAACGGCGCGAAGATCGATCCCCGCTCCGTCGCGGAGGCTGTCGACCGGCTGCCCCGGCACGAGAAGCAGATGCCGGCCGAGCTCGTCTCGATCTCGCAGGCGACGGAATGCGGCCTCGTCTACGGCATCGAGGAGATCGCCGCGCTGGGCGAGGTCGCCCATGCCCGCGGGGTCAAGCTCCACATGGACGGGGCCCGCTTCGCCAACGCGCTGGTACGGCTCGGCTGCTCGCCTGCTGACATGACCTGGCGGTCCGGCGTGGACATCCTGTCCTTCGGCGGCACGAAGAACGGCTGCCTCGCGGCGGAGGCCGTGATCGTGTTCGATCCCGACCTAGCCGGGACGCTGCGCCGCCGCCGCAAGCGGTCCGGCCACACCCTGTCGAAGGGGCGGCTTCTCTCGGCACAGTTCGAGGGCTACCTCGCCGGCGGGCATTGGCTCGACAATGCCCGGCACGCCAACGCGATGGCGGAACGTCTCGCCGCGGGGGTCAAGGCGCTGCCGGGCGCCCGGCTCGCCTGGCCGACCGAGGCGAACGAGGTGTTCGCCATCCTGCCGCGCGGCATCGACGAGGCGCTTCGGCGCGCGGGCGCCGTCTACCATCCCTGGTCCGACAGGAGCCTGCCGGCCGGCGAGGCGCTCGGGCCGGACGAGGTGCTGGTCAGGCTCGTGACCGCGTTCACCACGACGCAAGATTCCGTTGACGGGTTCCTGAACGCGGCGCGCTCCGGCGCGTAACAGAATGGCAAGCTTACCGAAATGTAAGCTCCCCGCCGCAGCGACGCCCCATTCGGGCCCGACATTCGCGGCCTCGTCTGGGAAAAGGCAGAATGCTTAACCTGAAGTCCATCCTCGTGGCCGGCGCTGCCATCGCCGGGCTCGCGGGGCCTGCGGCGGCGCAATGGTACGGCGGAACCTACAGCTACAACGTGCCCCCGCCGGCTTACGGCTACGGCTCGCCGGAATACCGGCGTCCGCTGCCCCGCGACCTCATCGTGGAGCGGCTGGAGGATCGCGGCTTCGATGATGTCGGCCGGCCCCGTTTCGACGGCTCCGTCTATGTCGTGGAAGCGACCGATCGGCGCGGAGGAGCGGTCCGGCTCGAAGTCGACGCGTTCGACGGGCTGATCCTGAGGCAGACGCCCCTGACGATCGCCCGCCTCGAGCCGCTCGACGACGATTTCGGTCTCGACGGCTACGCCGCCCCGCGCCGCGGCTACGCGCCGCCGGAGATGCCGGACGCCCCGCGCTACAGGGATCTGGAGCCGCTTCCGGGCCGGCAGGCTGCACGCCCGGCCGAGCCGACATTCGACGCACCAGCGCCCCGTGCGCCGCGCCCTGCCGATCC
>NZ_JBMSEF010000036.1:0-23856 GCF_049446235.1 Enterovirga sp. CN4-39 | reverse complement strand
GGGCGGAAGAGGAGACGCGGGGCCGCATCGAGGCGGGCCTGCGCGAGGTGGTCGAGGCCGGGCGGCGGGCGGAGGCCGAGCGGGTGGCCGCCGCAGCCGAGGCGCGCGCCAGGGCCCAGGCGGAACGGGAGGCGCAGCTCGAGGCGGAGCGGAAGGCCCGCGCCGAGGCCGCCGAGGCAGCCCGCCTCGCCCGTATCGCGGCGGAAGAGCGGGCCCGGAAGCTCGCCGCCGAAGCGGCCGAGGCGCGACTGCGCGTCGAGGCGGAGCTGAGGGCGCGCGTGGAGGCGGAGGAGCGGGCTCGTCGCGATGCGGAGGAGAAGCTCCGCGCGGCCACCCTCGCGGCCGCCGAGGCACGGGCCCACGCGGAGGCCGAGCGCAAGGCGCTGGCGGAGAGCGGCCGAGGCGATGGCGCCGGGGGACCCACCGGCGCCCAGGGAACGCCCCCTCCCCGGCCGGCGGCACCCTCCGGACAGCTTCAGGCAAGCCTCCCGCCCGGCGAGCGCGAGGCGGCCGCAGCGAGGGAGAGGCTCGAAGCCGAACTCGCCGCGCTGGAGCGCCGGCTCCGCGACACCGCACGGCGCGGAACTGCGGCCTCGCAATAGCCGGACACGGTTGCACGCGGGCGGCTGTTCCTCTATTCACGGCCCGTCGACGCGCCCCGACGGGCGCCGGCCCATCCGGGCCGCCGGTTTAGCTGCCGTAGCTCAGTGGTAGAGCACTCCCTTGGTAAGGGAGAGGTCGAGAGTTCAATCCTCTCTGGCAGCACCACCTTCCGCGCTCCTCTCCCCAGGCTTTCAGCCGGCCCGCGCCGGGCGCGGCATCGGACCAGCCGTTGAACCAGACCTTCCACATCGAAGCGATCGGCTATGCGGAGGCCGGCAGGCCGGTCGCGGTGGTGCAGCGGCAATCCGTGCGGGCCGAGAGCGCCGAGAGCCTGCAGCGCCGGGCCGTGCGCCTCCTCCAGCGCTCGCGCGCGCCGCAATGGAACCTCGCGCCCGTCGAGGCGGTCAGGATCCTGGACGGCGCCGGTACGGAGCTGTTTCGCTGGACGATCTGGGACGAGATGAGCGGCGCCCGCGCCGGCTGATCGCGGATCGGAGCAGGCATCCGGCAGAGCCTTCCCGAAGGCCGGGGCCGGGAGAATCGGCCAGCCGCGCCTGGGCGCGGCCGGCCCTGCGATGAACGCTAGTCGATGTCCTGCACGTCGGCCGTGCCGCCATAGACGCGCTGCGCGAGCGCGGCCTCCATGAACGGGTCGAGGTCGCCGTCGAGCACGTCGGACGGAACGCCCGAGGTCACGCCCGTGCGCAGGTCCTTCACCAGCTGGTACGGCTGCAGCACGTAGGAGCGGATCTGGTGGCCCCAGCCGATATCGGTCTTGGCCGCCTGCTCGGCATTCGCCTTTTCCTCGCGCTTCTTCAGCTCGAGCTCGTAGAGGCGGGCGCGCAGCATGTTCCAGGCGGTCGCCCGGTTCTTGTGCTGCGAGCGCTCCTGCTGGCACGCGACCGCGATGCCGGTCGGGATATGCGTGATGCGCACCGCCGAGTCGGTCGTGTTCACGTGCTGGCCGCCGGCGCCGGACGACCGGTAGGTGTCGATCCGGCAATCCGATTCCTTGATGTCGATCTGGATGCGGTCGTCGATGACCGGGTAGACCCAGACGGACGCGAAGCTCGTGTGCCGGCGCGCATTCGAATCGAAAGGCGAGATGCGCACGAGCCGGTGCACGCCGGACTCGGTCTTCAGCCAGCCATAGGCGTTGTGCCCCTTGAGGAGCAGCGTCGCGCTCTTGATGCCGGCCTCTTCCCCGTCCTGCTGCTCCAGCAGGTCGACCTTGAGCCCGTGCTTCTCGCCCCAGCGCGCATACATGCGGGCGAGCATCTGCGCCCAGTCCTGGCTCTCCGTGCCGCCGGCGCCGGAATGCACCTCGACATAGGTGTCGTTGCCGTCGGCCTCGCCGGAGAGCAGCGTCTCGACCTGCCGGCGCGCGGCCTCGGCCTGGACGCGCCGGATCATCTCCTCGCCTTCGGACACGGTGGCGTCGTCGCCCTCGGCTTCGCCGAGTTCGATGAAGCCGACCCCGTCCTCGAGCTCGGATTCCAGGCGGCGGATCGTGGAGACCTGCTCATCGAGCGCATTGCGCTCGCGCATGACCTTCTGGGCTTCCTCCGGGTCGTTCCAGAGGTTCGGGTCCTCGGAGCGGGCGTTCAGCTCGCCGAGGCGACGATCGACTGTATCCCAGTCAAAGATGCCTCCTCAGCAGTCCAATCGACTGCTTGGCGGCTTCGAGTAGCGAAAGGATTTCGGCGCGCATGACGTGCTGCGTGTGTCTCGCCCAATGCTGCGGGGGAATGAGGGACAGATAGGCGGGCCGGCCCCGCCTGTAAACCGCCCGCCCGCCGGGTCAGGACCCTTCGGGCAGGCGGAGGGAGGTCAGTAGAGCCCGCCCGTGCCGGTATTGACGGCGCGGTCGCTGTCGGCCGAACCGCCGCCGTCACCGCCACCGCCGCCGCCATAGCTGACGTTCGCGTAGCTCTCGCTCGGGCCGGTGCCCGGCTTGAAGGCCTCGAGGATCGTGCCGGCGCTCTCGCCGCCGCCTGCCCGCATCCCCGAGCCGAGGCTGACGCGGATCAGCTTGATGCCGGGCGGCACGCGGAACGGCGTCGGCGGCTTGTCGGCGAGCGCATGCTTCATGAACTCGCCGAAGATCGGCGCCGCGTATTGCGAGGCCTGGGCGCTGTCGCCCATCGAGCGCGGCCGGTCGTAGCCGATATAGACACCGGCGGCGAGGTCGGGCGAGAAGCCCACGAACCAGAGGTCCTTGGCGTCGTTGGTGGTGCCGGTCTTGCCCGCGACGGGCTTGCCGATGATCGCCTTCTGCCGCGCCGCGGTGCCGCGCAGCACCACGCCTTCGAGGATGGAGACCATCTGGTAGGCCGTCAGCGGATCGAGCACCTGCTCGCGCTTGTCGACGATCTTCGGCTCGTCCTGGTTGGCCCAGCTCTCCGCGCTGCAGCCGATGCAGTCGCGCTCGTCGTGCTTGTAGATCGTCTGGCCGGTCCGGTTCTGGATGCGGTCGATGAGCGTCGGCTTGATGCGCTTGCCGCCATTGGCGAGCATCGAATAGGCGGCCGTCATCCGCAGAACGGTCGTCTCGCCGGCCCCGAGCGACATCGGCAGCAGCGGCGCGAGATCGTCATAGATGCCGAAGCGGCGCGAATACTCGGCGATCAGCGGCATGCCGACGTCCCGCGCCAGGCGGACGGTCATCAGGTTCTTCGACTTCTCGATGCCGTAGCGAAGCGTGTGCGGGCCCGTCGACCTGCCCTCGAAGTTCTGCGGCGTCCATGCTTCCTGGCCGCCGCCGGGATCGATGGTGATCGGCTCGTCCAGGATGATCGAGGACGGCGTGTAGCCGTTGTCCAGCGCGGTCGCGTACACGAAGGGCTTGTAGGACGAGCCCGGCTGCCGGAGCGCCTGGGTGGCGCGGTTGAACTCGCTCTGGTCGTAGGAGAAGCCGCCCACCATGGCGTGGACGCGCCCCGTATTCGGATCCATGGCGACGAGGCCGCCGGACACTTCGGGCACCTGCCGCAGCCGGAACTGGCCCGGCTTGTCCTCCAGGGGCTCGACATAGATGACGTCGCCGACCTGGAAGGCCTGGGCGGCGCTGCGGCGCGTCCAGGCGAGGCCCGCCTGCGGGATGACGCCGAGCTCGCGCTCGCGCGCGACCTGACCGCCGGGCTCCTTCCTGGGCTGCAGGCCGATCCGAGCCTGGCCACCGGCGGTGTCCAGCACCACGGCCAAGCGCCAGGGCTGGACGTCGGCCAGAGCCGGGACTTCCGCCAGGGCGGTGCCCCATTCGCGGCCGGCCAGCGGGATGTTGGTCTGCGCGCCGCGCCAGCCCTGCGATTCGTCGAACCGCACGAGGCCGTTCAGGAGCGCGCGGCGAGCGATCGCCTGCAGCTTCGGATCGAGCGTCGCCCGGACCGACAGGCCGCCCTCGTAGAGAGCCTTCTCGCCATAGCGGTCGGACAGCTCGCGCCGGATCTCCTCGGCGAAGTAGCCGGAGGCCGAGGCGTTCGGGGAGATGCTGCGGACGTTGATGCCGAGCGGCAGCGCCTTGGATCGCACCGCCTCGTCGCGGGTGATGTAGCCGTTGGCCGCCATCAGATCGAGGATGTCGTTGCGGCGGGCGATCGCGTCCTGGGTCCGGCGGAACGGATGGTAGTTGTTCGGCCCCTTCGGCAGCGCCGCCAGATAGGCGGCCTCGGCCGGGGTCAGCTCGTGGACCGATTTCGAGAAATACTCGAGCGCGGCCGCCGCGATGCCGTGCACGTTCCGGCCGGGCACGATGGTGCCGAGGAAGATCTCGTTGAGGTACAGCTCGAGGATCTTGTCCTTGGAAAAGGCCGCCTCGATCCGGAGGGCGATCAGCGCCTCCTTGATCTTGCGCTCCATGGTCTGCTCGTTGCTGAGCAGGAAGTTTTTCGCGACCTGTTGCGTGATGGTCGAGGCGCCCTGCCGCCGGCCGGAGCGGAAATTGTTGAGCGCTGCGCGGACGATGCCCTCGGGATCGATGCCGCTATGCTTGTAGAAGTTCTTGTCCTCGGCCGACAGGAAGGCGCCGACGACGAGCTTCGGAACGGCCTGGATGGGCAGGTAGAGGCGCCGCTCGCGCGCGTATTCGGCGAGGAGCGAGCCGTCGGCCGCGTGGACGCGCGTCGTCACCGGCGGCTCGTAGTTGGCGAGCGCCGCATGGTCGGGCAGGTCCTGGCTGTAGACCCAATAGAAGTAGCCGGCGATCGCCGCCCCGATCAGGAACGCGATCGCCCCGACGGAGAACAGGAAGCCGAAGAACCGAAGGATGAACCGCATCCGCTCCAATCCGCCATCAGCCCGGTCGGGCCCTGGTGACGCTTCGCCCCCTGGTTGACGTGGCCCGCAGTTCGAGGGCTGTCAATCCGGCGCAATCGGCGATGGCTCCTTCCACACTCTTTCTATGGTGACATTGGGGCACGGGCCGTGAGCCGGGCCGCGAAGAAGCGGTCGACGGCCGAGGCCATGGCGGTCGCGGTGCGGCTGCGCCATTCGGGCGAGAGCAGGTGCTCGAGGTCGCGCGTGTTCGACAGGTAGCCGAGTTCGACGAGCACCGACGGCAGATCGGCGGTGCGCAGCACCCTGAACCCCGCCTCCCGCTGCGGCTGCGCGCTGAATCGCATCACGGGGGACAGGTCGCGCAGGAGCAATCCGGAGAAGCGGTGCGAGAAGGCCCGGGTCTCGCGCAGGGTGAGTTCCTGGAGGATGTCCGTGACCTCCCCCGGCGCCGCCTGCCAGGGCAGCCCGCCCGCCTGGTCGGCCGCGTTCTCGCGGTCGGCGAGGGTCGCCGATTCGTGGTCCGTGGCCCGGTCGCTCCCAGTGTAGATGGTGGCGCCGCTCACGCTCGGGGTCGAGATGATGTCGGCATGGACGGAGATGAAGAGCTCCGCTCCGGCCTCGCGGGCGCGCCGGACGCGCTCGTCGAGGGGCACGAAGATGTCCTGGTCGCGGATCATCAGGACCCGGTACCGGCCCTGGGCGGAGAGGCGATCCCGCAATTCGCCCGCGAAGGCGAGCGTGATGTCCTTCTCGAGCGCGCCGTTCGGGGCGGTAGCGCCCGGATCGACCCCGCCATGGCCGGCATCGATGGCGATGACGGGACGGCGGTCCTGCGTGGCTGCCGAGTCCTGCGGGAGCGAGCCGGTCGTGAGGACGTGGTCGGCCCGGTCCATGGCGGCGGCGCGCCGGAAGCCTTCCCGGTCGGTTCGTACGAGCTCCACCACGAGCAGGCTCGCCTCGGCCACGCTCGCCGGGCGGGTCTCGACGCTCTTCACCAGGGCAGGCGCCGAGAGGTCGAGCACAATGCGGCTGCGGCCGGCCGCGAAGAGGCCGCACCGGATGGAGGACACGACCCCGCCGCGGCGCTTGCCGCCGTCCGGGCCGAGCTGGAAGTTCACCTCCGGAAGATCGATGACGACCCGGTCCGGCTTCTCCATCACGAAGGCTGTCGCCTCGATCGGCTTCGACAGCGTCAGCGTGAGCCGGGTGCGCGCCCCTTCCGAGCTCAGCTCGGCCTGGATGGCGACGGCCCGGTCGGCAGGTGCGCGCTCGCCCGCCTGCGGCGCACGCGCGCCGGCAGCGGTGAAGAGGGACGCCGCAAGCGCGAGCCCCATGGCGAGTTTGCGCCCGGCGGACGCAAGGAGCATGAAGCAGTTCTCCGGCCTTGGTCCGGCCGGTGTGCCTCCCGTCTGGTTAACGAGGACTTTGCACGACGGGCCCGCGCCCGCCCGCTACTCCCTTTCCCCGCGATTCCGGGGGCTGTGGGATGGATGTCATTGCATCTTGTCAAAACCCGCCCGACATATGTAATGGAAATGACTTCGTCCGGCTGATCGCCGCGGTCGCGGAGCGCCGTCTGCCGGAGCTGCTTCGCCCCTCCCCTCTTTCGGTCAAAGCCGAGACGAAGTTCCCTCGCGGCATGCAGCCGCTTCCGGCGCGCAGCTTCTGGGCGCCGCTGTCGAAGGATTTGGCCATGGGCAGAGGAGCGGGATCAGCGTTGCTGTTCGTCCGTGCTTACGCCCCGGCCGTCGTTACCCGAGACTTCTCCCCGCCGGCCCGTACAGGCGTCGGACCTTCCACCATCACCCACCCTGGGCGCGCCGAAGTTCGGCGTGTCCCGGCGTGTCGCCGGCCTGCCGGCCCCGCCTCCAATTCGATTGGAGCCGCGGCTGCCAGGGCCTGCTCTGCGCGCCCCCTCTCCCGAGGCAGGCCCGACGCACGCCCTTCCGAGAGTCGAATATGGCTAACAAGATGCTCATCGACTCCTCCCATCCGGAGGAGACGCGCGTTGTCGTAACAAGGGGCAACAAGGTCGAGGAATTCGACTTCGAGTCGGCGAACCGCCGACAGCTCCGGGGCAACATCTATCTGGCCAAGGTCACGCGGGTCGAACCCTCGCTCCAGGCCGCCTTCATCGAGTACGGAGGAAATCGCCACGGCTTCCTGGCCTTCAGCGAGATTCATCCGGACTACTACCAAATACCTGTCGCCGACCGGCAGGCCCTCCTCGAAGAGGATGAGCGCGCCGAGCGTGAGGCGGAGCGCGAGGCCGAGCGTCCGCGCGGGCGGCGTCGCCGCGGCGCTTCCCGTCGCCGCCACGAGCGCGACGCGACCGTCTCCGCTCGTCCCGAGGATCTCGGTCAGGACGAGAACGGCGACGCGGAGGCGGCTGCCTTCGCGGGCAGCGA
The DNA here is from genome assembly GCF_049446235.1 of Enterovirga sp. CN4-39. Taxonomy (NCBI): domain Bacteria; kingdom Pseudomonadati; phylum Pseudomonadota; class Alphaproteobacteria; order Hyphomicrobiales; family Methylobacteriaceae; genus Enterovirga; species Enterovirga sp. CN4-39. The sequence continues at coordinate 16,570 of NZ_JBMSEF010000036.1, read as the reverse complement.
GGGCGGCACGGCCGAGGACGTTCAGGCCCCGGCGGTTGAGGCTCCCGCTTTCGCGGCCGAACAGGCAGAGGCTGCTTCTCCCCTAGAGACTTCCAGCGCGGCCGAGGGCAGCGAACCGGCCGGAGAGGCCGCCGCGGCGCCTGTCGACGTGCCGTCCGACATCGAGGTCCAGCCGGTCGAGCCGGCGGATGCCGGTGCGCCCGTCGCGGCCGCCGAGCCCGAGCAGGCGCCCGTTCCCGAGGCGGCTGCCGAACCCGAGGTCGCGCCGAAGCCGGAGAATGCGGCCCCCGAGGCGGTCCAGGCGGACCAGCCGGTCTCCGAGGGCGTCGCCACCGAGGCGCCCGAGACCCTCGCGGCGGCTTCCGCTCCCACCGAGGAGGAGGAGGCGCGCGCCCCATCCGAATCCGACGATGAAGACGAGTCGGACGACGACGAGGAGGATGAGGACGAAGACGAAGAGGACGACGAGGACGATTCCGACGAGGAGGACGACGAGGAGCTCGAGGAGCACGAGGTCGTCGAGCAGGTCGGAGGCGGCGACGCACTCGAGGAAGTGCCGGAGCGTCCGCGCATCCAGCGTCGCCACTACAAGATCCAGGAAGTCATCAAGCGTCGGCAGATCCTGCTCGTCCAGGTCGTCAAGGAGGAGCGCGGCAACAAGGGCGCGGCCCTCACCACCTATCTGTCGCTCGCTGGCCGCTACGCCGTGCTCATGCCGAACACCGGCAAGGGCGGCGGCATCTCGCGGAAGATCACCAATGCCGAGGACCGCAAGCGCCTGAAGGAGGTCGTGCAGGACCTCGAGGTGCCGGAGGGGATGGGCATCATCCTGCGCACGGCCGGCGCCAACCGCACCAAGCCGGAGATCAAGCGCGACTTCGAATACCTGATGCGTCTGTGGGAGAGCGTGCGCGAGCTGACGCTGTCCTCATCGGCGCCCGCGCTCGTCTACGAGGAGGGCTCGCTGGTGAAGCGGGCCATCCGCGACCTTTACAACAAGGACATCGACGAGGTCGTCGTGGCGGGCGACGACGCCTACCGCGAAGCCAAGGACTTCATGCGGATGATCATGCCCTCGCAGTCGAGGGCCGTCAGGCTGTACCGGGAGCCGCAGCCGCTCTTCGCGCAGTTCGGCGTGGAGCAGCAGCTCGACGCCATGTTCTCCAACCACGTGACGCTGAAATCGGGCGGCTATCTCGTCATCAACCCGACCGAGGCGCTGGTTTCCATCGACGTGAACTCGGGCCGTTCGACCCGCGAGCACAATATCGAGGACACGGCCCTTCGGACCAATCTCGAAGCGGCCGAGGAGATCGCGCGGCAGCTCAGGCTGCGGGATCTCGCCGGGCTGATCGTGATCGACTTCATCGACATGGAGGAGAAGCGGAACAACCGCGCGGTCGAGAAGAAGCTGAAGGACTGCCTGAAGAACGACCGCGCCCGCATCCAGGTCGGGCGGATCTCGCCCTTCGGGCTGCTCGAGATGTCGCGCCAGCGCATCCGCACCGGCGTGCTCGAATCCTCCTCGGTGATGTGCCAGCATTGCGGCGGCTCGGGCTTCGTCCGCTCGACGCCTTCGGTCGCGCTGCAGATCCTCCGCTCGGTCGAGGAATCCCTGCTGCGCAGCGCCAGCCACAACCTCGTCGTGCGCACTCGCGCCGAGGCGGCCTTCTACATCCTCAACCAGAAGCGCGGACACCTGCGGGACATCGAGACCCGGTTCGGCGTCACCATCACGGTGGTGCCGGACGAGACGCTCGCGGGCAGCGTGACCTTCGCCATCGACCGCGGCGAGCCGGCGACTCCGGCCGAGCGGCGCCCGGCCTCGACGGGCGTGCGCATCGACGCGGTCACGCCGGTCGACGAGCCGATCGAGATCGATGCGACAGTCGAATACGAGCGGGAGGAGGAGGACGAGGCCGAGGCCTCCGCCGACACCGTCCGCGAGGAAACCGACGAGCAGGAGGAGGCCGGCCGGAAGCGCCGTCGCCGCCGCCGTCGCCGCGGCCGCGGTGGCCAGCGCGAGCTCGAGGGCGCGTCCGCGCAGGAGGGTGTCTCCGGCGAGGACGAGGAGGACGAGGACGCCGACGAGGATGGCGCGCCGGAAGGCCGGGCCGACCTCTCCGGCCGCGAGGACGACCGTGTTCCGTCCGAGGAAAGGGAGCCGGAGCCGGCCGAAGCTCGCGCCGACGATTTCGGCACGCCCGTTCCGGTCGCCGATTCGTGGTCCCCGGAGCCGCCCGTCGCCGCCAGCCCGGCCGAGCCGGAGGCCGCAGCCGAACCCCGCGCGGCCGAGCCCGCACAGGTCGCCGCGGAGGCTCCGCCGGCCGAGCCCGTCGAGCCCGCACCGGCTCCCGAGCCGGAGCCGGAACCCGTCGCGATCGTGCTGACCCCGCCCGATCCGGACCGCCCGAAGCGTGGTGGCTGGTGGTCGAAGGCGAAGGCCGCCCTCGGCGGCTCGTAGGCCGCGATCCGGCCACGCCTCATGGCGTGGCCGATCCCACGCTCACCATGCGCCGGCGAGCCGCTTCGGCGGGAGCATGGGCCAGAAAGCAAAACGGCCGGGCATCTGCCCGGCCATTCTGTTTGAACCCGTTGTCGTTACTGGGTCGGCGGATTCACCCGTTCCCGACGATCTTGCCCGCGAGAGCAGCGTTCGGTGCCCAGACCATGGCCGCAGCCATGATGGCAAAAAAGGCATTCCTCATCGAAATGTCTCCTACCACCTTCAAGGTCGGCCCGTTCGCGGGCTAGCGCAATCCCCCGATGGAGGTAGGCAGCCCGGGCAAGGCGGCTCAGAACTCCTCCCAGCCCTCCTCCGCGGCCGCGGATTTCGGCGCGGCAGAGACGCCCCGCCCGCCGCTCCTCTTGAGCACGGTGACGGTGCTGCGGGCCCGTGCCGGCGCCCGCGCCGCGGGCCTCGCTGCCGGACCACCGACCTGGAACCGGCCCATCAGGGCACCCAGCTGGTCGGCCTGGCCGGCCAGGGTGTGGCTCGCGGCCGTCGACTGCTCGACCATGGCGGCATTCTGCTGGGTCACCTGGTCCATCCGGTTCACGGCCGTGTTGACCTCGGCGAGCCCGGTCGCCTGCTCCTTGGCGGAAGCGGCGATCTCGACGACGACGGCGTTGATCTCGCCGACCTGCCCGACGATCCGCTCCAGCGCCTTGCCGGTCTGGCCGACGAGCTCGACGCCCTGGGCCACCTGGGTCGATGACGCCTGGATGAGCGCCTTGATCTCCTTGGCGGCGTCGGCCGAGCGCTGCGCCAGCGCGCGCACCTCGGAGGCCACGACCGCGAAGCCCTTGCCGGCGTCACCCGCCCGCGCCGCCTCGACGCCCGCGTTCAGGGCCAGGAGATTGGTCTGGAAGGCGATCTCGTCGATGACGCCGATGATGTTCGAGATCTCCCTCGATGACCGGTCGATCTCCGCCATGGCGCCCACGGCGCCGCTGACCACCCCGCCAGAGCGCTCCGCCTCGATCTTCGCGGCCGCGACGACCTCCCGCGCGTGATTGGCGCCCTCCGAGGTCTTGCGGACGGTCGCCGTGATCTCGTCCAGGGCGGCAGCCGTCTCTTCGAGCGACGCCGCCTGCTGCTCCGTGCGCATCGACAGGTCGTCGGCGGCCTCGCTGATCTCTCCCGCTCCGGCCCGAATGCCGTCCGTCGTGCCGGCGATGGCCTTCATCGTCTCCTGGAGCGTCTCGGCGGCCGCATTGAAATCGCCCTGGAGCTTCGCATAGGCGGGGGCGAGCGGCTCGTTCAGCCTCGCCGTGAGATCCCCCCGCGCGATCCGCTCGAGCCCGGCCGCGAGGGCTGCCATCGCGACACCCTGCTCGGCAGCCGCCTGCTTCTGCTGCTCCTCCGCCTTCAGGCGCGCCTGCTCGGACGCCTCGAAGTAGACGGAGATAGCGATCTCCATGTCGAGCAGGGCCCGCTTCACGAGGGCCCCCATGGCTGCGGCTGCCTGGTCCGCGGCGCCCTTCCGGCCGAACACGCCCCTCGGCCAGGTCCGCCCGACCACCTCGTGGAGGAGCTTGTCCAGGATCAGGGCATAGCCGCCGACGTACCAGCGCGGCTCCAGCCCGATCCGGGCATGCGCCTCGCCGATGGCGCGGACGCTTTCGGCGTAGTCGTCGCCGAGGCCGCCCGAGCTGATCATCTCCCAGTGCCGGAACTGGGCGTTGCGGGCCGCATCCACGCGCTCGGGCTTCTCGAAGAAGCGGCTCGCCTCCGGAAAGGTGAGCATGTGCTCGTAGAAGGCACCGAGGGCGCCCGGCAGCGCGTCCTTGACGACCGGCTCGACCGTGCGGAGCGCCGCCGTCGTCTCGGCGTCGCACTTCATGAATCGCAGGCGTTCCGCGAGGTTCGATCGGTCTTGGGCGCGCTGTGTCATGGGTCCGGCCAGCTGGAAGAATGGCCGGCCGTAGCAAGCGCGGGCTTTAGAATGCTTTACCCGCGCAGGTGCTCGTCAGCGGAGCCAGGCGCGCAGCCGGCCGATCGCCTCGCGGCAGACCTCCTCGCCGCCCGCGAAGGAGAGCCGGAGGTGGTGCCCGCCCTGCTCGTGATCGAAGTCGACGCCCGGGGTCGCCGCCACGCCCGTCTCGTCCAGCATGCGCCGGCAGAAGGCGATGGAGTCGTTCGTGAAGCGGGCCACGTCCGCATAGATGTAGAAGGCGCCGTCGGCCGGGTGGAACTCGGTGATGCCGATGCCCGGAAGCTCGTTCAGCAGGACGTCGCGGGCGCGGGCATAGCCGGCCTTGACCTGCTCGAGTTCCTCCGTCGCGTCGAACGCCGCCAGGGCGGCGACCTGCGACAGGTAGGGCGCCGAGATGTAGAGATTCTGGGCCAGCCGCTCCATCGGCCGAACCAGCCGCTCGGGCACGACCAGCCAGCCGACGCGCCAGCCGGTCATGCAATAGTATTTCGAAAAGGAGTTGATGACGACCGCATTCGGCTCGACGGCGAGCGCCGTGTCGGCGGCGCTGCCATACGTCAGGCCGTGGTAGATCTCGTCCGAGATGAACCACAGGCCGTGCGCGCGGCAGGTCGCGGCGATGTCGGCGAGACCGGCGCGGCCGATCATGGTGCCCGACGGGTTCGCCGGGCTCATGGCCAGCACGCCGGCGAGCGGCGCCTCGGCCTGCGCACGCTCGATCCCCTCCGCATTCATGCGCCAGCCGTCCTGCCGGCGCAGATTGATGGGTGCGGGCTCGAGATCGAGCGCGGCCAGGATGTTCCGGTAGGCCGGATAGCCGGGTGCGGAGATCGCGAGACGGGCGCCCTTGTCGAAGAGCGCCAGGAAGGCGAGGACGAAGCCGGCCGAGGATCCCGTGGTGACCACGACCCGCTCGGGCGAAACCTCCACGCCATAGGCATCGCGATAGTGGCGGGCGATCCGCTCCCGCAGCGGCGCGATGCCGAGCGCCTCCGTGTAGCCGATGCGGCCGACCTCGAGCGCGCGGCTCGCGGCCTCCCGGACGAGGCGCGGCACGGGAGCCGAGGGCTGGCCCACCTCCATGTGCACGACCGAATCACCGTGCCTTTCTTTCGCCGCGGCGGCGGCCAATACGTCCATGGCGAGGAAGGGCTCGACGCGCTCGATGCGCGAGGCCATCCTCAGTTCCGGTTCGTTGGTGTCGGTCATGTTGGCTGAGCTTTCGGGAGCCGGGCTCGCTAGACTGTCGAGGCCTGCGGCTCAAGCCGCAGGTTGACCGGGCCAGTCCGCCCGGCGATATCACCCGCACGCTTTCGGCCCGGGCGTCTCAGACGCGCCGCAGAGCCGCAGGGAAGGCCCACATGCTCTCTCGATCGCTGAAACGTCTGGGCCTCGCGGCGGCGCTTGCCGCGGCCGCCGCACTCCCGGCCGCCGCTCAGTCCTTCTCCGGCCCGCAGAAGGAAGAGATCGGGCGCATCGTCCGCGAATACCTGATCCAGAATCCCGAAGTGATCCAGGAGGCGATCGTCGAGCTCGAGCGGCGCCAGTCCGAGGCGCAGAAATCCGCCCAGACGGCAGCGATCCGCGAGATGAAGCTGGACCAGGTCGCCACCAAGCACGGCAATGTCGTCGGCAATCCTGCCGGCGACGTCACGCTGGTCGAGTTCTTCGATTACAATTGCGGCTACTGCAAGCAGTCGCTCGGCGACATCCAGGGGCTGATCAAGGGCGATCCGAAGCTGCGGATCGTGCTGATGGACCTGCCCGTCCTCGGCCCCGACTCGTTCGAGGCGAGCAAGGTCGCCCTTGCCGCGAAGGCGCAGCTTTCGGGCGACAAGCTCTTCGAGTACCACACACGCCTCCTCGCCACGCGCGGCAAGATCGGAGGGGAGCGGGCGACGGCCGTTGCCCGCGAGATGGGCCTCGACCTCAACCGCTTGCAGAAGGACGCGAACGGCCCCGAGGTCGCCGCCGCCCTCAACGATAACCGGCGCCTCGCCGAACGGCTTTCCATCAACGGAACCCCGGCCTTCATCATCGGGGAGGAAGTCATCCCCGGCGCCGTCGGGGCCGGCCCGCTCCGGCAGGCCATCGCTGGCATGCGCCAGTGCGGCCACGCCATCTGCTGATCATCTGACCGAACCCGCCACCCAGGCACTAACCTCCTGATGTCCGACCCGCACCCCTTCGACCCGGCGCTCGTGCGCGAGCTCGCCTCCCTCCTGTCAGATACCGACCTGTCCGAGATCGAGGTCGAGAAAGGCGACCTGCGGATCAGGGTCGCCCGGAGCGTGACGGTCGCGCCGGCCATGATGGCGCCTATGCCTGCGCCGGCACCGATCGCGGTTCCGCTCCCGCCGGCTCCCGGCAACGGGCTCGGCGCTGCCGGTTCGGCGGAGCCGCGGCACCATCCCGACGCCGTGACCTCTCCCATGGTCGGGACCGCCTATCGCCGGCCTTCCCCCGGCGCGAAGCCTTTCGTCGAGGTCGGCTCTTCGGTGAATGCCGGCGACAAGCTCCTGCTGATCGAGGCGATGAAGACCTTCAACGACATCGTGGCGCCCCGCGGTGGCACGGTGACGGCGATCTATGTCGAGGACGGGCAGCCGGTCGAATACGGCGAGCCACTGATCGTGATCGGATAGGGGCCGCCCTCCCCCATGTTCGACAAGATCCTGATCGCGAACCGAGGCGAGATCGCGCTCCGCGTCCTGCGGGCCTGCAAGGAGCTCGGAATCTCGACCGTGGCCGTGCATTCCACGGCGGATTCAGACGCGATGCATGTGCGGCTCGCCGACGAAAGCGTCTGCATCGGGCCGCCGCCCGCGCGGGAAAGCTACCTGAACATCCCCGCGCTCATCGCCGCCTGCGAGATCACCGGCGCCGACGCGATCCACCCGGGCTACGGGTTCCTGTCGGAGAACGCCCGGTTCGCCGAGGTGCTGGAGCACCACGGCATCACGTTCATCGGCCCGCGGGCCGAACATATCCGCATCATGGGCGACAAGATCGAGGCGAAGCGCACGGCGCGGCGCCTTGGGATCCCCTGCGTGCCGGGTTCGGATGGCGGCATCACCGATGACGTCGAGGCGAAGCGGGTGGCCGCAGATATCGGCTACCCGGTGCTCGTGAAGGCGGCTTCGGGCGGCGGCGGGCGCGGCATGAAGGTCGCCCGCACGGAGGAGGAGCTCTCGGAAGCTCTTTCGACGGCGCGAATCGAGGCCAAGGCCGCTTTTGGCGACGATGCCGTCTATCTCGAGAAGTACCTCGAAAAACCCCGGCATATCGAGATCCAGATCCTGGGGGATGGCCAGGGTGACGCCATCCATCTCGGCGAGCGCGATTGCTCGCTCCAGCGCCGGCACCAGAAGGTCTGGGAGGAGGCGTTCTCCCCGGCCCTCAACGACGAGGAGCGGGCCCGGATCGGAGAGACGGTCGCCACGGCCATGAAGAAGCTCGGCTATTCGGGCGCCGGCACGATCGAGTTCCTCTACGAGGACGGCCAGTTCTACTTCATCGAGATGAACACCCGCGTTCAGGTCGAGCATCCCGTGACGGAGATGATCACCGGCATCGACATCGTGAACGAGCAGATCAAGGTCGCGGCCGGGAGCGCGCTCTCCGTGAGCCAGGACGAGGTGCGCTTCAACGGCCACGCGATCGAATGCCGGATCAATGCCGAGCATCCGGTGACCTTCCGGCCTTCGCCGGGGCTCATCACCTATTTCCACCCGCCCGGCGGGCTCGGGGTGCGGGTCGATTCGGCGGCCTACCAGGGCTATCGGATTCCGCCCTACTACGACTCGCTGATCGGCAAGCTGATCGTGCATGGCCGCACCCGGAACGAATGCTTGATGCGGCTCCGGCGCGCGCTCGACGAGTTCGTGGTCGACGGCGTCGAGACCACGCTCCCGCTCTACCGCAACCTGGTGCGGAACGCCGACATCCAGAACGGGGTCTACGACATCCACTGGCTGGAAAAGCATCTGGCCGCTGGCGAGGGCGAGACGAAGACCTAGCTGCTCTTGCCGCAACATGGACGCCTCGCTAGCCTTCATGGTTGCCAAGAGGAGCTCGCCTCCGGGAGGCAGCGCTATGGCAGACGGATTGTACGAGCAGGACTTCGTTCGCTGGTCGGAGGAGCAGGCTCATGCTCTACGGGCGGCAGCGGAGTCGGGTACAAACCTGCCCCTCGACTGGGATCGTCTCGCCGAGGAGATCGACGGCTTGGGCAGGTCGCTTCGCTCCGAACTGCGCAACCGCCTCGCCACGATCATCGAGCATCTCTTCAAGCTCCGCCTGTCCAGCGCCGCCGACCCTCGCTCCGGATGGGTCGAGACCGTGGCGCGCGAGCGTATCGAGGTCGACACGCTGCTCGAGGAGAACCCGAGCCTTCGCTCCTCGATGCCGGAGACCTTGATCGCCGCGGACCGAAAAGCCCGCAGGCTCGCGGAGGTCAGCCTCCGGCGGCACGGAGAATGGTCGGGGACCGGCGGCCGCGAGCTCGCAAACCTGCGGTTCTCCGAGACAGAGGTCCTCAGCGATTGGTTCCCTTGCGATCCGGAACAAGGTCAAGCTTGATCCACGTTCGAACCTCGACCTGATCTGTGCCATGGCTGGCTCGCCGCGCGTCGAGATCACGCCCGAGATCCTGCTGCGGGCCTATGCGGCCGGCATCTTCCCCATGGCGGAGGATGCCGAGGACCCGAGCCTGTTCTGGGTCGAGCCGCGTGCCCGCGGCATCATTCCCCTGGAGGCCGTCCACGTTCCGCGCCGCCTCGCCCGTACGGTGCGGCAGGACGTGTTCGAGATCCGCGTCGACACCGATTTCGAGGGCGTGATTGACGGCTGCGCGGCGCCCGGTGACGACCGCGACCGGACCTGGATCAACGCCCGCATTCGCCGCCTCTACGGCGAACTGTTCGACCTCGGCCATTGCCACACTGTCGAGGCCTGGCGCGACGGCCGGCTCGTCGGCGGCCTGTACGGCGTGAGCCTCGGAGCCGCCTTCTTCGGCGAGTCGATGTTTCACCGGGAGCGCGATGCCTCCAAGGTCGCCTTCGTGCACCTGGCGGCGCGGCTGCGGGCGGGGGGTTTCCAACTCCTCGACGCTCAGTTCAGGACGGACCACCTTGCGACGCTCGGGGCCGTCGAGATCCCGCGGCGGGACTACAAGCGCCGGCTGGAGAGCGCGGTCGCGAGCTTCGCCGATTGGTGGGTCTGGCGCCCCGGCGAATGCGTTACCGGCGCGGAGGCGCTCGCCGCCCTGCAGGCGAGCTGACCGGAGGTTGCGATGACCTCGCCTTCTTTCGCCCTCTTCGAGACCGCGCTCGGCGCCTGCGGGATCGTCTGGCGCGGCGGCGACGTCCTCGGCGTGGTCCTGCCCGAGGCCGATGCGGCGAAGACCCGGGAGCGGCTCGGCAAGCGTTTCCCGGAGGCCCGCGAGGCCGATCCTCCCGCCGAGGTCGGGCGGGGGGCCGAGGCCATCGTCGCGCTCCTCGCGGGCGGCAAGATCGACCTGTCCGGAATAGCCCTCGACCTCGGCAGCGTGCCGGAATTCGACCGGCGGGTCTATGAAATCGCCCGGACGATCCCGCCCGGGGAAACCCTGACCTACGGCGAGATTGCCCGCCGCGTCGGGACCCTCGCCGACGCCCGCGCGGTCGGGCAGGCGCTCTGGCGCAATCCGTGGCCCATCATCGTGCCGTGCCATCGGGTACTGGCCGCGTCCGGCCGGACGGGCGGGTTCTCGGCCCCGGGCGGGGTCGACACCAAGCTCCGCATCCTCACGATCGAGGCCCGGCACGCCGCGGCGGCGCCCGGCCTCTTCGCCGACCTGCCGCTCGCCGCAAAGCCGCGGCGACCGCGCTGAGGGGGCGGCTTGACCATCCCATGATGGGAACCCTTATCTCCGGGTAGAGGCAGGGAGAGGGCTGATGAATATTGGCGAGGCCGCGAAGGCGTCCGGCGTCTCCGCCAAGATGATCCGGTACTACGAGGAGATCGGCCTCATCGGGCGGGCCGATCGCTCCGCCGCCAACTACCGCTCGTTCGACAGGCGCGAGATCAACGAGCTCCGCTTCGTGAAGCGGGCCCGTTCGCTGGGCTTCTCGGTCAAGGAGATCCAGCGCCTGCTGTCCCTGTGGCGCGATCGCCAGCGGCCGAGCCGCGAGGTGAAGGCGATCGCCGAGCGCCACATCGCGGACCTCGAGGCCCGCATCGCGGAGATGAAGGCGATGGCCGACACCCTCCGCGAGCTGTCGACCTGCTGCGCAGGCGACGACCGGCCGGATTGCCCGATCCTGACGGACCTCGCCGAGGCGAAGCCCGCTTCCGTGCAGGCCTAGCCCTCGATCTTCGAGAAGTCGGCGACGGCCCGGGTCGCCTGCCTGAGGCCGGCCAGGAGCTTCAGGCGGTTCTCGCGCAGGCGCGGGTCCGGATCGTTGACCGTGACCTTGTCGAAGAAGGCGTCGACCGAGGGCCGGAGGCGGGCGAGCGCCGTCATGGCCCCCTCGAAGTTCTCCGCCTCGATCGCGGCGGCAGCCTCGGCGGAAGCGACGTCGAGGTCGGCCGCGAGCGCCTTCTCCTCCGGCAGCACATAGGCGGAGGCATCAGGCGCGCCGTCATAGGCGCGACCGTCCTTCTTCTCCTCGATGCGCAGGATGTTCGCGGCGCGCTTCGTGCCGGCGAGAAGGTTTTGGCCGTCCTCCGTGTCGAGAAAGCGCCCGAGCGCCTCCACACGGCGGACGATGGTGAGGAGGTCGTCGTTGGCTCCCTCCCCTCCCCCTCGTGGGGAGGGGCCGGGGGTGGGGGGCGTCCCGGAGAGAGCGGTGGCGGTGCCGCCTGCCTGCCCCCCATCCCGGTCGCTGCGCGACTCGACCTTCCCCACGAGGGGGAAGGCGGAGCCCGCGCTCAGGACGGCGTCGATGAGATCGTGCCGCGCCCCGCGGTCGCGGAGATAGACCTTCAGGCGATCGTGGAAGAAGGCGAGGAGATCCGATGAGAGCGATGCTGCCGTCGGCACAAATCTTGGACTCTGAATTCCCGTCCCGTCTTTGCCCGAAATCACGAATATTTCATCATCTTCGTAAGGGCTACGCGCCCCACCATACAAAACGAGATACTGTCCATTTACGTCAAACTCTGATCGACTCGCGATTGAAGTAGCGACAACCTGATCAAAGGAACCATCCTCACCATCTTCTCTGAACAGATTCCAGCGCTTTGAAAACTGCTCAAGAAGATAATAGTAACTCGATAAGGAAGCCGACAACACGGAGCATCTCAGCCCATTCTCCAGCACCAGCCGGATCACGCCGAGCGCCGCACGCCTCAGCGCGTAAGGATCCTTTGATCCTGTCGGCTTCTCGTCGATGGCCCAGAACCCGACCAGGGTGTCGAGCTTGTCGGCCAGCGCCACGGCCACGGAGACGGGATCCGTGGGGACGCGGTCGGAGGGGCCGAGGGGCTTGTAGTGCTCCTCGATCGCGGCCGCGACGGAGGGGTGCTCGCCCTGGGCGGTCGCGTAGTAGCGGCCCATGAGGCCCTGCAGTTCCGGGAACTCGCCCACCATCTCGGTCACGAGATCGGCCTTGGCGAGCCGGGCGGCGCGCTCGGCGAGGTCCGGGTCGGCGCCGGTGACCGACGCGAGTTCGCGGGCGAGCGCCGCGACCCGCTCCACGCGCTCGAACTGCGTGCCGAGCTTCTCGTGGAAGACGATGTTTTTCAGCTTCTCCAGCCGGTCCCCGAGCGGGGTCTTCCGGTCCGTGTCCCAGAAGAACTTTGCGTCCGACAGCCGCGCGCGCACGACGCGCTCGTTGCCGGCCACGATCGCCGCCCCGCCATCCCGCGCCTCGATGTTCGAGACGAGGATGAAACGGTTGGCGAGAGCGCCCTCCCCGCGCCGCAGCACGAAGCATTTCTGGTTCGCCCGGATCGTCGCGCGGATCACCTCGGGCGGGATGTCGAGGAAGCTCTCGTCGAAGCTCCCCATCAGCACGACCGGCCACTCGACGAGACCGGCCACCTCGTCCAGGAGGCCCTCGTCCTCGATCACCTCGAGCCCCTGCGCGAAGGCGAGGTCGCGCGCGTCGTGCAGGATCACGTCGCGCCGGCGGGCCGCATCGAGGATCACCCGCGCGCGGGCGAGGCCCTCGACATATTCGTCGAAGCGGCGGGCCCGGAACTCGGCCGGCGCCAGGAAGCGATGGCCGCGCGTCACGTCACCCGAGGAGATGCCGCCGATTGTGAAGGGCACGATCTCGGGCGTCTCCGTCTCCGCGCCGAAGCAGCACAGGATCGATTGCAGCGGCCGCACCCAGCGCAGGGAGCCCGGTTCGGCCGAGGCCGCGCCCCAGCGCATCGATTTCGGCCAGGGGAAGCCGCGGATGATCTCGGGCAGGATCTCGGCCAGCACCTCGGCGGTCGGCCGGCCCGGCCGCTCGATCAGGGCGATGTAGAAATCGCCCTTCTTCGGGTCCGACTGGACGGTCAGCTCCTCCCTGGAGGCGAGGCCCGCGCTCTTCAGGAAGCCGGCCAGCGCCGCGTCCGGGGCGCCGACGCGGGGACCCTTCCGCTCCTCGCGCACGTCCTTGCCCTTGGCCGGGAGGCCCGCGATGTGCAGGGCGAGCCGACGCGGCGTCGCGAAGGCGACGGCGCCCTCGTACAGGAACCCGCGCTCGACCAGCGCATCGGTGACGAGCTTCTTCAGGTCCTCCGCGGCCCGCGCCTGCATGCGCGCGGGGATCTCTTCCGAGAGGAGTTCGAGCAAGAGGTCGGGCATGTCAGTCGGCCGTGATCTCGGCCACGGTGGCGATGCAGGCGAAGCGGTCGCCGAGCGCCGCGAGCTCGGCCCGGTGCAGGGCCTCGGCGGAGATCTCCCCGCCCTGCCCGTCCGGAAGCGCGCGCGTCGCCGCCGCGTCGGCCGCGATCGTAACCGGGAAGCCGAGATCGAGCGCGGCCCGCGCCGTCGAGGACACGCACATATGCGTCATGAAACCTGCAAGGATGAGGTTGGGGCGGCCGGTCGCGCGCAGCTGTGCCTCGAGGTCGGTCTTGGCGAAGCTGTTCGGCAGCGGCTTCTCGATGACCGGCTCGCCTTCGAGCGGCCGTACCTGGTCGACAATCTGGCCGCCGGCCCCGTCGCGGTCGAAGAGGCTGCCCGCCCGGCCCTTGTGGGCGATGTGGATCACCGGGGTCCCGGCGGCGCGCGCCTTCCCGAGCAGGAGCGCCAGCCTCTCGAGCGCCGGCTCGATCCCACCGAGCGGCAGCGCGCCGTCAAGGTATTCGCGCTGGGCGTCGATGACGACGAGCGCCGCGCTCGACAGGGGAGCGGGCCGCGGTTGCGCGCCCGCCATTTCCAACAGCGTCTTTGCCATGTGCTTGCGATCCCGGGTCACGATCGGCCGGTCCCGGCCGGCTCCACCTCGCGACAGAGGCGGTGTTAGCCTCTCCCGGCCGATATCTCCACCTCGCGAACGAGGTCGTACTGCCCGTCGTCGGAGACGTCGCAGCGCAGCCGGATGATGGCCCGGCGGGAACCGTGGGCGAGGTCGAGGAGGCGGAAGAAGCGCTCGCCGGACAGGAAGATGTCGAAGCGATGCTCGCCGGCGCTGGAGACGCCGAAGTAATCGTCCTCGACGCGGTCGAAGCGCTCGGGCCAGGAGCGGGCCCGCATCTTCAGCTGGGCGGTCGTCGAACCCCAGATGGTGAGGTCGACATCGCCGATATTCTCGCCCGTCTCGGCCGTCGCGCCGACGCCGGTCAGCTTCGCGACGCCCGTGTCGTTGTTCGCCGTCAGGACGAGGTCGTAGGCGACCCGCGTGATGGCGATGTGGATGCTGCGCGAGGTGCCGGGCTTCATGCTGCGAGCCTTCCGCCGTCCGTCGCGAGCCACGCCGCGCCACAGGCCTTGGCGAGCTCGCGGACCCGCAAGATGTAGCTCTGCCGTTCCGTCACGGAGATGACCCCGCGCGCATCCAGCAGATTGAAGATGTGGGAAGCCTTGATGCACTGGTCGTAGGCCGGCAGCGCCATGGCGTGCTGCGTCCGCTCGCCATCCCAGCCGGCCTCCAGGTATTCGCGGCAGGCCTTCTCGGCATCGCGGAAGTGCCGGAACAGCATCTCCGTGTCGGCAACCTCGAAATTATGCTTCGAATATTCCCGCTCGGCCTGCAGGAAGACGTCGCCGTAGGTGACCTTCTCGTCGCCCTCGCGGCCGTTGAAGTTCAGGTCGTAGACGTTCTCGACGCCCTGGACGTACATGGCCAGCCGCTCGAGCCCGTAGGTCAATTCGCCCGAAACCGGTGAGCACTCGAAGCCGGCGACCTGCTGGAAATAGGTGAACTGGCTCACCTCCATGCCGTCGCACCAGCATTCCCAGCCGAGGCCCCAGGCGCCGAGGGTCGGGCTTTCCCAGTCGTCCTCGACGAAGCGGATGTCGTGCAGCGACGCGTCCACGCCGATGGCCGCGAGCGAGGCGAGGTAGAGCTCCTGCAGGTTCGGCGGGTTCGGCTTCAGGATGACCTGGAACTGGTAATAATGCTGGAGCCGGTTCGGGTTCTCGCCGTAGCGCCCGTCCTTCGGCCGCCGGGACGGCTGGACATAGGCGGCGCGCCACGGCCTCGGCCCGAGCGCCCGCAGCGTCGTCGCCGGATGGAACGTACCCGCCCCGACCTCCATGTCGTAGGGCTGCAGGATGGCGCAGCCCTGTTCGGCCCAGAAGCTCTGCAGCGCCAGGATGAGGCCCTGGAAGGAACGTTCCGGGCGCATATGCGGGAGGGCGGCCAGGGGGCCGCTCGGGGCGGTGATCATGGCGGAACGGATAAGGGGCCCCGGTTGCCTGTCAAGCTGCGGACGAAAGTAAGTTCCTGCTCACCGTACCCGGTCGGCAAGTAGTAACCGTCGCAGGAGGTTGATGGGGAACATTCGAGAGGCGCCCGGCATTCTTCACCCGACTTAGGCAGCCACGCTTCATGTGTGGCTACGCACAGCTAAATGCCCGCCAGTCCTTCAGAAGAGAAGGACAAGAGCTGGGCCGGGAGACATCTGGATGATCACGCCTTTCGTTGCCGTTCGCCTCGTCGCCGCGACCGTTGTTCTGGGTGGAGTCGCCCTCGCCGGGTCTGCCATTGCGAAGCCCCTCGCGGCGGAAACGACCCTTGCGGCCAACGTCGCAGCGCCAGTCAGCGGGCCTGTGGCGGCCGCCGCGACGATGGCCGAGCCCGACGCGGCCTGTGCCCGCAAGGTGAAGGTCGTCTATTCCGGCTACGGCGAGGCGGACCGGATCGCCTGCGCGGTGCCGGCCAAGTCCGCCGCGAAATGAACATCTAGGCTTTTCCCGGGTCGGCTTCCGTTCAGCTGAATCTGAGCAGATTGGCGGCGCAGATAAGTCTGCTGGCGGGTGGGCTTGGTCTGGAGGAGGACAGGATGAGTGCTGTTCGGTCCATGATTCTCGGGTTTGGCCTGGTGGCCGGGGGCCTGGCCTTGGCCGTCCCGGCCTCGGCCGCCCCGGTTCCGACAGGCGTAGCCGCAGCCGCATCGACGCCCGCTCCGGTCGAGAGCGTGCAGTGGGGCTACGGCGGCTACGGCTACGGTCCCCGTTACGGCTATTACGGCCCGCGCCGTTATTGGGGCGGACCCCGCTACGGCTACGGCTATTACGGTCCGCGTCGCTTCTACGGACCGCCGGTCGTGTGCCGGTTCCGGCCGACCCCCTGGGGCCCCCGCCGGGTCTGCTTCCGTCGCTACTGATCCTGACGAGGGCGCCTGCGGGCGCCCTTTTCACGTCGGAGAGCCGTGAAGGGCTGCCGCTGCCGGCGTGAAGCTCCCGTCGGCCTCGTGCAGGATGATGGGCGACGCGAGTTGCAGCGGCGCGCGCCCGCCTTTGACGGCCGAGACGAGGATCCGCGAGGCCGTCTCCCCGGCCCGCGGATGGACCGGCGTCACGATCACGGACCCGAAGCGCCGCTCCAGCGCGGCGAGGCAGCGGCGCAGGCCATCTGCCCGGTAGATCACGGCGATCCGCCCCCTGTGCCGCAGAAGCTCGGCCGCGCTCGCGATCCACTCGGCGAGCCCACCCCCCTCCATCTCGTGCGCCGAGCGACGGCGCGCCTCCGGCGAGGGACGCCCCT
>NZ_JBMSEF010000035.1:0-27162 GCF_049446235.1 Enterovirga sp. CN4-39 | reverse complement strand
CCGCTCGATCGTTTCCTCGGCGAGGTCGCGGGCCTCGGCCCGAAGCTCGGGCCGCTGCTGGTGCAATTGCCGCCGAGCCTCGCCTTCGAGGCGGCCACGGCCGAACGCTTCTTCGCCACGCTCCGCGACCGCCAGGCGGGACACGTCGTCCCCGAGACGAGCGTCGTCTGCGAGCCGCGCCACCCGAGCTGGTTCTCGCCCGAGGCCGAGTCCCTCCTTCGCGCCTGGCGGGTCGCCCGCGTCGCGGCCGATCCGGCGCCGGTGCCGGAGGCGGCCGAGCCGGGCGGCTGGCCGGGCCTCGCCTATCATCGCCTGCACGGCGCGCCGCGCATGTACTGGTCGGCCTACGAAGCCCCCGCCCTCATGGCGCTGGCCGAAAGGCTCGCGGCCCGGCGCGCCGAGACGTGGTGCATGTTCGACAACACGGCGAGCGGCGCCGCCCTCGGCGACGCGCTCGCCATCGCCGCCCAGGCCTAGCGCCCGACCAGCCCGCCGGGCACCGCGTCGCGCAGGTCGGGGGCGTCGAGGCGGCGGTAGCGGGCCTGGACGAGGCCGAACAGCCCGAAACAGGCGAGGCCCAGGGCCGTCGCGCCGAGCAGGAAGGCGCCGTAGGGCTGCTGCCGCAGGGCATCCAACGCGCCGCCGAGGCCGCGCACCTCCGACGAGCTCGCATGCCAGGCGGCGGCGAGCAGGAACCCGCCCACCACCAGGAAGACGAGGCCGCGGGCCGAAAAGCCGAGCTGCCCGGCCTTGCGCACCCAGTCCTCGTGCCCGGCCGGCAGGCGGAGACGGTCGGTGACGCGGCCCTTCCAGGCGCGCCACAGGTAGGAGAGGCCGACCCCGATCACGGCGAGCCCGACCGCCGCGACGAGCCAGCGCCCGGCCGGCTGCCCGAGGAGCCAGCGCGTCCAGTCGCGCGCCGCCTGGTCCTCGCCGCCCCCGCCGCCGCCACCGCCACCGCTCCCCGTCGCCATCGCGAGGGCCGAGACCGCAAGGCTGCCATAGACGAAGCCGCTGATCCCATGGGCGGCCCGCACGGCGAGCCCCTTCGGGTCGCTCCCGCGCCCGTCGGCGTCGAACACGGCCTCCACGACCCGCCACAGCGCGAAGCCGAACAGCCCGAGCGCCAGCAGCCCGACCAGCACCGTCCCGAACGGCTGTCCCAGCAGGGCCGCCAGCGCGGAGCGGCTCCCGCCGGTCCCGCCGCCCTGTCCGATCGCGGCGAGGAGCGCGAACACCCCGACCAGGAGATAGACGGCCCCCCGCGCCCCATACCCCGCCCGCGCCAACAGCTCCACGGCAGCGTCCCTCCGGGGCAATCTCCCCGCGGCGCAAACCGGTTTTGGGGTGGCGCGGTTCCCGGGTGAGGCGCGTCTCCCTCCCCCTCGTGGGGAGGGCCGAGTCGAAGCGCAGCTTCGAACCGGGGTGGGGGGCGTTCTGCCGTCGAGCGCTTGCCAGGCGGAGCCGGCCCTGCCCGCTCACACCGGCGAAAGCCGGTGCCCATGGACGCTGATCCCTCCCTGCAGGGGAGGGTGGCCCGAGCGAAGCGGAGGGCCGGGTGGGGCTGCCTGCCCGGCCGCAACCCCACCCCGGTTCGCGCCTGCGGCGCGACTCGGCCCTCCCCTGGAGGGGAGGGATCAGGCGGCTCGTCCGTCAGCAGGCACGCGCCGTCCGTCCCCGGTCCGAGGTCGGTCACCACGGTTGCGTTCAAAGAGCTGCCCGAAATCCTGTGAGGGAGCGGGACGCCGGTTCTCCGGCCTTCGATGATGATGGATTGCGGATTTGCCAGGTCCCTCCCGGCGTCCCGCGACGGTCTTTTCGGCCCCTGGGCACACGCCCGGTCAGCCGCCCGGGCGCCACGGTTTCCGGAACCGCGACCTCGGGACCCGCCCTCGCCTCCGACAACGGTGCCCGGTGTCGACCGCCGTTCCCTCGCCGGAGACGAGCGACGGAGATATAGGAATAAATGCTGGCTTTGTCAAGTGCCTCGTCATCGCGAGCGCAGCGAAGCGACCCAGGGGACTGGGCGGAGAGCTGGATTGCTTCGCTGCGCTCGCAATGACGATGGTGAAGCCCCCGCTCACACCGGCGAAACCCGGTGCCCAGGGGTGGGCCCGGCCTGCGCCGGGGCGAGCGGGGAGAGGCTGGATTGCTTCGCTACGCTCGCAATGACGAGCCCGCCCGCGCCGCCGCGCACCCTCTCCCGTGCGGGAGAGGGATGGGGTGAGGGCAGGAGGTTTCAGGGCCCAGCAACCACCGAGTTGCTGCGCCTGCCGTGAGATCCGCCCGGCTGCCCCACAACCCTCACCCCGGCCGGCTCGTAGTGGCCGGTGTGAGAGGGCTCGGCGCCGTGGGAACAGGCTCCCCCGGCGCTGCATCGCGAACAGCCGCCCCGGGTCGGGCGCCCACCGGGGCACCCGTCGCGGGACCGCCTCCCCTCCGCCTCGCGACCGGTGCGCACGTAACTCCCTCGCCGGATGGGAGTGAGGGACTAAAATCATAATAGGAATATATTGTTGAGCTCTCGGTCCGCGGACACGCCGGGCCGTGACGAGCTCCGTGTCGAAGGAGTCTGGCAGAAACCGAAGTCTACAAAGGAGAATTCCTCGATCGCTCTAGAGCCTTCAAGACCCTTAGCCCGACTTGAGACGTCCTCTCCTCATCGCTCTCCGCCAGATTGCGGGCTTGGGTATAGATAAGCTGAAAGTCTACGATTTTGCTCCAACTCCGACTAATGTTCTCGTAATTGCCGGCCGTTGATGCTACCTCGCTTATCATGTGGGGAAGGACTCTTTCTGCTCCACCTACGGCTTCGATTTCTTTTGTCATAAACTCAGTAACTTCACGGCCGTCAGTACTCGACCACCAAAACCATAACAGCACGTCCGGCTTAGCCTGTCCCCAGATTTCTCCTGATTCTGCGAGTTCGCGTATCCGGTTCGTCAATATCTGACGGATTTCCTCGGCTCTATCAGCAAACCCCAATTCGTCCGATTTCGATGTACTGCCGTCTGGATTGATGTCGGGACTGACTGTACGAACGAAGAAAGAAAGGGCCGTGAGGTCAGACGCTGACAGGATTGCGTCTATGATTACGGCGCTTCTTTCACTAGCGCTGAGACTCTTCAGGCCTCTACCGATCACCCAGCGCATTCGCTCGATGTTTGGCATAGAAAAAAGCCCTCGGTCTTCATCCTGCGCGCTAATCAGATAGGAACTGAAATCCGCGAGGTGCGACAAGTGGTCAGCGTTTAGTGGGTGGCCTGACTCGTAATGATTTGCCAACTCGTCCAAAAGCAACCGCCTCAATCGTGATTTATTTTGCTCCGGTTCTGCATCAATCCGTTGCCTAATTTGCTCGAAAGTGACAGCTGGAGGCAGTTCAAACAATATTGCAAGCTCGGACCGAGACCAGGTAGCTGCTTGAGGGTTAAGGCGAAAATAGGACAGAGCGTGGTGTCTGTCCGACAAGCGGCGGTTGCGGCCGGAACGATCCATGGCGGCGTAGGTCTGGAGTACGTTGTCGGCCTTAGGAAATAGCAGTGCTAAAGTATTGGTAGCACCTTCTTTGCTAACGGCGGTTGACATTAGTTGTTCAATTTTTTCTTTCAAGCGATCGTTCGCGGCTGCCATCTCAGTTCACCAAGTCTGTGAGGTTGTCTCGTACCCAGTTATACACGACGGGATCGTGGATCCGTAGGGTCTCCAGTAGCAGCAGATCTGTAGGATCGACATGGTCGTGAAGACCAGACCAGGCAACAGAAAAGCCGTTCACTAGGCGAGATACGGCCCGTGGTGTTCTAATGTAATATCTAAGCACAAGATACCATGCGCTCCCGAGGTCGGGCTTCAGCGCCGCGGAAGGTAAAGAGTGGAAAAGCGAAGTCAGTTCGACCTCAAGTAGACGTAGTAGATCGTATTCTTCAAGGGGAGGGAGATTGATCGGATATTGGACTATTTTCTCTAGAAATTCGCGACCGTCGGTCTTCGCGGCATTGGTGATCGAATTTGCTAGGCGGTCGACATCGTAGGAAAGTAGATATACGACGTTAGGGAGGTCGCCAATCGATTTAACCAGAGAGGTCATCTCGAGAGCTTCGTCGGGCAGCAATCGGTCTAGGTCGTCGACAATAACCAGCAGACGCCTGCCATCAAGGCGCCCCAGAATCCCTCGAAGCCGTTCTCGAATCTGGTCGAGCGTTGGGCCGGTTGTAAGTCGGTTCGAAACGCCTTTGGCCCAACTGCCTCCAGCCGTGATCACGGGTCCAAACGGGAGCCCGAGTGCAGTTGCTCCGGCACCTGCTGCTGGAGCTAGTTCTGATAAGCGCGTGAGAAGATCTCCGAAGGCGAGTCGCGCATCGTCTCCTAGAGAAATTCCGAGTGTTCTGGCTAGATCACTAAAGAGACCCTTGGCGAGTTCGCCTCTACCAGCGATGAGCCAAGGAGAGAACCGTAATATTATTGTGCGTGCTTCTCGTGGAAGTCTTTGTTCTAGATGGAGGTAGCGTTGCGCGAGAGCCGCCTCTTGTTCGTTCCCAAGCCAGGACGTGAATTGTGCGAATTGATTGTGGTGCTCCCAAAGCGAGAGGTCGCGAGAAGAGTCGTATAGGTCAGAGATCGACGACCTGATTCTGGCAAGTGCCATTGCGCCAGCCTCAAGCTCATCGTCACTCAACCGGCTAACGGACGGATCGCGAGTGCAAATTGCAGCGTCGATGCGACGTAGATCGAACCGTTCGAGAGCCGCAGAAAGCAGATTGATTAAGCTGGTTTTTCCGGACCCCCATCCGCCTATCAAGCCGATAACGAAACCATTCTTTGCAACTGCCAAGTCATCGATAGATTTGGCGAGGGTTGTGGCAAACTCATTGCGATTGAGTGCGTCCTCGCTACGCTTTGTGATCGGGATGTCGCCAAGTCTCACCTGTGCTATGCCTCGATCATTTGATTTTGATGAATCGATCGATTCGCTTGATGCAATATAGGCGAACAGTGGACGTCAATGCGAGCGCTTGGTTGCCGGACAGCTCACTCCTTCGCCGCTTCCGATTAATGTCGCAAGCCTGTTGGCCGTGGTAGGCGCAGGCGTCCTCTTTGCAGCAAAGACAAGAGAACGCCTTGCGTTTGACTTCCCAACCCCTCACCCGGGCGCCCGCTGTGCGGGCTGCTCGTCCCTCGGGTCAAGCCCGAGGGCAGGCCCTCTCCCGCTGGCGGGGAGAGGGGACACGGGCGCCCTGCCGTGACCCTCAGCGCGTCTGGTATTCCACCATGTGCGCATAATCCTCCCGCATCGGTGCGAAGACGTCGATGTTGATGGCGATGCCGTCCTCGGGGGCGGGGGCTTCGGCCCAGTGGATCACGTCGCGCGGGATCTGCACGACCGTGCCGGGGCCGCATTCGATCACCTGCTCGCCGACATGGAGCTTCAACCGGCCCTCGATCAGCATGAAGACCTGGTCGAAGGGGTGGCTGTGCGGCTTCGGCTCCATGCCGGGGGCGAGCGTGTTGTAGGTGACGAGGCAGTTGTCGCCGCGGAAGCCGCGCTGCGTCACGCCGGCCCGCACCTCCTGGGCCGGCACCTCGCTCCAATTATAGGCCGTCACGGGGCCGGGCATGATTGTCTCTCCGAGGGTTGAGGGGGATCAGTTCGTCTCGATGCCGAGCTTGCCGGCGAGCGAGCGGGCGTCGGCGGCCGTCTCGGTGACGACCTTGCCGAACTCCTCCGGCGAGGTGGACACGCCGAGCACGCCCGTCTGCTTCATGAGCGCCTGGTATTCGGGCGAGGCGACCGCGTCGCGCACGTGCCGGTTCAGGAGGTCGACCACGTCGCGCGGCAGGCCCGCGCCGCCGCAGACGCCGAGCCAGCCGTAGCTGACGAGCTTCACGCCCTGCTCGGTCAGGGTCGGCACGTCGGGCGCGACCGCGAGGCGCTCGGGGCTCGTCATGGCGAGGAGCTTGATCTGCTTCGCCTCGAAGAGCGGCATCGTGACGACGAGCGGGCCGACCAGGAAGTCGAGCCGGCCGGCCACCATCTCCTGCAGGGCGGGGCCGGTGCCGCGGAAGGGCACGGCCGTCATCTTCGTGCCGGTGAGGAGCTCGAACTCGCGCGCGATCAGCTCCGGCGCCGAGCCGACGCCGACATGGCCGTAATTCAGCTGGCCGGGGCGCGCCTTGGCATGGGCGATGAAGTCCTGGACGGAATTGACGGGCAGCGTGTTCGGCACCGCGAGCCCGTAATAAGCCTTGGTGATCTGGCTGATCGGCTGAAGATCCTCCAGCTTGTAGCTGACGTTCTTCAGAAGGACCGTGTTGATCGGGTCGATATAGGTGCAGAGCAGCAGCGAATAGCCGTCGCGCGGCTGGCCGAGCACGTCGTTGACGGCGATGGCGCCGCCGGCGCCGGGCTTGTTCTCGACGACGACCGGCTGGCCGAGGGAGGTCCGCAGCTTGTCGGCGATGATGCGCGCGGGGCCGTCCGTCGGCCCGCCGGCCGGGAAGCCGACCACGAGGCGGATCGACCGGTTCGGATAGGCGGACTGCGCCGAGGCGAGGCCGGGCAGGAGGCTCGCGGCCGCGAGCGCGAGGCCGGCGACGAGGCGGCGGAGGGGAGCGGGGGCTTTCATGGGTTCCGGTAACGCGAGAGGGCTCGGTCGGCGCCGCGCGCGCCCTCTCCCGGGCGGGAGAGGGTCGGATGCGCAGCATCCGGGGTGAGGGTTCGGGCGGTGCCTGACCTGGTCGGCGGCGCGGCGTCCGGCGCCGCGCCGTCCCGTCCGGGCTCCTGCCCTCACCCGGTCGCCGCCTGCCGGCGGCGCTCGGCCTCTCCCGTCCGGGAGAGGCTACGCGGTGGCGCTAGTGGTTGTCCCGCGGCACCCCGAAGGTCTGCGCGACGCGCTGGTACTTGACGGCCGGCTTCAGCACCATGCCTTCCGAGAGCTGGTCGACCATCGAGCGCTGGATCTCCTGCCAGGGCGTCTGGGAGGCCGGGTAGGCGTAGCCGCCGCGGGCCGCGAGGTCCTTGCGGCGGCGCTCCAGTTCCTCGTCCGAGACCAGGATGTCGGCCGAGCGCTTGTTGAGGTCGATGCGGATGCGGTCGCCCGTCTGCAGCAGGGCGAGGCCGCCGCCCGCCGCGGCCTCCGGCGAGGCGTTGAGGATGGAGGGCGTGCCCGAGGTGCCCGACTGGCGCCCGTCGCCGATGCAGGGGAGGGAGGTGACGTTGCGCTTGAGGAGCTCGCCCGGCGGCTGCATGTTCACCACCTCGGCGGCGCCCGGATAGCCGATCGGCCCCGCGCCCCGCATGATCAGGATGGTGCACTCGTCGATCTCGAGCGAGGGATCGTCGATGCGGTGGTGGTAGTCCTCCGGCCCGTCGAAGACGACGACGCGGCCCTCGAAGGCGTTCGGGTCGTCCGGGTTGTTCAGGTAGCGCTGCTGGAATTCCTCCGAGATGACGGAGGTCTTCATGATGGCGCTGTCGAACATCGTGCCCTTGAGGTTGAGGAAGCCGGCCTTCTCCTTCAGGGGCTCGCCATAGGCGCAGATCACCTCGCGGTTCCACGAGAACTTGCCGCGGTTGTTCTCGCCGATCGTGCGGCCATTGGCCGTGATGCAGTTCTCGTGGATCTTCCCGGCCTCGATCAGCTCGGCGAGGACGGCCGGCAGGCCGCCCGCGCGGTGGTATTCCTCGCCCAGCCACGCGCCGGCCGGCTGCATGTTGACGAGGAGCGGGATCTCGAAGCCGATCTTTTCCCAGTCGTCGTTCGAGAGCTCGACGCCGATATGCTTTGCGATGGCGTTGATGTGGATCGGCGCGTTCGTGCTTCCGCCGATCGCCGCGTTCGCCACGATGACGTTCTCGAACGCCTCGCGGGTCATGATGTCGGAGGGTTTCAAATCCTCCCACACCATGTCGACGATGCGCCGGCCGGTCTCGTAGGCGGCCTGGCCGCGCTCGCGATAGGGCGCCGGGATGGCGGCCGAGTCGGGCAGGCTCATGCCGAGCGCCTCGGCGAGCGCGTTCATGGTGGAGGCCGTGCCCATGGTGTTGCAATGGCCGACCGAGGGGGCGGAGGAGCCGACGATGTCCATGAACTGCTGGTAGTCGATGTCGCCCTTGGCGTGGCGCTCGCGCGCCTTCCAGACGACCGTGCCGGAGCCCGTCAGCTCCTTGTGGAAATAGCCGTTCAGCATCGGCCCGACATTCAGCGAGATCGCCGGGATGTTCACGGTCGCGGCCGCCATCAGGCAGGCCGGCATGGTCTTGTCGCAGCCCGTGAGGAGCACGACGCCGTCGAGCGGGTAGCCGTACAGGACCTCGACGAGCGACAGGTAGGAGAGGTTGCGGTCGAGGCAGGCGGTCGGGCGTTTTCCCGTTTCCTGGATCGGGTGGCAGGGGAACTCGAAGGCGACGCCGCCGGCCGCCGTGATGCCGTCGTGCACGCGCTTGGCGAGCTCGAGGTGGTGGCGGTTGCAGGGCGAGAGGTCGGAGCCCGTCTGCGCGATGCCGATCAGCGGTTTTCCGCTGCGCA
Organism: Enterovirga sp. CN4-39; assembly: GCF_049446235.1. Classification (NCBI taxonomy): domain Bacteria; kingdom Pseudomonadati; phylum Pseudomonadota; class Alphaproteobacteria; order Hyphomicrobiales; family Methylobacteriaceae; genus Enterovirga; species Enterovirga sp. CN4-39. The sequence continues at coordinate 18,637 of NZ_JBMSEF010000035.1, read as the reverse complement.
GCTCGGCGGAGGTGAGGCCGTAATTGAGGTAGCGCTCGAGATAGAGCGCCGTCATGCCCGGATTGTCGGGATTGTCGAACCACTGCTTGGAGCGGAGGTTCTCGGGCGTGATCTTCCGGGCCATCGCGGTCATGTGCTCCCTGCGGGGCGCTTTCTTTCGAAGCGCTCCAGACAGGGGGGAGTTGTGAACCCTCCCTCGGGCGAGATCAATGCGGAGAAAGCAGGGTTGCCCCGGGGCTTGCGCAGGGCGCCCGGGTGCGCGACAGGCCTCCGCAAAGCGGCAGCCGGCGGCGCCCGGGAGGAACCATGCTTCACACCGTGCAGAATTTCGAACGCATCGGCGAGGAGAACGCCTTCGCCGTGCTGGCGCGGGCGACCGAACTCGCCGCCGGAGGCCGCGACATCATCAATCTCGGCATCGGCCAGCCGGACTTCCCGACCCCGCCGCATATCGTCGAGGCCGCCATGAAGGCGCTGCGCGACGGCCACCACGGCTATACGCCGGCGACCGGCATCCTGCCGCTGCGCGAGGCGGTGGCGGGCGACCTGCACCGCCGCTTCGGCGTCGAGGTCTCGCCGGACAACGTGATGGTGGTGCCGGGCGGCAAGGTGACGATGTTCGCCGCGATCCTGATGTTCGGCGAGCCGGGAGCCGAGATCCTCTATCCGGATCCGGGCTTTCCCATCTACCGCTCCATGATCGAGTACACGGGCGCGACCCCAATCCCGGTGCCGATCCGCGAGGAGAACGGCTTCGCCTTCTCGGCCGAGGAGACGCTGTCGCTGATCACGCCGAAGACGCGGCTCCTGATCCTCAACTCGCCCGCCAACCCGACCGGCGGCGTGACGCCCAAGGCCGAGGTGGAGAAGCTCGTCGCGGGCCTCGCGAAGCATCCCGACGTCGCCATCCTGTCGGACGAGATCTACGGCACCATGACGTATGACGGCGAGGAGCACGTCTCGCTGCTCTCGTATCCGGAGCTGCGCGACCGTCTGATCATGCTCGAGGGCGCCTCGAAGACCTACGCCATGACGGGCTGGCGCCTCGGCTGGTCGATCTGGCCGAAGAAGCTCTACGACATGGCGCGAAAACTCGCCGTGAACTCGTTCTCCTGCGTGAACGCGCCGACGCAATGGGCGGGCGTTGCGGCACTCACCGGATCACAGGATGCCGTGACCGCGATGGTGGCCGAGTTCGACCGCCGCCGCGCGCTCGTGGTCGAGGGGCTGAACCGGCTGCCGGGCGTCTCCTGCATCACGCCGAAGGGCGCCTTCTACGCCTTCCCGAACATTTCCAGGACCGGCTGGAAGGCGAAGCCGCTCGCCTCCGCGCTGCTGGAGCAGGCGGGAATCGCCATCATCGGCGGACCCGATTTCGGCGTGCACGGCGAGGGCTATATCCGCGTCTCCTACGCCAACTCCGCCGAGAACATCGCCAGGGCGCTCGAGCGCATGGGCGCCTTCCTGGCCGAGCGCAAGGTGGCGTGAGGGGAGGCCCGGCCGGACTGTCGATGCACGCGGCGGCGTGCGGGGGAGGCCTGCCCAGCTCACCGGTTCCGGCCGGCCTGCCGGCGCTTTGGCAGATCCTCATCGGCGTTCAGTTCGCCCCGGTCCAGCGCTTCGCGCAGGACCTTCTCGACGCGGACGTTGTAGCCCCTTCCCGTCCCCCTGATGCCCTCCACCAGGTCGGCGGCCATGCGAAACCCGATATGGGCCTTCGGGGCCTCGACCTTCGGCCGGCCACCCTTCTTCAAGCGCTGCATGGCTTCGACCACACCGGGGTCGACCTCCGCGCTCGGCCGGAAGAGCGTCGCATCCTCGGCGGTCAGTTCGCGGACCTCGCCGTCGTCATCGGTCAGTGGTGGCCTGCTCATAGATGCGCTCCTCTCGCTTGTTCGCCTTGCGGAAGCTGATGATCCGGCGGACCTGTCCGGCGGGCGGCAGTTCGGCTGGCCCGGCGACCGGGCGGAGTGTGTAGCAGACCACGTAGACCCGCCCGGTCATCGGCAGGAGGGCAACGAACCGCTTCTCGCCGTAGTCCTGCCGGTCATCGAGGGCGATCAGCGCGCGGTGCCATTCCAGCTCGGCCACGAGATCGAAAGGGAGGCCGCGCTCGCGTTCGCTTCTCGCGCTCTTCTCCGGATCGAACTCGACGTCCATGGGTTATTGTAGCAACAAAAAGCCTTCGGTAGAAGCAGCCCCGCATGGGCCATGTGACGGCTGATCAGCAGAACGTCCGTCACTCGGGAAAAGCTGGAATCGCAGCTGCAGGGACGGCATTATTCCTCGAACCTGAGAGAGGAGAGCAGCCATGATCCTTCGCATCCTGCCGATCCTCGGCGCCGCAGCACTCGCCGTATCGGCCGGGCCCGCAATCGCCGGGCCTTGTGCCGCGCAGATCGATGCCGCCCAGGCGGCCGTCGACGCGAGGATCGCGGCCGTGGCCGCCGCCGGCCCGACCGGCACGGAATCGCGGGCCGCCCTCCTTAACCGGCAGCCCACCCCGAGCTCGATCGCCCAGGCCGAAGAGAAGCTGGGCGAGGGCGAGCAGGCCGCAAACGCGCTCGCGGCGCTCCAGCTGGCGCGCAAGGCGGATAGCGCCGGCGACAAGGTGGCCTGCGAGAATGCCGTCCTCGAGGCGCGGCGAATGCTGCAATAGCCGCGCCGGCGAGGCCGGGCCTCAGGCGGCCGCGTACTCGTCGTGGCGGCGCCACCAGACGCCGCCCGTCTCGTTCCGGCCCTTCGGGGCGCGGTCGAGCCACTGGTAGGCGCCCCACAGCCCGTCGAGCCCGCGCGAATAGGCGGAGTAGGTGTGGTACACGGTGCCGCCTTCGAGCGCGAAGGCGCTGAGGCCCGGCCGGTCGCGGTGGAACGAGGCCCGATCCGTGCCGCACATGGCGGCGAAGCGGTCCTCGGCATCGCCGCCGCCGCCGTCCTGGCCGGGGCGCCAGTCGAAGACCGGCTCGCGCCGGTAGTTGTATTCGACCGCGCCAACGCGCTGCTGCTCCTCCGTGAACGCCACGTTGAAGTCCGCGCTGAACTCGCTGGTCGCGGACGAGGCCCAGGGAAAGCTCCAGCCCATGCGCGCCTTGTAGGCCTGCAGCTTCGGCAGTGGTGCGCGGGAGACCGCCCAGAGCATGACGTCGTGGTTCGCGAGGTGGACCTGAAAACCGTCGAACCCGTCCGCGATCATCGAGCAGGAGGGGCAGCCCGCCTTCCACTCCGCCCCGAACATGAAGTGGTAGACGAGAAGCTGCGAGCGGCCGCGGAACAGGTCCTTCAGCGATGCCTCGCCCTCGTCTGTGTCGAAGCGGTACGCCTTCTCGATCGGCACCCAGGGCAGTGCCTGGCGCTGCCGGGCAATCTCGTCCGAGCGCCGGGTGAGTTCCTTCTCCGCGTCCAGCAGCTCCAGCCGGGCCGCGAGCCAGTCTTCGCGTGTTCCGATGCGGTGCGTCTCCATCGCGTGTCTCCTTGCGCAGGGTAGGGCGGCGGAAAGGTCAGGCGGGGATACGGGGCTCGTATTCTGCCTTCAGCCCGCTCCAATGGTCCCAGAACGGCTCCGGTTCGGCCCCCTTCAGGCGCGCGGCCAGGATGTCGAGATGCGCATGCCAGCCGGCCGTCACGTTGAGGAGCATCTCGCGATCCCGGGCGCGGCGGTGAATGAGGGTCAGCAGCACGTCGCCGCCCTTCGGCTCCAGCGTGAAACTGACCTCGCCGGTCTCGCCCCAGCCGATGACGAGCCGGTTCGGCGGCTCGAAGAGGAGGATGCGGCACGCGAGCCGGAATTCGGCCGAAGCGCCGGGCGGCCGGTTGCCGGGCGGGTCCGTCAGCTCGTCGTTGTGCCAGACGAACTCGAAGGCCGAGCCGGGTGTCGGGGCCATGTCGCCCGCCGCGAGCCAGCGGCGCCGCAGGTCGCTCTCCGTCAGGTAGGCCCAGACGCGCTCGATCGGGCCGGGCAGGAGGCGCTCGATCCTCAGCGCGGCGGGCTCGGGATGCACGGCATAGCCGTTCGGGGTCAAACCGTCGGTCATGTTTCCTCTCCTTCCTTCGCGGGGGCCTTGCGCGCGTCCTCCTGCCGGAGGAGCCGTTCGAGGGTATCGAGGCGGTCGGTCCAGAAGCGCTCGTAGAAGCCGAGCCATTCGTGCGCGCTCGCGAGCGGCCCCGGCTCCAGGCGGCAGACATGCATCCGGCCCCGCACCTCGCGGCGGATGAGGCCGGCATTCTCCAGCGCCTTGACGTGCTTGGAGGCGGCCGCGAGCGACATGTCGAAGGGCTGGGCGAGCTGCGTCACCGTGCGCTCGCCCGCGGCCAGATCCCGAAGCATTCGCCGCCGCGTCGCGTCGCCGAGCGCGTGAAAGACGATGTCCAGCCGAGATGCCGAAAGCTCAACCATAAGGTTGAGTATCAACCTCTGCACGGAAATAGTCAACCAACAAGTTGAATGTCAGAAAGTCTGCCGTCCCGCTTGGGCAGCGAGGCGGCGCCGGTATCGAAGGGTCGGGAAGGTCAGGGGCGCGTGGCCCCGGGCGTCAGCGCACGAGGCTTGCGGTCTCCAGCACGGCATCGGCAAGCACATGCAAGCCTGCGGCCGCCCAGTCGGGCGTGATCGCCTCCGCCTCGTTGTGGCTGATGCCGCCGATGCAGGGCACGAAGAGCAGCGCGGACGGGACCTTGCGGGCCATGTAGACCGCGTCGTGCCCGATCACGGTCGGCATGTCCCGATGGGGAAGGTTGCGGCGGCGCGCCGCTTCGCGCATCCGACCGACGAGGGCGGGATCGAAGGGCGTCACGGGGGAGAACCAGAAGGGCTCGACGGCGACCACCAGGTCGCGCTCGCGCGAGAGATCGGCGCCCTCCTGGCGCAACGCATCCTCCATCCTGGCGAGCGTGTCGTGATCGTCGGCCCGAAACTCGACGCTGAGCCAGACCCGGCCCGGCACGACGTTCCGGCTGTCCGGCGAGACGAGAAGACGGCCCACAGTTCCGCGTGCGCCTTCCGCAATTGCGATCCGCTCCACCGCTTCCACGAGCCGCGACGCGCCGACCAGGGCATCGCGCCGACCCGCCATGCGGCTGCCGCCATGCGCCTCCGCGCCCGTCACCGTCACCTCGAACCAGGCCTGCGCGGAGGCATGGGTGACGATCCCGACATCGAGGCCCTCGTCCTCGAGGATCGGCCCCTGCTCGATATGCACCTCGAAATAGGCCCCGAGCCCCTGGAGGTCTCCCGGCTCGGCCTCGCCCTGCCAGCCGATGCGGCGCAACTCCTCGCCGAGCACCGCGCCCTCGGGGTCGGTCTTCGCCAGGATCTCCGCCTCGGAGAAGATGCCCATGGCGGCGCCGCTTCCCATCATGGGCGGGCTGAAGCGCGCACCTTCCTCGTTGGTCCAGTTCACGAGCATCAGGGGCGCTTCGGTCTCGGCGCCCGCCTCGTGCAGGGCCCGCATGATCTCGAGCCCGGCCAGGACGCCGAGAGGGCCGTCGAACTTGCCGCCGCTCGGCTGGGTGTCGAGATGGCTCCCGATCGCGACCGGAGCCCGGTCGGGATCGCGCCCGGGGCGCAGGCAGCGCATGTTCCCGACGCGGTCCACCTCGACGGAAAGACCCACCTCCTCGGCCCAGCGGGCCAGGAGGCGCCTTCCCTCGCCATCGAGATCCGTGAGGGCCTGGCGATCGCAGCCGCCCCTCGCGGTCGCGCCGATCTCGGCCATCGTCATGAGGGCCTGCCAGAGGCGATCCGAGGAGAGGGGGATGTTGTGGGCCAGGCTGTCGGTCATGCGGCTAGCCTGTCGCAGCGCCGCCCGAGGTCAAGCCCGCCATCAGAACGATGGGGAGAGGCGGCGTGGCGACCGGATTCGGGATCGCGTCGCCGCTGCGGCTGCGAGAGACTTGGCTCCGCAGGGACGGAGCCGGAGCGCGCATAGGTGAGCGTCAAGCTGAACTGGTGGGTCACGCTCGCGGCGGAAGGCGGCCATGTCCGGCCCGAGCAGGAGCGGTTCTACACGGCGGCGTTCTCCAGCCACTACCACCCGGCGCCGTACCGGGTGTTTTCCGGGCCGGGGGACGAGCAGGCTTTCGGCCCGGGCGACATCCCGGTCCTGGGCGACAGCACGGTCGCGTCGACGGGTTTGTGCGAGAGACTGGGCGATCTGGCATCCCCGGCCGGGGGAGGGCGCTTCCTGAATTTCGGCATCACGGCCGCGAATTCCGGGGTGTCGCTCGCCCGCATCCTGCACGACATCGTGGATGCGCGGCCGCGCGCGATCGTCGTGCTCGGTGGCGGCAGCGACATCCTCATGCCGATGAGCTTCGACCCGCGCCCGGGCTATCCGCATGTGCAGTTCGTCTACGACCTCCTGTTCGAGGGCCGCTTCGACCCGCGGACGAGATCGATCTGGCTGAAGGAGGAACAGCCGGACGGCCCGGCGCTGCGGCAGCTCTTCTTCGACAGGCTCGCCGCGCTTCGCCGGGAAACCGGCTACGGCACGCCCGCCTGGGAGGCCGCCATCCTCGCGCGCTTCGTCGGCAACGTGGAGAAGATGGCCAGGATCTGCTCCGCCTGGGCGGTGCCGCTTCTCTTCGTCATGCAGCCGGTCGGCGTGCTCAAGCGCGTCCGGAGCCGGCACGAGGCGTCGATGCTCCCTCCGCCCGAGAGCGAGGCCTATATCGCGCGCCAATACGAGGCTGCGCGCGACGCCCTGTCGGATTCGTCGGTCTGGACGGAAGGAGAGACCGCCTTCCTGGACCTGAGCGACCTGTTCCTGAACGAGGAAGCCGAGATCTTCAGGGACGTGATCCATCCGGGCGAGCGCGGGATGGACCTGGTCGCCCGGAAGATCGCCGCCCGCCTGCGCTCCGCCGGGTGGCTCGGCTGAAGGGCGGGCTGCCTGCCTCCTAGTGGGCGGCGGCGGATGCGGAGGCCTCGCCCTTGTCGTGGGTGCCGAACCGCTCGACCATCGTGGCGCTCGCCTCGTTCAGGCCGATCACCTCGACGGCGCGGCCGTGCCGGCGGGCCTTGAGGACGATGCGGTCGAGAGCGGCGACGGCCGAGATGTCCCAGAAATGCGCCTCGTGCACGTCGATCACGATGCGGTCCACGGGCTCGGTGACGTCGATCGCATCCGCAAAGGTCCCGGCCGAGGCGAAGAAGACCTGGCCCGTCACCCGGTAGGTGCGGGTGCGGCCGTCGGCGGAGAGCTCCGGGACGATGCGGCTGAGGCGCGAGACCTTGCCGGCGAAGAACACGCCCGAGAGGAGCACCCCGCAGAGGACGCCGATCGCGAGGTCCTTCGTGGCGACGACCATTCCGACGGTCGCCAGCATCACCACCGAGGAGGAGAGCGGGTTGGATCTGAGCTGGAGGAGCGAGCGCCAGGAGAAGGTGTTCAGCGACACCATGATCATCACGGCCGTCAGGGCCGCGACCGGCACCACGGCCAGGAGATCCTGGAGGAGCACCAGGAGGACCAGCAGGAACGCGCCCGCGACGAGCGTCGAGAGCCTTCCCCGCGCGCCGGACGAGACGTTGATGACCGATTGCCCGATCATGGCGCAGCCGCCCATGCCGCCGAACACCGCGGAGGTCATGTTGGCGGCGCCCTGGCCCATGCATTCGCGGTTCTTGTTCGACGGGGTGTCCGTCATGTCGTCGACGATCTGGGCCGTGAGGAGGGATTCGAGCAGGCCCACGGCCGCCAGCGTGAGCGAGTAGGGCAGGATGATGCGCAGCGTCTCGAACGTGTAGGGCACGTCCGGCAGGGCGAAGCTCGGGAGGGCCGATGGCAGCTCGCCGAGATGGGCGACCGTGCGCACGTCGAGGCCGAGCAGCGCCGTGACGATCGTCAGCACCACGATGGCGACGAGCGGCGACGGGATGGCGCGCGTGATGCGCGGAAAGCCGTAGATGATGGCGAGCCCGAGCGCGATCAGCCCGTAGGTCGCCGGGGTGACGCCGGTGAGCTCCGGCAACTGGGCGAGGAAGATGAGGATCGCGAGCGCGTTGACGAAGCCCGTCATCACCGATTGCGAGACGAAGCGCATGACGCGCCCGAGCTTCAGGAGGCCGGCGCCGATCTGGATGACGCCCATCAGGATGGTGGCCGCGAAGAGATATTGGACGCCGTGGTCGCGGACGAGGTTCACCATCACGACCGCGGTGGCGGCCGTGGCGGCCGAGATCATGGCGGGACGGCCGCCCGCGAAGGCGATCACGCAGGCGATCACCACGGAGGCATAGAGGCCGACCTTCGGGTCGACCCCGGCGATGACCGAGAAGCCGATCGCCTCGGGGATCAGGGCGAGCGCGACGACGATGCCGGACAAGACATCGGCGCGGACATTGGAGAACCATTCGCGATGGAGGCGCGAGGACGGCTGCATGGAGAGCTTTCCGCAAAAGGACGGGCGCCCGGCGCCTGGCGCCAGGGTCGGATCGTCGGGTCAGTTGCGTGGTCCGGCGGATCGGCGGCCGGAAGAGCCACCCGGAGTTTCACCGGGTCCAGTCGAATGCGCGGAGGCTACAGCAAGCTCATGCTGCGGCGCAATATCCTCTCTCGCCTTCCGGTCCGGGAACATCGGGCGCCCGAAGGGGCTTTCGCCGGAGCGAAGCTCCGGCAACGATGGGGCGCGGAGGTCACGCCAGAGGACAGCCCTTGGACGATGCGGCGGAGATTGCGACGGGGCACCTCGAAGGCGAGGCGCGGAGGCTCGTGCTGGCCGACGGGCGCGAGGTGCTGCTGCGGGCGCTGCGGCCGGAAGACGACGCGCTCTATCCCGAATTCGACACCCATGTGACGGACGAGGACCGCCGGCTCCGCTTCCTGGTCGCCCTGCGGGAGGTTCCGCAGAACCAGATCTTCCGCCTTACGCATTTCGACAGGCGCCATGCGCGGGCCTATGCGGCGATCGAGCCCGGGACCGGACGCCTCCTCGGGGTCGGGCGCATCCACCAGCTCTCGTCGGACGAGGGGGAATACGCGGTGCTGGTGCGGTCGGACCTGAAGGGCCTCGGCCTCGGTCACGCGCTGATGGACGCGGTGCTCGAGGGCGCGAGGGAGCTCGGGCTCAAATCCGTGCTCGGCCTGATCCTGCGGGAGAACCGGAACATGATCGCGCTCTGCCGCGAGCTCGGCTTCACGTTTTCCGCCTCGAGCGAGGCGAACCTCGTGGAGGCCCGCCTGCGCTTGTCCTGAGCCCTGGGCCTAGTGGCCGGTCTGGTCGGGGTCGCGGCTCGCCTCGAACAGGAACCAGGTCCGGCGCTCGGTCTCGTCGATGAAGTTTTCCAGGAGGCTCGCGGTCGCGACGTCCTTGTGCTCGTCGCAGATGTCGTGCGCATCGCGCATCGACTTCGCCATCGCCTTGTTGTCGTTCATGAGCTGGCGCAGCATTTCGACGGGCGGCACGAATTCCCGGTCGTCGTCGGCCACGCGGGTCAGCGTGTGGATCTGGCCGATCGACCGGATCGTGGTCCCGCTGATCTTGCGCACGCGCTCGGCCAGGGGATCGATCGTGGCGAAGATCTGGGCGCCCTGCTCGTCGAGCATCAGGTGGTAGTCGCGGAAGTTCGGTCCGCTCAGGTGCCAGTGGTAGTTCTTGGTCTTGACGTAGAGCGCGAAGGCGTCCGCCACCAGGCCGTTGATCGCGCCGGAGATGGCCTGGACCGCGTCATCGGACAGGTCGGTTGGCGTACCAAGGCTCGATCCGCCGCCCGAGCGCGGCTTCAGCTTCGCCACATTGGCCATGATGGGTCTCCGGTCAGAAGGGGGACAGGACCTGCCGGCGCGAAGGCCGGTCGGTCCTGACGACCGTAAAACCCTGCCGGGAACGAGCCGTTCCCGGCAAGCTTGGCCTTGGGCGTCCGCCCTGGCGGATCTATCAGCCCTCGAGGCCCGGGCTGCCCGAATGGTCGCCCTCGTCGATCTTGCCGACATGCTTCTGGGCATAGAGCTGGAGGCCGAGCTGCTCGACGAGGTTCAGCTGCGTCTCGAGGAAGTCGATATGGCCCTCCTCGTCCGAAGCCAGGTCCTCGAACAGCATCTTGGACACGCGGTCGTTGACGCTGTCGCAGTACTTCGCGGCCTCGAGATAGAGAGCTCGGGCATCGACCTCGGCGGCGAGGTCGCATTCCAGGATCTCCTTCACGTTCTGGCCGATGCGCAGGGGGTCGAGCACCTGCATGTTCGGGAAGCCGTCGAGGAAGATGATGCGCGTCGTGAAGCGGTCGGCGTGCTCCATCTCCTCGATGGATTCCTTGCGCCACTTCTTCGCCAGCTCCTTGTAGCCCCAATCGTCGAGGAGCCGGTAATGGAGCCAGTACTGGTTGATGGCCGTCAGCTCGCTCCGGAGCCCGCGGTTCAGGTAGTCGATGACCTTCGGGTCGCCCTTCATCCGATCCTCACATCGTAAGATGCCTGGAACGGCTTTAGGCCCGATCCGGGTCCCTTGTCCAGCTAGTTTAGAATGATTTCAAACGGTGGCGGCGGCGTGGGCCGGAACTCGCTCGGGTTCGCCATCGTGGCGATGGACGTGGTCGTGGTCCGCCCCGCAGGACAGCGGGCAGGTGCCGCAGGCCTCCTCGGCCGCGGCGCGGAGCGCCTCGTCCATGATGGCCCGGATCGTCCGCGCGCAGCGGCCGCAATCGGGGCTGCAGCCCAGACAGGTATAGACCTGTGCGGGCGTGCGCGGACAGCCTGGGCCTGGCGCAAGACAGGCCTTGACGTCCCCGTCGGACAGGATGTTGCAGGAGCAGACGATCACGGGATTTGCAGTTTGGAAGGATTCAAAAGAACCTGTGATATCAGTTACTTAGCATCGACCGGGCGCAGCGCCAAGGCGCGACTGTCAAAATTCTACTGCGATGGCTTGCCACAGACCGGCCGCCCTCGCGTCGGAACGCAACCTCAGCCCTCCGTCCGGAGTTGGACCGGGAGGAGGGCGCGAACCATGGCGAGCACCAAGGCGGGCGACGGCGACAGCCCCAAGCGTCAGGGCGACAAGCTCAAGGCCGGGACGGAGCCGAAGCTGGAGAAGGGCGGGGCGGTGGCGAGCGGCGACAGCCCGAAGCACCAGGGCGACAAGCTCGAACACGCCGTGAAGGAAGCGGCCAAGAAGTAGGGCCGGCTACCGGCCGAGGGCGAGCGCCCAGAGCGGGAGCGAGACGATCGCGGCGAGGTGCTGGAGCGTGATCATGGCCGCCATCAGGCGGGCATCGCCGCCCATCACGCGCGCCATCACGTAAGAGGTAGATGCGGTCGGCATCGCCATGGTGAGCGTCGCGATGGCGGCGATCTCCGGGGCGAGGCCGAACAGGCGCGCGAGGCCGAACGTCACCAGCGGCACCAGCAGGAGCTTCTGGATCCCGACCAGCACCTGGGTCAGGGGCGCCTCGCGCAGCGCGCCGATCGCCAGGCCTCCGCCGACCGAGAGCAGCCCCAGCGCGAGGGCCGCCTGGCCGAGCGAGCGGGCGAGGGGGAAAAGGCCGGCCGGCATCCCCCCGAAAGCCGCGAAGGCGAAGCCGACCATGCAGCCGATGATCAGCGGATTGATGGCAATCTGGCGCAGCAGCTTCAGCGGCTGCAGGCGCCCGCCGTCGCTCAGCACGAAGACGGAGGTCAGGATCACCTGCACGCAGGGCACGATCAGGCCCGCCGCCACGCCGCCGAAGGCCAGCCCCTCGTTGCCGTAGAGGCCGGCCGAGACGGCGAGCGCCACGTAGTTGTTGAACCGGATGCCGCCCTGGACGATCGACGTCATGGCGGCCCGGTTGTGGCCGAGCAGGCGCGACAGAAGGAGGGCGGAGAGCGTCGCCAGCCCCAGCGTCGTCCAGATCGTGCCGGCCAGCGCGCCGAGCGGCAGCTGGGACAGGTTCACGGTCGAGATCGAGGAGGCCAGGAGGGACGGGAGGAGGACGAAGAAGGTGAGGCGGTCGAGCCCGGCCCAGACGCCCTGGTCCTTCAGCAGCCGCTCCCGGAGGAGGATTCCGAGCCCGATCAGCGCAAAGGTCGGGAAGAAGGCGTTGATCCAGGCGGCCATGCCCGTGCTCTGGCGCTCCCACGCCGTGAGCTCAAGGGTGACCCGAAGCCTGCACACATCAGAACGGCCGCCACGCCTCCAAATCGCGGCTCCGGAGTGCTAGGAGGCGGCCTTCACCAAATCGGCGAGACCGCTCGGGCTCTCATGGACAAACGGCAAAAGCTCGCCGCGGCCTCGATCGCCGTGGCGATCCTGGTTCTCGCCCTGAAGGGCCTCGCCTATTCCCTCACGGGAAGCGTGGCGCTGTTCTCGGACGCGCTGGAGAGCGTGATCAACGTCGTGACGGCCGCGGTCGCGCTCTACACGATCCGTCTCGCGGCGCAGCCGGCCGACGCCAACCACCCATACGGCCACACGAAGGCCGAGTACTTCTCGGCCGTGCTGGAAGGGGCGCTGATCATCGTGGCGGCCCTTCTGATCCTGCGCGAATCGTGGGAGGCGGCGTTCGCGCCGCGCCGCATCGATGCACCCGCCCTCGGCCTCGCCATCAACGCCGCCGCTGCCGTCATCAATGCGCTCTGGGCATGGGTGCTGGTCCGCGAGGGGCGGCGGCTCCGCTCGCACGCATTGGTGGCCGACGGCCAGCACCTGTTCAGCGACGTCCTGACCTCCGCGGGCGTGCTCGTCGGGCTGGGCGCGGCCTGGGCGTTCGACCTTCCGATCCTCGACCCGGCCCTCGCCGCCATCGTGGCGCTCAACATCCTGTGGTCGGGCTGGAAGGTGATGCGGGAATCGCTCGGCGGTCTCATGGACGAGGCCGCTCCTCCGGAGACGCTGGCGCGGATCCGCGACGCGATCTCGGCCAATGCCGAAGGGGCCATCGAGGCGCACGACCTCCGCACCCGGCACGCCGGCCGGATCACGTTCATCGATTTCCATCTCGTGGTGGCCGGCAACCTTCCGGTGTCGGACGCGCACGACATCTGCGACGCGATCGAGAGGGCCCTGAAGGCCGAGGTGCCGGACGCCGTGGTGACGATCCACGTCGAGCCCGAGAACAAGGCGAAGCATTCGGGCATCGTGGTGCTCTGACGAAGGCGGGGTCGAAGCCGGCCTTTGCGCGAGATCAAAGCGGGATGGGCGTGTCTCGGTAGGGTTTTTCCCGGCGCGAGCAGCGCCGGAACCCGGCTGGCCATGAGAGACGACCTTCGCGCGCGATACGGCGACGAGCGCCTTCCCCGATACACGAGCTATCCGACCTCGCCGCATTTCAGCGATGCCGTGCAGGGCGAGACCTATTCCGGCTGGCTCGGATCCCTGAGCCCGGAAAGGCGCCTGTCCCTCTATCTCCACGTCCCGTTCTGCCGCGCCATGTGCTGGTATTGCGGCTGCCACACCTCGGTGACGCGCCGGGACGAGCCGATCGCGGAATACCTGGCCGCCCTGCGGGCCGAGATCGGCCTCGTCGCGGACCGCATCGGCTCTCCCGGGCCCGTCGGGCACATTCATTTCGGCGGCGGGACGCCGACCATCATGCCGCCGGCCGATTTCGTGGACCTCATGGCGCTCCTCCGCTCGCGCTTCGGCGTGGAGGAGGATGCCGAGGTCGCGATCGAGATCGACCCGCGGACCCTCACGGTCGAGATGATGTTCGCGCTGGCGAGCGCCGGCGTGACCCGCGCGAGCCTCGGCGTCCAGAGCTTCGACCCAGCCGTGCAGGCCGCCATCCGGCGCGTCCAGAGCTTCGCGGAGACGGAGCGGGCGGCGAGCGGGCTGCGCAGGGCCGGGATCCGGGCCCTCAACCTCGACCTGATCTATGGGCTGCCGCTCCAGGACGTCGCCTCCTGCCGCGAGACGGTCCGGCGCTCGCTGGAACTCCGGCCGGACCGGCTCTCCGTCTTCGGCTACGCGCATGTGCCGTTCTTCAAGAAGCACCAGCGCAAGATCGAGGAGGCGGCCCTGCCGGATGGGCCGGCCCGCGAGGCGCAGGCCGAGGCCATCGCCGAGGAACTCGTGGCGGCCGGGTACCGCCGGATCGGGCTCGATCATTACGCCCGCCCGGACGACCCGATGGCGCTGGCGCACCAGAACGGCACGCTGCGCCGCAATTTCCAGGGCTACACGACGGATGATGCCGAGGCGCTGGTCGGGTTCGGCGCCTCCGCCATCGGCCGCCTGCCGCAGGGCTACGTGCAGAACGAGGTCGTCACCTCGCGCTATGTCGAGCGGGTCCGGTCGGGATCGCTCGCGACCTCCAAGGGGTACCGGCTCACCCCGGAGGACGCGCTGCGGGCGGAGGCGATCGAGCGCATCATGTGCGACGGCGAGATCGATCTCGACCGGCTCTGCCGGGCTCACGGCCGCACGGCGGAGGGCTTCCTCGCCACGCTCCCGAAGCTCCGGGCCCTCGAGGCCGATGGGCTCGTCCGCATCCGCGGACCGGTCGTGCGGGTGGAGGAGGAGGGACGCCTCCTGGTGCGCGCGGTCGCGTCCGCCTTCGATGCCTATCTCGGCCAGTCGGGCCGGACTCACAGCCGCGCCGTCTGAGGCCGAGGCGGCCGCACGGGGCGGCGCCGGGCGATCGGGCGCATTCTCGCTTGCCCGGCCGCTGGTCTATAGGGCAGGCGACACTTCCTCGAAGGCGGGCCGCAGGGCTCGCCGCCTGCCTTCCCGCCCGCCTCCATGAGCGACTGGATCCGATTCCCGAACCGGGCGAGCGTCTTCTCCCTCGAGAAGAGCCGGGCCGATTTCCGCCCCTACCTCTATGCCGCGCTGCTCGTCGCGGCCGCTGCCGGCCTGCGGCTGATGCTCGACCCGCTTCTCGGCGACCGGGTGGTGTTCCTCTTCTTCGTGCCCGCCCTGCTGGTCGGCGCGGTCACGGGCGGGTTCCTGCCGGGCGTTGCGGCCACGATCCTCGGCGTCGCGGCCGGATCCGCGATCCTGATGCGGGAGCCGTTCGAGCTTCCGAACCAGGTGGACGCGCTTCTCTTCGCGCTGCTCGGGATGTCGATTGCCATCGGCGGCGAGAGCCTGCGGGCCATGCAGCGGCGCAACCTGGAGGTCAGGCGGGCGCTGCTCGAGCGGGAGGCGCATCTGCGCTCGATCCTGGACACCGTTCCGGATGCCATGATCGTCATCGATGCGCAGGGGATCATGCAGTCGTTCAGCACGGCCGCGGAGCGCCTCTTCGGCTATGCCGCCGCGGACGTCATCGGCCGGAACATCTCCATGCTGATGCCGGAGCCGGACCAGAGCCGGCACGATTCCTACCTACGGCGCTACCACGAGACCGGCGAGAAACGCATCATCGGCACGGGGCGCGTCGTCTCGGGCATGCGCCGGGACGGGTCCAGCTTCCCCATGGAACTCGCGGTCGGGCAGATGCGCTCGGGCGACCGCGTGTTCTTCACGGGCTTCATCACGGACGTCACCGAACGGCAGCAGACCCAGGCACGGCTGCAGGAGCTGCAATCGGAGCTCGTGCATGTCTCGCGGCTGACCGCGATGGGCGAGATGGCCTCCACGCTCGCCCATGAGCTGAACCAGCCGCTGGCCGCGATCAGCAACTACATGAAGGGCTGCCGCCGCCTTCTCGACCAGGGCAACCCGGAGCTCCTCCCCAAGGTCCGGGACGCGCTCGACAAGGGATCCGAGCAGGCCGTGCGGGCCGGGCAGATCATCCGCCGCCTGCGCGATTTCGTGTCCCGCGGGGAGACGGAGAAGCGGGTCGAACCGGTCTCCCGCCTCATCGACGAGGCGAGCGCGCTCGCGCTCGTCGGCGCGGCCCAGCAGGGCATCGTCACCCGGATGAACCTCGACCCGCGGGCGAGCTTCGTGCTGGCCGACCGCGTGCAGGTGCAGCAGGTCCTCGTGAACCTGCTGCGCAACGCCGCCGACGCCATGCAGGACGCGCCCCGGCGCGAACTCGTGCTGGCCACCACCCTCCAGGAGGACGGCCAGGTGGAGATCAGCGTCGCCGATACCGGGCCGGGCATCTCGGACGAGGTGGCGGACCGCCTGTTCCAGCCCTTCGTGACCACGAAGGCGACCGGGATGGGCGTGGGGCTATCCATCAGCCGGACGATTGTGGAATCTCATGGCGGGCGATTGTGGGTGGAGCCCAACGCTCAGGGTGGCGCGACCTTCCGATTGACGCTTCCGGCCGCGGCCGTCGAAGAGGCGAGCGATGCAGATTGAGGCAAACAGGGCGGTTCACGTCGTCGACGACGACGAGGCCATGCGTGAATCGCTCGAGTTCCTGCTGGATACGTCCGGCCACGCGGTCCGGGTCTACCCCGAGGCGCAGTCGCTGCTCGAGGCGCTGCCCGGGATCGCCGGCTGCATCCTGACCGACATCCGCATGCCGGGCATGGACGGGATCGAGCTGCTGCGCCGCATCCGCGGGAGCGGCCGCACCCTTCCGGTGATCGTGATGACGGCCCATGGCGACGTGCCGCTCGCCGTGGAGGCCATGAAGCTCGGGGCGTCGGATTTCCTCGAGAAGCCGTTCGACGACGAGGTCCTCCTGCGCGCGATCGCGACCGCGCTCGAGCGGCGGGAGCCGGAGCTGCAGGATCCGGCCTTGCAGGAATTCACGCGGCGCCTGGACACCCTGACCCAGCGCGAGCGGCAGGTCTTCGACCGTCTCGTCACGGGCGAGGCGAACAAGGTCATCGCGCGCCACCTCGACATCTCGCCGCGCACCGTCGAGATCTACCGCGCCAACGTGATGACTAAGATGCAGGCCGGAAGCATCTCGGAACTGGTCCGTTCGGCCGTGCGGGCGGGGATCGCCTGACCCGATCCGCCGGCGTTGATCGAGGTCAAGGCGCGGGGTGGCGGGCCGCCCTATCCTGTGCGTCGGTCCACTCCTGAGGCCCCTCGCGGGCCGGCACGAACGCCATGCCGCCCCTATCCGCGCCGCCCATCTTCATCGTCGACGACGACCCCGGCGCGCTCAATTCGCTCCGCTTCCTCCTGGAGAGCGAGGGCTATTGCGTCCTCAGCTTCCGCGGGGGTGCGGAGCTGCTGTCCTCCCTTCCGGGGCCGGAGCCGGCCTGCGTGATCATCGACTACAAGATGCCGAGCATGGACGGCGTCGACCTGTTCCACCGGCTGCGCGCACGCGACATCCGCGCGCCCGTCATCCTCATGACCGGGCATCCGGATCCCGCCATCCGCAAGCGCGCCGAGGAGGCGGGGCTCGACCTGATCGACAAGCCGCTGTCGCAGGATGTCCTTCTCAGCGCCGTCGCGGCGGCGCGCCTCGGGGGCCCGTCAGAGCGCGTCGCCTGACGGGTGCCTGCCCCGGCCGAGCCGGCCGGCTCAGCGCTCCAGGGTCTTCAGGTAGGCCAGGAGGTCGCCGATCTGCGGCGGGTCGAGCTGCCATTCGGGCATGGTCGGGTGGCCGGTGACGATGCCTTCCGCGAAGGATTCGGCGAGATCGTCGACCGGGTACTTGGTGTGGAGGTCACGGAAGGCGGGAGCCGCCGCGAGCGGCGAGGCGCCCGTCCGGCCGATCGCGTGGCAGCTCGCGCAATGCGTGCGGGCGAAATTCTGGCCGCGCTGCTCGCGCGGCGACAGGGCGGCGGCCGGCTGAACGGCCGCCCAGGCGAGAATCAGCAGCCCCGCCCAGAGGACCAAGGTCCGCTTCGGCCAGCCGGCAGCGGCAAGGGATTTCTGCCCACTCATTCCGTTCTCCTCGCGATTCCGGGTCGAGCCGGGTTCCTGGTCTGAAGGCGGTTTGGAGCGAGATCAAGCCTGGGCGCAGTGTCCATCGGACGGCGCCCTCGGCCCGGCTCCTCAATCCTCCCGGAGCACGCGGTATTCCGCGCCCTCGATGTCCTCGTATTGCCCGGAGCGCAGGGCCCACAGGAAGGCGCAGAGCCCGACGACGCCGAGGCCGGTCGCGATCGGGATCATGAAGACCAGGACGTTCATCTGCGCCTCATGCGGGCTTGAGTTCTGTCGCCGGCGCGGCCCCGACGGAGCCCTCCGGCCTCGCGGTCCGGGAGGGCTGCTCGAACCGCAGCCGGACGGCGTTCAGGGACACGACCACCGACGAGCCGGACATCGCCAGCGCCGCGATGAGCGGGGTCAGGAATCCGCCGGCCGCGAGCGGGATCGCGAGCAGGTTGTAGAGGGCCGCGAACCAGAGGTTCTGCGTCATCAGCCGCTTCGCGCGCTTGCCGACGGCGAGCACGGTGCGGACCGGCTCGAGGCCGCGGCCGAGGAACACGGCATCGGCGGCCGCCTGGCTCACATGCGCGGCCGTCACGGGCGACAGCGAGGCATGCGCGGCCGCGAGGGCCGGCGCGTCGTTGAGGCCGTCTCCGACCATGAGGACGCGGCGCCCGGCGCGGCCGAGATCCTCGATGCGGGCGATCTTGCCCGACGGGGACAGCTCGGCGAACCATTCCTCGATGCCGAGCGCCGCCGCGGCGGCCGCGACCGCGCTCCGCCGGTCACCCGACAGGATCGAGACGCGGTAGCCGTCCCGCTGGAGGGCCGCGATCGTCGCCCTCGCGTCCGGGCGGAGCGGCTGGTGGATCGGCAGGGCGACGGGCGCGCGATCGCCGAGGCGGATGCAGAGCACGGATGCGTCCGGGTGGCGGGCCAGCACGGCCTCGGCCTCGCGCCCGGCCGAACAGAAGGCGGGCGAGCCGAG
>NZ_JBMSEF010000034.1:0-27615 GCF_049446235.1 Enterovirga sp. CN4-39 | reverse complement strand
TCTGCGATCAACAACGGTTGCACTGTCCAGGAGATCCAGGAAGTGCTCTACCAATGCACAATCTATTGTGGTCTGCCGGCTGGCATCGAGGGTTTCCGGACAGCCGAGGAAACGCTCCGTGAGCTGGGTAAGGTGGACTAAGAGGAGCGCGATGCTATCACGCCTATAATGGACTGCGAGTACCGCAGCTCCGCCGCGGACAACCGTTCAACTCGGCGGGCAGCGCCATCCCCATGCCACGTCCGGCTTTGAGGTCCGCTACCTGCTTCTCGGAAAGAGCCTTGAGGGGGCGACCCTGCAAACCGGCATAGGGCGGGGACTCAGGGTTGGGCGAAGGCTGGTAGCGCAAAAAGAAGCAGGGCGGCGGCGATACCGGGAGGGCTCATCCACAATCCCCAGTCACGGCGTCATCTCGCCGCGAACCGCTTACCCGATCAAGCCTTCCGGTAGGAGTTCGGATCGGGCTCTCGCCCTGATCAGCCATAGGG
Organism: Enterovirga sp. CN4-39; assembly: GCF_049446235.1. NCBI lineage: Bacteria > Pseudomonadati > Pseudomonadota > Alphaproteobacteria > Hyphomicrobiales > Methylobacteriaceae > Enterovirga > Enterovirga sp. CN4-39. The sequence goes on along the minus strand of NZ_JBMSEF010000034.1, from coordinate 27,127 downwards.
CCAACGCTCGCTCTCGACCCTAGGCTGAGCTTCAGAAGGTTCCAGCCTCTAACGCGGGGTCCTAGCTGCCCTGGCCGAAAGGAGCAGGACGGCTTTGCGATGGCGCACCTGAAGCCGGGATGCCGAAAGCATGTTTACCGCTTCGTGCTGCCCGCAAAGGCTAACGTGTGCTGAGATCGAGTAATCGGACTAAACCCGGACTCCAGCTTGCCGCGCCGAGCGGTTCATGGTTCAACGCGCATGCTTTCGGTGCCCCGGTCTGGCCGGGGTGAAACGGGAATGCGGTGCGGAGAGGTTTCTAACCTTCGCCCAAGCCGCGGCTGCCCCCGCAACTGTAGGCGGAGAGCTGGGTCCACGACGTCACTGGCCGACAGGTTGGGAAGACGGACCGGCGCTGATCCGCGAGCCAGGAGACCGGCCGAAGGCGCAACGAGGTGATCCGGCGGTGGGCCGGAGGGAGACCGTCATGTGCCGATCTGTCGGGTGTGCTCGCGCGCCCTATTTCCCTGCCTTCGGTCCGGCAGGGACCACCTCTCGGTGAGCGCCGGAGGGACGTGCGAGAGCCGGACACCCGTTGCAGTTAGTGTCTGCGTGTCGTGCCGTTCGGCCGATGGTGGGGATGGATCGCCGGGTGATGCTTTGCTCGCCGCGCTTCGCACCGCCCAAGCCAGTGGCGCGGCGTCCGATGTCGTTATCAGACCCGTGCAGTGCCTCAGCGTTTGCAAGCGGCCCTGCACGATCGCGCTGTCCCGCCGAGACGGCTACACGTACGTGTTCGGGGATCTCGACCCCGCGCTCCACGCTGACGCGGTTCTCGAATGCGCGGAGAGCTATGCCGCGCAGGAGCACGGATACCTGCTCTGGCGCGAGCGCCCAGAGCCGTTGCGCCGCGGGATTGTCGCCCGCATCCCACCCGTCTCCTGGACCACCAAGGACGGCCGACACCCTCGGTGATTTTGCGGCTCGCGAAAAGGACCTCCGATGAGCTCTCAACGTGTCCCCGTTACCGTGCTGACCGGCTTTCTCGGCGCGGGCAAGACGACGCTTATTCGCTCGCTGCTGACGAACGCGAAGGGGCGGCGCATCGCCGTCATCGTGAACGAGTTCGGCGATATCGGGTTTGACGGCTCGCTCGTCGAGGATTGTGCAGCTGGCACCTGTGCGCCCGGCGACGTCGTCGAGCTGACCAACGGCTGCATCTGTTGCACGGTGGCGGACGACTTCATCCCGACCATGGACAAGCTGCTCGGCCGCGACCGACCGTTGGACGCGATCGTCATCGAGACTTCAGGCCTTGCCTTGCCGCAGCCGCTGCTCAAGGCTTTCGAATGGCCGGGCGTGCGAACGCGTGCCACGGTCGACGGCGTCGTGACCGTAGTGGATGCGACCGCTCTCGACGAGGGCCGCACTCCCGAGCACGATCCGGCCCCGGATCCGGCCCGCGAGCACGATGATCCAGTAGAGGAGGTATTCGACGACCAGCTCGCCTGTGCGGATCTCGTGGTTCTGTCGAAGGCCGATCTGGTTTCGGCCGACCGCCTCGACGAGATCGAACGGCGGCTCGGGAACGAACTGCGCGACGGCGTTCGCGTCGTGCGTTCGCGCTCCGCCGATCTTGCCCCGGAGGTGCTAATCGGGTTGGCTGCCGCGGCAGAGGACGATCTCGCGGCGCGAGCCGGGCACCACGGTGTAGACGAGGAGCACGACCACGACGATTTCGACAGCTTCGTCGTGAGGCCCGCCGCGATGAACAGCGCCGAAGCGGTGCGGGATGCCGTGCTGCGTGCGCTCACGGTCCCGGGCGTACTGCGGGTGAAGGGCTACGCCCCGGTAGCCGGCAAGCCGGCGCCGCTCGTCGTCCAGGGTGTCGGCCGACGTGTCGAGACGTCCTTTGCCCGGCCCGGGGCAGGCCAGATGCCGGGTCTCGTCGTGATCGGCCTCAAAGAGCTCGACCGCGCCGCCGCCGCGGCCGCGCTGGCAGGCTGAAGCCGTCCCCGTGCACGTCCAGGTCGCGCCACGGGAGGAGATCGACGACGGGGCCACTGCGCGGGACCTGAACCAACCGCCGGCGGAGATCGTCATCCTGTCGGCTGCGGATTCGGAGCTGGCGGCGCTTCAGCGCGTCATAACCGACCGGCCGCCCGAGGCGCCCTCGGTTGCGTTGACGAACTTCCTGCAGCTCGGCCATCCGATGTCGGTCGACCTCTACGTCGAGCGGACGCTCTCACAGGCGCGGTTTATCCTGCTCCGCCTGCTCGGGGGGGAGAGCTACTGGCCGCACGGCTTAGCCTCTTTGAGGCGGGAGGCGCTTAGCAGGGGCATCCCCTTCGCGTGCCTTCCGGGCGACAATCGCTGGGACGGGGATTTCGCGAGGCGCGGGACTCTAGGCGAGGATGACGCCTATGCAATTTGGCGCTACTTCGCCGAGGGCGGGCCGGACAACATCCGCGCCGCCCTGGGGTGGATCGACCACGCACTCGGCTGGGGTCCGGCACCAGATCCGGTGCGCCCGGTTCCGAGCGCCGGCCTCTGGCCTTCCGCCAAGCCCGAAGGGCGGCCGCGCGCCGCAATCCTGTTCTATCGTGCGCTCATCCAGGGCGGCATGACCGAGCCGGTGGAGGCGCTCGCGGCGGCGCTCCGGGAGCGTGGCGTGTCAGCCCAGCCGATCTTCGTCACCAGTCTTAAAGACTCTGCCTCGGACGCGGTGCTTGCTTCTGCCTTCACGGCCGCGCCGCCGGACGTAATCGTGAATGCCACGGCGTTTGCCGTCGGCACTCCAGGCGCTGCTGCTGGGGGAGCCGTCGAGCGGGCGGGCTGTCCGGTACTCCAGATCGCGTTCGCTGCGTCGAGCGAGGCCGAATGGAAGGCGTCCACGCGGGGGCTGTCGCCGCGTGACCTTGCCATGCACGTCGTCCTGCCGGAGGTGGACGGCCGCATCTTCGCCGGGGCGATAGCCTTCAAGGAGCGTGATCCAGCAGCGCCTGATTTCGCGCCGCCCGTCGCTCGGTCGGTTGCGGACCGGGTCCAGGCGACCGCCGATCTCGCCTCCGCCTGGATCCGACTGCGCCGCACGCCCGCGCGGGAGCGTCGTGTCGCCCTCGTCATCGCGAACTATCCGAACCGCGACGGCCGCCTCGCGAACGGTGTGGGGCTCGACACACCGGAGAGCTGCATCGCGCTGCTCGAGGCCCTCCGAGGAGAGGGTTACGGCCTTCCCGGCGCGCCTGAGGACTCGGCCGAGCTGATGCATCTCCTCACCAGGGGCCCGACCAACGAGACCACGGCGCGCCCGCAGCGCTTCGGGGGCTCGCACTGGCCTTTGGCTGAGTACCTCCAGGCCTACCGGCAACTGCCCGAGGCGCTCCGGCGGGCGGTGGAGGCGCGTTGGGGCGCGCCGGAGATAGATCCCCACCTCGAAGGGGACAACTTTCGCCTCGGCCTGCATCGCTTCGGAAACCTCGTCGTCGGAATCCAACCGGCGCGCGGCTACAACATCGACCCGAAGGAGACGTATCACGCGCCAGACCTCGTGCCGCCCCACCATTATCTGGCGTTCTATTTCTGGCTGCGCCGGGCCTTCTGCGCTCATGCCGTGATCCACCTGGGCAAGCACGGCAACCTCGAATGGCTTCCCGGAAAGTCCACGGGGCTCTCAGCCGAGTGCCTACCGCAGGCCGTGCTCGGGCCGCTACCGAACATCTATCCGTTCATCGTCAACGATCCTGGCGAGGGAATGCAGGCGAAGCGCCGTACGGCCGCCGTTATCGTTGACCATCTCACGCCCCCTCTCGCCCGGGCGGAGTTGCACGGTGATCTCGCCGAGTTGGAGCGGCTCGTCGACGAGTACGCGCTCGCCTCGGATCTCGACCCTCGCCGCGCCGATGCACTCGCGCGCGACATCGCGGCGAGCGCCGGTGCGCTCCGGCTAGATGCTGATCTCGGTTTGCGGCCGGATCTCGGGGAAGCCGAAGTGCTGCGCCGCCTGGACGCGCATCTCTGCGATCTCAAGGAGATGCAGATCCGAGACGGCCTTCATGTTCTCGGACGATCGCCGGAGCCATGTCTGCGCGACCCGCTACTCGTGGCCATCGCGCGGCTGCCACGGTCGGAACTGCGCCCGGAAGACGCATCACTCCATCGGGCCCTCGCGACCGATCTCGGGCTCGACGGTTTTGACCCGCTCACCCGGGATCTCGCAGCCCCCTACGTTGGGACCCGTCCGGCTGCCCTCGCCGCGCTCACCGACCGTCCCTGGCGCATCGCCGGCGACGCGGTCGACCGCATAGAGGAATTGGCGGAAGCGTTGGTCTCCGGCCGCATGCGCCCGGACCCTGCCTGGCATCGCACGCTCGCCGTGTTGAGATGGGTCGAGGCGGAGCTCCGGCCCCGGATCGAACGCAGCGGCGAGGCAGAGATCCGAAGCATCCTAGACGCCCTCCGTGGGGGCTTCGTCCCGCCCGGGCCGGCCGGCGCACCCTCGCGCGGTCGTCCCGATGTCTTGCCGACAGGACGAAACTTCTTCGCCGTCGACGTTCGTGCCGTCCCGAGCGAGGCGGCATGGCGGACCGGCCGTGATGCGGCGGAGCGCTTGGTCGAGCGGTACTGGCAGGAGGAGGGTGAGTGGCCTCGTTCGATCGCACTGTCCGTCTGGGGCACGGCCAACATGCGCACCGGTGGCGACGACGTCGCGCAGGCGCTCGCCCTCATCGGCGCCCGCCCGACCTGGGAGCCTGCTTCCGGACGCATCACCGGGTTCCAGGTCCTCGATCTGGGCGAACTGAGGCGCCCTCGCGTCGATGTCACGTTGCGAATTTCCGGGCTTTTCCGGGATGCGTTCCCTCTCCAGATGGATCTGTTCGACACCGCGGTTCGGGCCATCGCGGCGCTGGACGAGGCAGATGAGGACAACCCCGTCGCTGCCCATGTTCGGTTCGAGGCCGCGCGGCTGCGCGATGCGGGCCTGCCGGACGATGCGGCGCTCCGCCGGGCCGCGAGCCGAGTCTTCGGGTCGAAGCCGGGTGCCTACGGGGCAGGGCTGCAGGCGCTCATCGACGAAGGCGGCTGGGAGACGCGGAAGGACATTGCCGATGCCTATCTAGCCTGGAGCGGTTTCGCTTATGGCGGCGGGCGCAAGGGCGAGGACGCGGCAGACCTGCTTTCGGCCAACCTCGCGCGCACGGATGCGATCGTGCAGACGCAGGATAACCGCGAGCACGACATCCTCGACTCCGACGATTACTACCAGTTCATGGGTGGCCTCTCGTCGACGGTCGAGAATATCCAGGGGACTTCGCCGAGAATCTTCCACGTCGACACCTCCCGGCCGGAGGCGCCCCTGCCACGTTCGCTGGACGAGGAGATCGCTCGGGTGGTCCGGGGTCGCGCCGCCAACCAGAAATGGATCGGTGGCGTCATGCGCCACGGCTATAAGGGCGCCTTCGAGATCGCCGCCACCGTTGATTATCTGTTTGGCTTCGCGGCCTCGACGGACGCCGTCAAGGATCACCACTTCGACCAGCTCTTCTCCGCCTACCTGGAGGATGAACGCGTGGCGGGGTTCCTGGCGGACGCGAATCCCGCCGCGCTGCGGGAGATCGCCGAACGTTTCCAGGAGGCGATCCGGCGTGGCTTGTGGCGACCGCGCTCGAACCAAGCGGTGTCGGTCCTCTCCGGGATCAGGGCCGGCTCAGCAACCGCACCTGCTCAACAATCAGGTCGAGAGCCTGGATGATCGCGGCCCCACCACAGAAGAGAAACCGGTCCGGGATCCGGATGCGGCTGTTAGGCGGGAAGCGTGCTGCCAGCGCGGGATGCTCCAGCAGCGCTGCCCCCTGATCCTGGGGGCCGCGCGCGCTTTCCGGCAGGATCAGCACCTCGGCCTTGGACGCGATGATTTCCTCCAGCGACGCGAAGCGCCCGAGGCGTGAGCTGAAGGAACCGCCTTCGTTGGCAAGGCCCACGGTGTCGAGCAAGGACGACAGGAGAGTGCTTTCGCCAGATACCCAGCCTCGGCGTTGGATGTTCAATACCTTGAGGTTGGCCCTCGGCAGGGCCGAGCGGGCCCGAGAGACCGCCTGATCGATTCTGTCGAGCAGGTGCTCCGCGCCGTCGTTGTGGCCCAGCAGACGTCCGACCTCCGCAATCTGAGCTCTGGCGTCCTCAATCGAGCGCGGCGAATCGGACTCCATGACACGCAAGCCTTTCTGACGAAGGAGGGCCCGCGTGCTGCGCTTGGTGTAACGTCCCGCAAACACGTAATCCGGCCGCGCGATCAGGATCTCCTCCGCCGTGCCCTCCATCAGGCGCAAGCCTTTGATCCGATCAGCGACGGCCGACTGAACCGTATAGCCAGCATAACGGCTTAAACCGAAGATCTGCGACGGATCGGCGAGCGCGACGACGAGCTGATCCGTGCAGAGATTGATCGAGATGACAGAGGGCGCTGGGTGCTGCGGCACCGCGGGAGCCTCCTTGGTCGAAAGCACCACCACGGACAAGACCACAGCCAGCAATCGACCCGTCGCGCCCGGTTTTCGGTAAGCCCTCGGTACTTGCAACAACGTGTTCAACTCGGCTCACCCCCCCTCCTCCGGAGCAAGGAATAAGGGTGGTGGTCAACCTGATTCGCCGAGGAATATGCCGCTCGTCCAGGAGCCGCGCGGAATCCGGTGACGTGTTTGCGCCGGTGGCCCAAAGTCCTTCAGCGGCGCAACACCAACTCCAACCAGCCAAACCTCGGCTGGCATGGCGTTGCCCGGGTCAGACCCTACGCCGACGCGAATGTCCGAATGGCCTTGGCTCGCAAGCGAGGCAGCCGTCTTCCGTCCCGGCCCAGCTAGCGGACCGACAACGCCTTCGCCGAGGCGCTCAACGGCCTCGTCCGCGCCGAGTGCATGAACGCGCACTGGTTCCCGACGCTTCCGACGCCAGGGAAAGATGGAGGCTTGTCGCAGGTGCTACAACGAGGACCATCTTCACGGGGCGATCGGCCATAAGCTGCCGATATCCTTCCACAATCCCGGTGGGGCACCCAGCTCGCCACCGTGAGAAAAGGCCAGAAACTTTGCCTTCCGGTGCTCCCAAGAAGGGATACGGACCAATGTCCTGAGACGCTTGGGCTCCCTTCCGATGGCATTGAGGGGAGCGGGTTGCGCCAGCCCAACTCCGGCATTCGGCAGCTCACGATCACGACCGTCAGCAGGGCCTCGCAAGAAAGCCTCGCGAATCGTCCCGGGATGACGGGCAGTCATCCCGCCGCATCCAGGACAATCCACGACCCCGTTTTGCTGCGCAGCCGGCTCACTTCGTAGCGAACTTGACCGTCAGCGAGCCACGCGCCTGGAAGCCGGGTGAACGGTCGAGGTCCAGGTACTTGATGTAGCGCTTGTCGAAGATGTTCGACAGCGTGAGGTCTGCCCGGATCCAGTCGTTGTGCTCGTAGGAGGCGAAGAGGTCCACGAGCGCGAACTCCTTCGTGTTCGGGATCGTGCCGTTCGGCGGGGTGTTCGTCCGTGCGTCGTACCAGACGGTCCGGGTGCCGACCGTCAGCCGGCGGTCGAGGAAGCGGAAGCCAAGCGTTCCCGCGAGGCGATCCGGCGGAACAGTGACGAGGGTCGCGCGGGTCGCCGCGTTGATGCCGTCCGTGTGGGTGTAGGCGAGCGAGGCAAAGCCGTCGCCCCAATCATAGGCGGCTTCCAGCTCGACGCCGGAGAGCTCGGCACGGGCGATGTTGTTGTACTGCACCGACGGCAGCGGCGCACAGGGCGCCCGGGGGACGATGCGGCACAGGGCAGCCGGGAAGCCGGGCGCGACCGGAACCAGGGTCGAGGATGGCACGGACGTGCTGTCGATGAAGTTGTCGACGTCGTTCGAGAACCCGACCAGCTTCGCCCGGAGCGCATCGCCGTCGCGGAGCACGTTGTCGAACCGGAGGTTCACCCCGCCTTCCAGGTTGTGGGCCGTCTCCGGCCGGAGATTTGTGTTCGGCAGGATCGTGAAGGCCGGGAAGGGATGGACGCCCGAGATCAGGGTCTCGGACAGCGTCGGCGCGCGGTAGCCTTCGGCATAGGTCCCGAAGAACTCGATCCAAGGGAACGGCGACACGCCGATCGTCCCGCGCGGCGAGATCCGGTCGCCGCTCGAGCCGAAAGCCCCGCCCTTGATCTCGTAGGCATCGTAGCGCAGGGCGCCGACTGCCCGCAGCCAGTCGCCATAACGCATCTCGTTCTGGACGAAGGCACCGAGGAGCCTCCGTTCCCCGCTCGGCGTGAAGGCTGACGTGTAGCCGCCGGCGGCATCGCGCGTGCGGACGTCGTCGAACACGCCGTCACCGCCATAGGTGAGCGCGTGGCTGACCGCGCCGGTGTCGAAGCGAGAGGTGTTGAAGATGTCGAAGCCGACGGTATCGAGATCGACATTGACCTGGTTGCCGGGCCGGGCGCCGAGCAGGCCGTAGGTCCGATTGGCGCTGTCGCGCACGAAGGTCCGGGCGTCGTCCGTCCGGGTGTAGTAGCCCTTCATGTTGAGGTCGATCAGCGGGTTGTCGGTCGGCGCGAAGCGATAGCCCCAGGTGTAGGTCTGGGCATCGACGACGGATCGGAAGCGCGCGCCCGTCAGAGACGAGCCGTTGTTGATAAAGTCGAAGTTCTGCACCAGCGCCGAGAAGGTCAGGAAGTGGCCGTCCGCGGGGTTGATGTTGAGCTTGAAGTTGCCGGCCTTCAGCTCGCTTCCCGTGTCGGGCACGAGGATGCCGCCGCCGTCCCTGGATGCTGTCGAGTTGCGGTAGACGAACTGGCCGAAGGCGCTGACCGCGTTGTTCGGCAGCCGGGCCCCGACCGAGGTCGAGTTGACGAAGCCGTAGCCGTTAGAGCCGCCGCCGAGCTTCTGCTCGACGCCCGCGAGTTCGTCCGGCTTCAGGATGTCCTCGATATTTCGGGTGCGGAAGGACACGACGCCGCCGATCGCTCCCGAGCCATAGATGGTCGAGACTGGGCCGCGCGTGATGTCGATCCCGCCGATGAGCTCCGGATCGAGATAGAAGGTGCCGTTCGCGCCGTGGCCGGTGGACTGGAAGTTCTGGCGCGCACCGTCGACCAGGACGTTTACGCGGCCGAAATCCTGCAGGCCGCGGATGTTGATCGCCTGGCCCGGATCGTTATGCGCCTCCTGGGTCGTGACGCCCGGGACCTGCCGGAGAATGTCGGAGACTCGGTCCGGCTGGATCGCGCGGATCGTATCGGCCGAGACGACACTCGCGCCGGCCAGCGCTTCGATCGCCTTCTCCTCCGTCTTGGTGGAGGTGACCGTGATCTCGTCGAGCGCCGTTTCGCCGCTCGCCGAAGGCGCTTGGCGCGCGGCGGCGCCAACCGGACTCACATCCTGCGCCGATGCTGCGCCCGAGGCGAGCGTGGCGACGCTCACGAGGCACGATGCCCCGAGGAGCAACGAACGAAATCCACCAATCATGAAAGAGAGCCCCAACCAGATCTGAATTTTGGCTGGCTGGCTTGGCGCAGAGGCCTGGCTGGCTGGCGTTCGGCTCGGAGAGCTGAGCCGCAACTAGCTGTTCGGCTGAATGAAGAAGATCGTCAAGTGCGATCTTCTTGGGTTAGAATAAATCCAATCAAGTATACTCTTATCTCTCAGCCGGAATACGCTGCGCGCTCAGGCCCGACAAGCAAAAGCGGCCCGCTGCTGCAGACGCGCCATAGCCATCCCGCCCGCGGGCTGGATGTGCTCAGTCCCCCGAGTCCTCGGAATTGGGCCCAGTCGGCAGAAGGAAGGGTCGACCGCTCGCCGGCACGGCGCCAACCGTCAGCCGGACGCCGAACACCTCCCGAAGAAGGCCGTCGGTAAGGACCTCCTCGGGAGGGCCGCTCGCGACGAGCCTGCCGCCCGCCATCACGAGAAGCTCGTCCGCATAGGCCGAGGCAAGGTTGAGGTCGTGGAGGATGGCAAGGACGGCCATGCCGTCCCGAGCGAGCGCCATCGCCTGGTCAAGCAAGGCGAGCTGATGCGTGAGGTCCAGGCTGGCCGTGGGCTCGTCGAGCAGCAGGACTTGCTCGGCCGCGACTGTCCGACCGGCCGCGAGTTGCGCCAGCACCCGCGCGAACTGCACCCGCTGCTGTTCGCCGCCCGAGAGGCTCTGGTAGGAGCGATCGGCCAGCGCCGAGACATCGGCACGCTCCAGCGCGGCCGTGACGATCTCGGCGCGGGAAGCGGCCGTGAGGCCCCGCCCGATCCCGTCCGCCCCGATCCGCACCACCTCGCGCGAGGTGAACGGAAAGGCGAGGCGCGAGGCCTGCGGCAGCACCGCCCGTGCGCAGGCGAGCCGCCATCCCGGCAGCTCCTGGATGGGCGTGCCGCAATAGGACACGGCCCCGGTGCTCGGTCGCAGCTCGCCGCAGAGCATGCGGAGAAGCGTCGACTTTCCCGCCCCGTTCGGCCCGACCGCCACGGCGAGCCGCCCTGCCTCGAGCCGCAGGCCTACATCGCTGACGAGCGCCTTCGCGCCGACCCAAAAACTTAGGCCGGTCGCTTGGAGAAGCGGCTGGATCATGCGTCGAGCACCGTCGACCGCCGCAGCAGCAGCCAGAGAAAATAGGGCGCGCCGATCAGCGCGGTGACGATGCCGATCGGCAGTTCGGCCGGCGCGACGGCTACTCTCGCCACCATGTCCGCGGCCACAAGTAGCGTCGCGCCGAGGAGCGCCGAGGCCGGCAGAAGGATGCGGTGATCGGGCCCGATCGCGATGCGCACCACATGCGGCACTACCAGCCCGACGAAGCCGATCGGCCCGGCGGTCGCCACCGCCGCACCCACGGCCGCGGCGATCGTCAAGATCGCGAGAGCCTTCACCCGCTGGACCGGGATGCCGAGGTGGAACGCCTCCGCTTCGCCGAGCACGAGCGCGTTCAGGGCGCGGGCTAGGAAAGGAGCGATCAGGCACGCGAGGGCCATCATCGGCAAGATCGCGAAGAGCTTCGTCCAGGTCGCACCGCCAACCGCCCCCATGGTCCAGAATGAAAGGTCGCGGAGCTGCCGGTCGTCGCTGAGGAAGGCGAGGAACCCGGTCCCGGCCATTGCAAGGGCGGCCAGCGCCACGCCGGCGAGCAGCATGACGGCGATCGAGGTGCGACCCTGCCGCGTCGCGATCGCATAGAGCAGCAGCGTCGCGGTCAGAGCCCCGACGAATGCCGCGATCGGCAGGAGCTCGAACGGAACCGGGCCTGTCGCGAAGCGGTGGCCGAGCACGATCACGGCGGCCGCGCCGAGTGTCGAGCCGGACGAGACACCGACCAGCGCAGGGTCCGCAAGCGGATTCCGGAACAGGCCTTGCAGCAGACCGCCGGAGAGTGCCAGCAACGCCCCGACGGCGAGCCCGACCAGAGTGCGCGGCATACGGATGTCGAGGACGATCGCGACGTCCCTGGCGAGACCCGGGTCCGGAAGGGCGCCGCTCAGCCCGGCCCAAAGGACCTGGACCACACGGCCCGGCGGGATCGCGACCGCGCCCGTGCCGAGCGAGAGCACCCCGACCAGGAGGGCGAGGGCGAGAAGCAGAGGGAGCGCCAGCACCGGGGCGGTCCGGAGAAGCGGCATCTTCCGTCGCTCCGAGGCCGAGATCCCGAGACTAGCCGCCTGTGCGGCCCCGCTCATTCCGGCCGCATCGGCGGCATGAGCGAGGTCATCAGCTCACGGGCGGCCGCCGGCGTGCGCGGCCCGAAGCCGAGCAGATAGAGGCCGTTCATCTTCACCAGACGCCCATTGCGACCGGCTGGCGTCCCCGCCAGGGCGGCGCCTCCGAGCACTTCGGCGGCAGGCACCGCGCCTGGGCCGGTCTCCATCATGACGACAACCTCCGGCTGTGCTGCCAGGATGGCCTCGTCAGACATCGGCTTGTAGCCTTTGACCGCGGCCGCGACGTTCTCGGCACCGGCCAGCGCGAACATGCCATCCGCGGTGGTGCCGCGTCCTCCAACCATGACTCGGCCGTTCTGGAGGGAAAGGACGAACAGCGCGCGCACGGGACGCGTGATGCGGGCCCGGTCGGCAGCGAGGACCGCGAAGCCTCGCTCGACTTCCTCCATCAGGGCCGCGCCTTCCTTCTCGCGCCCGACGACTCGGGCAATGACGGCGATCTTGCCGACAATTCCGGCGGGCGTCGGCGCCTCGGGGACTGCCTCGATGGGCACCCCGGCTTCGCGCACCTGCTGGAGCACGTCCGGCGGACCTGCCCCGTCCACGGCAAGCACAAGGTCGGGCCGGACGGAGAGGATCCCCTCGGCGGAGAGCTGCCGGAGATATCCGACATTCGGCCTGGTGCCCAGCGCTTCCGGAGGATGGATGCTGGTCGTATCGACGGCCGCAACGCGGTCCCCCGCCCCGAGCCGGTACAGGATCTCGGTCACGGCGCCGCCGAGCGACACGATCCGCGCTGGCGGGGAAGCCTCCGCCGCTGAACCGGCAGCCGGCGGAACGGCAAAGGCCAGCGCGCAAAGCGCGACGATCGCGGACCGCCTGATGGAAACGAGCTTCGTCATGCGCGAGGTCACTTCGTCAGGATGAGCTTGTCGTGCTGCGTTAGCCGCAGCCGGTAGCGTTCGCCGCGGTGCAGGATGATGATCTCGCGCGCACCGCCGAGAAGTTGGCTCGCCTGGACGGCGCGCGGCTCTCCGTGCTGCGGGCGCGGGCGTTCCGGCGAACTCGACTGCAACTCCGGGTCGCGGCTCATGTCCTGTCCGCACGCAATGGTGTCCCCTTCAGTAGCTATAGTTTAGAACAAAGAAAAACTGGATAAAACAGCGCATTGACCTAGGTATAACTGCCTCGCTATGGAAGACAACATCTTCCGCTTAGCATGGGCTTGGCGGCAGGCTGTGTGAGTTTAGCGGAACGGACGGACGCCCGTCCTTAGACGGAGGAACAGAACGGTGTTCATCGCGATGAATCGGTTCAAGGTGCTGAAGGACGCGACGGACGAGTTCGAAGCCGTGTGGCGCAACCGGGACAGCCACCTCGATGAGATGAAGGGCTTCGTCGAGTTCCACCTCCTGCGCGGGCCCGAGCACGAGGACCACATCCTCTATTCGTCGCACACGATTTGGGCCTCGAAGGGCGATTTCGAGGCCTGGACCAAGTCCGACCAGTTCCGGAAGGCCCATGGCCGCGCGCCGAGCTCGAAGCCTCTTTATGCCGGCCATCCGCAATTCGAGGGCTTCGAGGTCGTCCAGACGCTCGCGCGCACGGCATCCGTCCAGGCTGCGGAGTGAGCGCCTCGACTGCCCTCGCGCCCGGAGCGAAGGACCCTGCGAGCCGGGTTCGTGCCGCGCTTGCGGCCGCGCCCGACGGCGTCCTGGAGGAGATCGCCCGCCGGGAGGATGTCCCGTACCGGGCGGTGCTCGACGCTCTCGGACCCGAGCAGGTCACGGCCGTCCCGGGCGACAGCTTCGAGATGGTCTGGAGCGAGCTCGCCGGGTGGGAGGGCGAGATCACGTTCATCGTCCACACGGCCGACGGCGTGTTCGAGACGCGCGGTCGGCTGCCGCTCGGCAGCCACGGCCGCGGCTACTTCAACATCCACGGCGACAGCCCAATCGGCGGCCACATCCGGGCCGACCGCTGCGCCGCCATCTATTTCGTGGACAGGCCGTTCTTCGGGCGGCGTTCCTGCTCGGTCCAGTTCGTGAACCGGGATGGCGGGGCAATGTTCAAGATCTTCGTCGGCCGGAACGAAGCCCGGGACCTCAATCGCGAGCAACTTGCCAGATTCGAGTCTATGTTCCGCCGCTTCGCAGCAGCGGTCCAGCAGGCTTGAGTGACAACTCACTCAGCAGGGCAGGGTAGGCCCAGGGGCGTCCGAGCACATCCGGAGTTGGCAGCTGAGTACCGAGGCTAGGCCGACCAAGGACCGGTACAACGAGAGGTGCGCAGCCGAGAAGATCCACTTCGCGACCCCCAAGCATTCAGCCGTGATTTCACCAGGAGCAGCCCTTCCGCTATTGTCCACACAGAACCTAGCGACGTCCGACGGCGGCCTGGGCAGTCGTGAGTTCCCCTTCATGCAGGCCGGGTCGAAGCGGTGGTTCGCTCACAACGTGATCAAACATCGGATGCGGCCCGGGGCCGACGTCCTCTCCTGATCATAGACGGGGACTCGTTCGCCCATCGCGCCTACCACGGTCTGCCGAAGACTATCCGCCGCGCCGCCAACAAGGGTGGCGGCGCAATCGTCGGCTTCGCCAATATGCTTCTGCGCTTCTACGCCGAGGAGCGGCCGAGAGCTGTTGTGGTCGGCTGGGACACGCTGGAGGCACCGACCTACCGGAGCCGCGCCTTTCCGGCCTACCAGTCCGGCCGCCATTTCGATGACGAGCTGGTCGAGCAGCTTGCTCTCTTGCCGGACTTCGTCGCCGCCTGTGGCTTCGCGAACGCCAAGGCCGCTGGATACGAGGCTGATGACTTTCTTGCCGCTGCCGTTCGGCGGGAAGAGCGCAAGGGCGGTCTGTCGCTGGTCGCGAGCGGCGATCGCGATGCGTTCCAACTCGCCTCGGAGCTGACCACCATCCTGCATCCGGTGCGCGCCGGCGAAATGGCCCGGATCGGACCAGCTGAGGTGCGCGAGCGGTATGGCGTCGATCCCGGTCAGGTGCCGGACTTCATCGCGCTGCGAGGCGACGCCTCCGACAAGCTTCCGGGCGCGCGCGGGATTGGGGCAAAGACGGCCGCGAGCCTGCTGCGACGGGCAGGCAGCCTGGAGGCGCTTCTCTCCAAAGGCCGCTTCGCCGATCAGGCAGCCGATCTTCGATTGTTCCGCCAGATCGCCACGATGGACGCCGAAGCGCCGCTGCCGCCCATACGAGATCAGAAGCCGACCTGGGAAAGAGCAGCCAGGCTCGCATCAGAGTGGGGGCTCCATCGGCTCGCCGAGCGGCTGGAGGGACTGGGCAAGGAGACACGTCCGAGGATGAGGCCGCCAGTCCCGGCACGAACGCAGCTGCGGATCGCCACCTTCAACATCAACAACGTCAATCGGCGCTTGGCGAACCTCCTGGCTTGGCTTGCGAAGGAGAAGCCGGACGTTGTCTGCCTCCAGGAGCTCAAGGCCGAGAACGACGACTTCCCTGCGGGCGCGATCAAGGCCGCCGGCTACAAGGCCGTCTGGACCGGCCAGCGCTCCTGGAACGGAGTGGCAATCCTGGCGCGGGACGCCGAGCCGGTCCTTACCCGCACCGAGCTTCCGGGCGATCCGGAAGACAAGCAAGCCCGCTACATCGAAGCCGCCGTCCGCGGCGTGATCGTCGCCTCCATCTACCTGCCCAACGGAAACCCGCAGCCTGGACCCAAATTCACCTACAAGCTCGCCTGGTTCGAACGCCTGATCGCTCATGCGGCCACGCTGCTCGCGGCGGGGGTGCCGGTGGTGCTTGCGGGTGATTACAACGTGGTCCCGACCGACCAGGACATCTACGCGACCCGCTCGTACGCAAAGAACGCGCTGCTGCAACCCGAACCTCGCGAGGCGTACCGTCGGCTGCTCGACCAGGGCTGGACGGATGCCTTACGGGAGCTTCATCCCAGCGAGCCCATGTTCACGTTCTGGGACTACAAGCGGGATCGCTGGTCGCGTGACGCCGGACTGCGGCTCGATCATCTGCTCGTCAGTCCAGATCTGAAACCTCGCCTGAGTAGGGCTGGTGTGGACCGCTGGATCCGGGGCGAGCCTGACGCCAGCGATCACGCTCCAGCCTGGATCGAGCTGAGTTGAGGCTGATTGAGCTGTCTAAGCTCACTCCCGCTTCGCGCCGATAGTGTTGAAAAAGTCGGGGCTGCTCGGGGAAGTCAGAGCGACCGGCGTATGAAATAGAACGAACATGCTATTCTGACACGCGCAGAGCACCCAAAGCAGGGGATTGTTCTCTTTGGTGAGGCGCTCAGCCGGTCCTTGATGGCGGTCAGCGAGCTCGATCCGACTTTTTCAACACTATCCGCAGGAACGGACATTGGGTTCTTACCGGAAATCGGACCTTCAGCTGCCAGCGCAACACAGAAACACAACGAATGCGCCTCGGGCCTGTGGCCATAGGGCGAGTTTAGTCCCCGCCGGGCGACCGCAGGCGCATCTCCTGAGCGGCACGGCGGAGCGGAACTAGGAAGCGTTCCTTTGCGACTGCCTCGGTCAGGCTGCCTGAGATGGTGTTGACGCTGATTGCAGCGAGGAGGCGGCCTTTGCCGTCTCGGACGGGCACCGCAAGTCCGCAGATCGCCGGATCGAGCTCGCCGTCCACCCACGCGAAGCCGGACTGCGCAACCTTCGCGAGTTCTGCCCTCAGCGTCTCCGGATCCGAGATCGTGCGATCGGTGCGCTTCGTCAGCTCGGCTGCGGTGAGATAGGCGTCCAAACTCGCTTGCGTCTGCCCCGCCAGAAGGACTCGTCCGAGCGAGACCAGATGCGCCGGAAGACGGCTTCCAATGCCGAGGTTGCCCGCCAGGATGCGGCGTGCCGGCGCACGCAGGATGTAGACGATCTCAGTCCCGTCCAGAACCGCAAGCGCACATGACTCGGCGAGCTCGTTCCGGAGATCCTCGAGCACGGCCTGTGCATGACCCCAGAATGGCAGGGTGCTCAGATAAGACATGCCGAGACCCAGCGCGCGGGGCCTCAGGCTGTAATAGCGGCCGGAGAGTTCGCAGTAGCCGAGCGACACGAGCGTCGCGAGCACGCGTCGTGCAGTGGCGCGGTTGAGCTCCGTCGCGAATGCAACCTCTGCCAAAGTGTGTCGTCCTGGCGGGCGGCCTAGTGCCTCGACTGCCGCAAGGCCGCGCGCAAGCGCGCGCACATATCCGTCGCTCTCTTTTGTCACTCAGCCTCCTTGCCAAGGATCGGGACCCCTGCCAGTTTGTGCGCACAACGATCGCTTTGTTCGCTAGGCGAACGGGAGGTAGCGCGTGGGGCAGGAATTTGCAACGGACTTTTGGGCGGATGCTGCAGCTCGGAAAGTCTGGGACGACATCGTCCCGGGCGAGCCAAGGGCCACGATCCCGTACGTGCTCACGCTCGACGCGATCCAGAAGTATTGCCGCTCTGTGGGAGAGGATCATCCGCTCTATTTCGATGAAGATTACGCCAGCAAGACGCGGTACGGCGGCATCATCGCGCCACCCTCGATACACATTTTGCTGATGTTCGCCTGCACGCCGACGGACGACTGGATGCGCAGTCCCGGTACTGTGAACGCGGGTCAGTCGTGGAGCTATGCCCAGCCTGCTCGGCCGGGCGACACGATCACGCTTCAGGCGCGCGCACTCGACAAGTTCATCAAGCGAGAGCGCCTGTTCGTCATCCACGACAACGTCTTCTTCAACCAGCACGGCCGGGTGATCTGCTCCGGGCGCGGCTGGACCATCCGGCCGCAGTGAGGACACCATGAGCGCGACATTCGAAGAGCTGGAACCCGGATTTCGGCTGGATGGGCCGATTTTTGCCGTCTCACGCGAAAGCATCAGGGAGTTTTGCGAAGCATCGTTGGACTTCAACCCCCTCCACCTCGACGACAATTACATGCAGGGGAATTTCGGCCGCACGAATTTCGGCGGCATCATTATGCACGGCATGAACAATTTCGGGCTGATAACCCGAATGCTCACTGACTGGGCGTATGATGTGGGCGCCGAGCACCGCCGCCTCGAGACCCGCTGGGTAAGGCCTGTCAAGCCAGGCGACACCATCCAGCCCGTCGGCACGCTGAAACGGAAGCTGGTCACGGCGAAGTCGCGATGGGTCACTATCGACGTCGAGGTCCGAAACCAGCGCGGCGAGACAGTTGCGACCGGCGAAGCGGCTCTCGAGTTCCCGTTCGGCGCGGCCTGATGATCCTCGGGCGATCACTCGCGAGGAACGCCCGGCTGTTTGCGGACAGGCCGGCGATCCTCGACGAGACCGGCTCCGCGATCACGCATGCGGCGTTCGCGGATCGTGTCTGGAGACTGGCCGACAGTCTCCAGACGCTCGGGCTGCGAAAGGGTGACCGGGTGGCGGTGCTCGCGCGCAACAGCCCGGACTATCTCGTCGCGCACTACGCTCTAGGTGCCGCGGGCATCTGGATGGTACCGATCAACACGGCCTTGAAGGCGCATGACGTGGAATACCGTCTCGCGCACGCCGAGGTGCAGGGACTGTTCGTTTCGTCCGAGCACATCCTCACCATAGCGGACCTTACGGCGGAGACCACGGCTAGGCTGCAAGGCCGCGTTATCCTGATGGACGGTGTCGCGCCAGGCCTTCACAGCCTAGAGGAACTCGTCGACGCCGGTGGAGCAACTCCGCCGGACGTTTCGATCTCCCCGGAAGACACGCTCTATATCGGCTACACGTCGGGGACCACGGGCACGCCAAAGGGCGCGCTCGTCTCTCACCGGGCTATCGTCTGCGGGTTCCTCTACAAGGCCCTCGCGTACGGCCTCACCAGCGCCGACGTGACCCTCAACCCGGGGCCCTATTGGCATTCCGCTCCGCGAGACTTCGCTGCTCTCGCCATCTACCTCGGCGGCACCTCCATCGTGCCTGTACGCTTCGATGCAGCCGGCTACCTGCAACTGGTCGAGAGGCACGGGGTCACGAACTCCTTTCTTGTTCCGACGATGATTCAAAGGCTGACAGCCTCGGACGAGTTGAGGGTCCGTGACCTGACCAGCCTCCGGCACGTGATCAGCGGCGGAGCACCGCTTCCAAGCGCCGTTAAGGAGAGGTTCCTCGCCGCGTGCGGAGACGTACTCACCGAGTTTTACGGGGCGACCGAGACACGGATTGTCACGACGATCTCCGCTCGGGAGCTCGGTCAACGCGAGCGATCCGTCGGACGCCCGGTGCACGATGTCGAGCTGCAGGTCCTGGCCGCGTCCGGCGCTCCGGTTCCAGCGGGCGACGTGGGCGAAGTCTATATTCGTGGTCCCGGACTGTTCTCGGGATATTGGCGCGAGCCCGAGCGCACCGCAGCCGCGCATCGGGGCGAATGGTTCAGCCTCGGCGACATGGGGCGGCTGGACGCAGACGGGTACCTCTACCTCGTCGATCGCAAGCAGGACATGATCATCTCGGGAGGAGAGAACATCTTCCCGAACGACATCGAGGAATGCCTCGAGCGCCATGCGTCCGTGCGGGAAGCCGCCGTCGTCGGCGCACCGGATGATCAATGGGGCGAGGTTATCGTGGCGTATGTGGTGCCCGCGGTAGTCGATCCGGATCCCGAAGAGCTGACGATGTTCTGCGTCGAAAGGCTGCCCAACTACATGAAGCCCCGCCGCTTCGTGTTTTGCGAAACGCTGCCGCGCAATCCCACGGGTAAACTCCTTCGACGAGAGTTGCGGGAGCGCGAGCGAGCCTGCGCGTAACAAACCCACAACCAGACCGTTAGGGAGGAAGACATGAAGGTGTTCGGCATTGCGCTCGGGTGCGCGCTCGGCTTCACTGCGTCGCTCGCGTCTGTAGTCGCCGCAGAGAAGTATCCTGCTGCGATGATCCGCATCATCGTGCCCTTCCCGGCGGGGGGCACGACGGACATCCTCGCTCGCCACGTCGCCCAGGCGCTCGGGGACAAGCTCAAGGTCAACACCATCGTCGAGAACAGGCCTGGGGCGAGCGGGATCGTCGGATCCGAAGCTGTGGCGAAAGCTGCGCCCGACGGCGGAACGCTCCTCGTGGCTGCAACTCACCACGTGATCAACCCGACGCTGTACCGGAAGCTGCCGTACGACACCCGCAAGGACTTCGCACCGGTTGCGCTTCTCGCAACCGTTCCGAACGCACTCGTGGTTCACCCAGGCGTTCCGGCGAAGACAGTCGCGGACCTCATTGCGCTGGCCAAAAAGGATCCCGGGAAGCTGTCGTTCGGATCGACCGGCGTCGGCGGAGCGAACCACCTAGCGGGCGAGATGTTCAAGCTCGCGACGGGGACGGATATCCTTCATGTGCCCTATCGCGGCGCGGCGCCAGCCATGAATGATCTCCTCGGCGGACACATCCCGATGATGTTCGACTCGCTTCCGACCGTCTTGCCCGTAGCGTCGAACGGCGATCTTCGGGTGCTCGGTGTGACCAGCCTCGCGCGCGCTAAGTCGCTGCCGGACGTCCCAACGCTGGACGAGGCTGGCGTGAAAGGCTTCGAGGCAATGGCTTGGTTCGGGATGTACATGTCCGCCGGCTCGGCCCCGGGAGAGCCTCGCCAGCAACTCGTCGCCGCGGTCCAGGAGATCCTCGCCAGCGACGCGATCAAGGACGCCTTCTCCAAGCTTGGCGTGGAACCGGGAACCCTCTTCGGCGACAAGTTCGGCGGCTATGTCGAGTCCGAGATCAACAAATGGGGGGGCGTCGTGAAAAGTGCGCAGGTCCCGCTTCAGTAGGAAGCAGGCTGTCTCCATGACGCGCCAACGACAGACATCAGGTGCTTGCCTGGAAGCAGACGTGCTCCGGCGAGGCTCATCGGGCGACTGCCTGAGGCTTACGGCCGAGACCTGGGCATTCGCACGTTCACTGTCCGTTCTGCCTGCGCTATGACTACCGAATGGATGGGCCGACTCGGAAGATCATCCACGTCGACATGGACGCGTTCTATGCTTCGGTGGAGCAGCGGGACGATCCCGCGCTGCGTGGCCGGCCGGTCGCCGTGGGTCATGGTTCTGCTAGAGGCGTAGTTGCCGCAGCGAGCTATGAGGCGCGCCGGTTTGGCGTCAGGTCAGCGCTGCCTTCCCTCACGGCGCTTCGTCGATGCCCTGAGCTCGTGTTCGTGGCGCCGCGCTTCGATGTGTATCGGGCCGTATCGCAGCAGATCCACCGCATCTTTGCGGATTACACGCCGCTAATCCAGCCGCTCTCGCTCGATGAGGCGTATCTCGACGTCACGGATAACCTGCGCGGCATTCCGACGGCGTGGGCCACAGCGAAGGAAATTCGTGCCCGTATTATGAGTGAAGTCGGCCTAACCGCCTCCGCGGGCATCTCCTACAACAAGTTCCTAGCCAAGCTGGCTTCGGATCACCGCAAACCGAACGGGCAATTCGCGGTCACTCCCGAGATGGGCCAGGGTTTCGTCGAGACGTTGCCGATCGAGCGATTCCATGGTGTCGGCCCGGTCACCGCGGCCAGGATGAAACGACTCGGGATCGAGACCGGCGCAGACCTCCGGTCGAAGTCGATCGAATTCCTGCAAAGGCACTTTGGCAGCTCGGCGGATTGGTACCACGCGGTTGCACGAGGCGAGGATCACAGGCCTGTCAATCCGGATCGGGTGCGCAAGTCCTCAGGCTCGGAAACCACTTTTCCGCGCGACCTCACGGAGCCTGCGGAGATCGAAGCTGGCGTGTTGCGGATGGCCGACGACGTATGGACCTGGTGTGAGAGGGCTCGGTCTTTCGGCCGAACTGTGACCGTGAAGGTGAAGTTTGCCGACTTCCGGCTGATTACCAGGAGCCGAAGCCACCCAAAGCCGGTCTGCGAACAAGCGCAGCTGAACCAGGTAAGCCTCGATCTCATTCGCTCCATCTTCCCGGTCCAGAAAGGGATCCGGCTTGTCGGGGTGACAATGTCCAACTTCGAGCAGGCTGCCGATCGGGAAGCCAGCGGCCTGCCCCTGCTTCGATCGGCGATGTGCGCTGCAAACACTTGCGCTCCGGTGTTTGCGGGAACCGGCCCATGACGCGGCGTTCAGGCAGCGCCGACCTGCCGCTGCACGGCGGACGCGTCCCGGCCTGGCTCGGTCAGCGTATGTCCAGATTGGGCGCAGTTATCGTCCAAGCAATCGTCCTTGAGTACGGGCGTGACGAGTTGCTCCGCCGGCTAGCCCACCCGTTCTGGTTCCAGTCGTTCGGGGCCGTGATGGGGATGGACTGGCACTCGTCCGGGATCACCACCAGCGTCCTCGGGGCGCTCAAACGCGGGTTAACGCCTTTATCGGACGAACTCGGCCTGCATGTCTGCGGCGGTCGTGGCAAGCACAGCCGCGCGACGCCGGGCGAGCTAGTGACAGTGGGCGAGCGCGTCGGCCTGGACGGGGCCGCCCTCGCCAGGGCGAGCCGGCTCGTCGCCAAGGTCGACAGCGCTGCTGTCCAGGACGGGTTCGACCTTTACCTGCACGGGTTCATCGTTGCCGATGACGGGCGCTGGGTCGTGGTGCAGCAGGGGATGAACGGCGAGCGGCGCCAGGCGCGGCGCTACCATTGGCTGTCCGAAGGACTCGAGAGCTTCGTGGACGCACCGCACGCCGCGATCGAGGGTCAGGGGCAAGGCATCATCGTCAACTTGGCCGACTGCCGCGCCAGCGTCTCGCGCGGCCGGCAGCTTGATATGCTGGGTGACTTGGGCCCGGATGGCATCTCGCGCGAGCTCGCCCGTATCGAGAATGGGAAAGTTCCGGCGCAAGCAGAGGCGCAGCCACTCTTACCGCATCTGATTATGCCAGGGCATCATGACGTCCGGCCGGAGGACGTGGTTGCCCGGCGGCTGCACGGAGCCCTTGCGGCGGCAGCCGATCGTGGGCCCAAGGACTTTGCCGAATTGTTGCTGGTGCCGGGAATTGGGGCCCGCTCCGTGCGGGCGCTCGCGATGGTGGCGGAGGTGGTGCACGGCGCGCCGTGCCGGTTCAGCGACCCCGGGCGTTTCTCCCTCGCGCATGGCGGCAAAGACCGACACCCGTTTCCGGTACCTACGCGAGTCTACGACCGGACGATCGAAGTTATGAAGTCGGCCGTGCGCAAGGCAAAGCTTGGGAACGAAGAGGAACTGGGGGCCATCCGGCGCCTGGACGAGCAGGCCCGGCGGCTGGAGCGGGCCGCCACGAGTTGCCCTTCTGTCGGGGCAGTGATCGCGGAGGAGCGCGCCCGGTCCCATGAATACGGCGGGCGGAGTGTGTTCGGCTGGGAGCCGCCCTTGGACACGTCCGGCGAGACGGCCCAAAATGGCTCGTGATTGGAGCTGAGGTTCCGGCGTCAGGGCAGGCTGCCTCGCACTGGGCCTCGTGGCCAGTTATTTAGCGGACTCATGCGACTGTTCCCTCCCAGCCGGATCGTTTGCCTCACGGAGGAGACGGTCGAGACCCTGTATCTGCTCGGCGAAGACCACCGCATCGTTGGTGTGTCCGGCTACGCGGTACGGCCGCCTCGGGTTCGCAAGGAGAAGCCCCGCGTGTCGGCCTTCACGTCGGCCAACATCCCGAAGATCCTCGCGCTTGAGCCGGACCTCGTGCTCACCTTTTCCGACCTGCAGGCGACGATCGTTGCCGATCTGGTCCGGGCAGGCATTGCGGTCCACGCCTTCAACCAACGCACTCTTGCCGGCATCCTCGCCATGATCCGGACACTCGGCGCGCTGGTCGGCGCCGGCGAGAAGGCCGAAGCTCTGGCCGCGGGATTTGAGCGGCGGATTGAGGACATTCGGGGGACATCGGCGGGCCACCCGCGGCCGCGCGTCTTCTTCGAGGAATGGGACGACCCGCTCATCAGCGGCATTGGCTGGGTCTCGGAGCTAATCGAGGTCGCCGGCGGGGAGGACGTGTTCGGGCACCTGCGTGAAGCGGGCGCTGCCCGCGACCGCATCGTGCTACCCGACCAGGTCATCGCCGCTGCCCCGGACCTCATCCTCGCATCGTGGTGTGGGAAAAAGGTCGTGCCCGAGCGGATCAGAGCCAGGCCAGGCTGGGACGCCGTCCCGGCCGTGCGCAACGGGCGGATCGTCGAGATCAAGTCCCCTCTCATTCTGCAACCCGGACCGGCCGCGCTCACCGACGGTCTTGATGCGATCCGCAGGGCGATAGCCTCAGCTCACGCCTATGAGGCGCTGTGACAAATCTGATCTTCGGTCTTCCCGCCGTCTACGTCGTTGCCCGGCTCCTTTGGCCGTTGCCATGGCCGCCAGTGCTGAAGCTCGTCCTGGGGGCGGCCCTGCTTCTCGCCTCCCAGATGCATCATTGGAACCGGATGTCTTCGGCTCGATATTTTCGCCCGAATACCCACGCGCACTGGTGATCGTGTTCAATTGGGCGATCGGCGCCGTGTTGCTGGCAGCCGCTATGCAGGCGGTCCTCGATGTTGTGTCGCTCGGGTCCATGCTCTTGCCGGACGGCGGCTGGGCGGTCTCTGACACCTGGCGGTACCTGCTTGGCTCGCTCGCCATGCTAGTGGCAGCGACAAGCGTCTGGCAGGCGGTCCGCGTACCACCGCTAAAGGACATTGAGTTCCGGGTCAGGAACCTGCCCGCTGCGTTCGACGGGTACCGGCTACTCCAGTTGACGGACCTGCACGCAAGCCGGCTGTTCCCGGCCTCCTGGGTCAGGGGAGTCGTGGACCGCTCCTTGGCCTCCGGAGTGGACGTGATCGTCGTCACGGTGACTTCATCGACGGCACGGTCGCGGCACGTCGGGCCGACGTGGAGCCACTGCGCGATCTGCGCGCGCCGGACGGCGTATGGGCCGTCACTGGCAATCACGAGTACATCTTCGGCGCAAAGAACGGGAGGGCGCGGATTACCGACTTGGGCATTCGCCTCCTCGCCAACGAGCATGTTGTTCTGCGGCGGTCGAATGCAGAGTTGGTGTTGACCGGCGTTGAGGATAGGTCCGCATTGCGCGGGGGCCAGCGACACGATCTCGACGCCGCACTAGCTGGGGCGCCTCCCGGCGCTCCGGTGCTTCTCCTTGATCACCAGCCAGGGGCCGCTCGACGGGCCGCAGAACGCGGGGTGGCGCTGCAGCTGTCTGGGCACACCCACGGCGGGATGGTGCTCGGCCTGGACCGGCTGGTCGCGCCTGCCAATCATGGCTTCGTCTCGGGCGCCTAAAACGTCGACGGCATGACGCTTTATGTGAACAACGGACCGGCCTCTGGCCTGGTTTCGCGCTCAGGCTAGGACGTCCATCGGAGTTGACGCGGATCACACTTCGGTGCGGAGCGTAGGCATCGATCCGGCGAGCTTGGGTCAGGGATGCCGAGGTTCAGCTAAGTAGCCGAAGGCCGAACCGTGTGCCTTCGGCTCCGGGCCGGTAAAAGCGAGCGCGTGCTTTTTTTGGCTTCCGGGCCGCGCCGATAGTGTTGAAAAAGTCGGGGCTGCTCGGGGAAGTCAGAGCGACCGGCGTATAAAATAGAACGAACATGCTATTCTGACACGCGCAGAGCACCCAAAGCAGGGGATTGTTCTCTTTGGTGAGGCGCTCAGCCGGTCCTGATGGCGGTCAGCGAGCTCGATCCGACTTTTTCAACACTATCCGCCAGGAGCAGAAGTTCGCCAGCTGCCCGGAAGCGGACATTGCCGCGGCTCGACGCCCCCTGAGCAGTGCGCTAACGGACGAGGTTCGCCATCGCCGCAGCGGTTCGCTCTGATCTTGACTCCATCGATCACTACCCCGTTGCGTGCTGGCCTCGGCTCCGACGAGATCCTGGACCGCCTCAGCCTGATTGGTCAGGACATCACAGCAAGCCTCGATTTCGAGGATATTTTCGCGGCTGTCGAACGGCACGTGGGGGCCCTTCTCGACGCGGCGACTTTCTACATTGGCATCCTGGATGAAGGGCGAGAGTGGATCGATGTTCCAATCTTCATCGATGGAGGCCGGCGGAGTCAGAGCCGACGGCTGAGGGTCGACGATGCCGAACGGCCGGCAAGTCGTGCGGTCCGGGAAAATCGCGAGATCCTGCGCGAGAAGTCTCTCGACGATGCTCTCCGCGCCGACATCCCGGGCACCGCTCCAACGCTGAGCGCCCTTTTCCGCCCGCTTTCCGTGCGCGACCGGATGATCGGCGTGATGTCAGTCCAGAGCGCGCGGGCAGGAGCGTACGGACAGCGGGAGCGGCTGATCTTCCGCGCTCTCTGTTCCTACGTCGCTGTGGCACTTGCCAACGGGGCGAGCTTCAGGCGGCTCGCGGCTGCGGAGGCGGAAAGGATGACTTCACTTACTCGGCTCGTCGCCGGAATCGCGCACGAAGTGAATACGCCGGTCGGCATGGCGCTTACGGTCGCGACCACATTCGATCGGGCAGCGCGGGAGTTCCAGGAGAAGCTCGAAACCGGCGCCTTGCGGCGATCGGATCTCGAGGCCTTCGCTGGCGTAAGCGTCGAGGCCGCCCGTCAGGTCAGCGCGAACCTAGTCCGTACGACCGACTTGATGGACGAGTTCCGACAGGTGGGCCTCGATCAAAGATCAGCACGCGCTCGTACCTTCGGCATCGCGGATCTCGTCCGGTCTGTTCTTACTAGCCTCGGACTCGAGTTGCAGGGTCAGCCATGCACGATCGAGATTGCCGTACCTTCTGATCTTGAGGTCACAAGTGACCCAGAAGCGCTCGGGCGGGTCCTGGGTCACCTCATCGCTAACGTGCTTGCTTTCGCGTTCCCGAAAGGCGAACGAGGCACCCTGCGGATCGAAGCAGAGATGTCAGCACGCAACGAGCTTCGGGTCGCGATCATCGACAACGGCGTAGGCATTCCTGACCCGGAGCTCGCGGTGATCTTCGAACCGTTCTCACCGACAAGCCGCGGCAGCCGGGGCCTGGGGCTGCACATCGCCTACAGCCTTGCTATCAGCGTGCTTCGCGGAGCGCTGACCTGCCAAACGGTAGTGGGCCACGGGACGACGTTCTGCCTCACTATCCCCACGCGGCTCCCAACGGTCTAGAAGATGTGACGGGCCCTGGGCGCCAGAACCGGACATGAGGTGGTTGCCTGAAAGCGGACGTACACGTTCAGGCTCCGCTTCCGCCCGCTCTCGAACCGTCTCCTATATGGCGGGCCCGCGCCGTCGCCGTTTCCGACCTGCGCCATGAGCGGACACTAAGAGGCTGCCCGAGAGCGGACGTTCTCAGCTTGCGGTGCCTACGATGGCTTCGATTGGGCGATGCTATCAGGTCTTCTACGTCGAGCGGCATTGCTAGCTGACGGGGCAGAGAGCGCGGAACGTAGCCAAGCGAGCCCGGTGTCCGTCAGCCCCGACTTAGGCACGACCGACCTCATCGTGAATTGCGGTAGGCTCAACGGTGGCTCAACCAGCACGACGCCTGCTGGTGACCCGAGCGCCTCAGCGAAGCTGCGCGGGACGGCCGAGAGGAGATCTGTTTCGGCAACGATCGTCAGCGCCATCGCGAAAGCCGG
>NZ_JBMSEF010000033.1:0-28374 GCF_049446235.1 Enterovirga sp. CN4-39 | reverse complement strand
AACCGAGCCGCATCTTGGTGCCGAGTTCAGGAGACACGACCATGAGTACACGACGGACCATCCTGGCAGGCATCACGGCCAGCAGCCTCTCCGGCACGCAGTCCCACGCTTCGGCGACTTCTCGGGGGCAGGAGATTGTTGAGGCCCTGGTCCGGAGGGCGGCCGACGGAAACGCCGCTTTCACGCGTGGTGACATGAAAGCCTGGTCGTCTCACCTCCCTCTCGCAGACGACATTCTGCTGATGGCGCCCTTCGGCGGGCAGCCATCGCGTGGCTTCGAAAGCTCGGACGAGAACCTGGCGAAGCTTTCGCGGAACTTCACCTCCGGTACGACGAGCTTCGAGCTTCTGGGGGCCTACGTCGCGGATGATCTGGTCGTGCTTGCGGCCATCGAACGACAAGTCGCCGAGGTCGGAGGCTTGCCGGAGCAGGATTGGTCGCTTCGCGTGACGCTAGTGTTTCGGCGGCGCGGGTCCGAGTGGCTCCTTGCGCATCGACATGCCGATCCGCTCGTCCGTCATGTGGGCCTCGCCGGAGCGGCCGAGATCGCCAGGGGCATGAACCTGAGCAACGCCTCCGTGTTCAGGTAGGCAGACAGCTTTGGCGCGTGTCTTCGCCTTAACGTCCGCCTACCGCAACCGGGTCGACCTCCGTCGACGAGGAAAACCGGGCTCGCTGGAGTGAACAGGAACGTAGAGGGCTCACATCCTAGGCGCGCCATGAGCTGACGTTGCTCCTGTCCCCGAAAGCGGACCGTCAAGCGCGACAGAGCTGCTGTTCGGCAGACACTTCACTACTCCGTGCTGCGAGCAGGAAGGCGACAAGCCCAATGGCCGAGGTGGCGGCTCCGGCTAACGCGACGGCTGGGTAACCCAGGTCGAGCGCGATCACGCCTCCGCCGAGAGCTGCGCCAAGAGCGTTTCCGAGATTGAACGCGCCGATGTTGACGGAAGACGCGAGGTTCGGCGCGTCAGCGGCGGCGGTCATAACGCGGACCTGAAGCGGTGGCACCAGCGCGAAGCTTGCGACCCCCCATAGAAATATCAGTACCGCGACGGGAGCTCCGAACGGCATGAGGGCCGCGAAGGCAACAAGCACCGCTGAGAGCGACGCAAGCGTGATGATGAGCGTGCGGTCGACGGAGCGGTCCGCGAACTTGCCACCGAGCCAATTACCGACCGTGAGACCGATACCGTACGTCACGAGCATAGCCGTCACGAACGGAAGCGAAGCTTGGGTCACCTCACGCAGGATCGGTGCGATGTAGGTGAAGACGGTGAACATGGCACTCGACCCGACCACTGTGAGGGCCAGCGCACCGACGACGCTGCCGCGCTTCAGGACACGCAACTCAGCAAGCGCGTTGCCGCCTGCCGGGACCGGCATGTCGGGAAGCGTGAGCCGAAGTGCGGCCATGATGACGATGCCGAGCGCCGAGATTCCCCAGAAGGACGATCGCCAGCCGAGATGCTCTCCGGCCCACGTGGCCAGCGGAACGCCAACGACGTTGGCGATCGTCAGGCCCATGAACATGGCGGCGACTGCGCTAGCCTGGCGGTTCGGAGCGACGAGGCTCGCAGCCACGATCGAGCCAACGCCGAAGAACGCCCCGTGATTAAAGGAGGTCAGCAGGCGCGCCGCGAGAAGAGTGCCGTAGCTGTCCGAGACCGCGGCCAGGAGGTTTCCGAGAGTGAAAATCGCGGCCAGTCCGACGAGCAGGGTTCTTCTTGGAACGCGGCCGGTCGTGAGAGTCATCAACGGCGCGCCGATCAGAACGCCGAGGGCATAAGCGCTGATGAGGAGGCCCGCTGACGGTATCGTGACGCCCAGATCGTTGGCGATCACGGGCAGAAGACCCATCGGGGCGAACTCGGTTACCCCAATGCCGAACGCCCCCGCAGCCAGGGCGATCACGCCGAGGTTGGACGATCTCGACCCCTCATTAAGCGCGCCAGTTCGCGACGACGTCCGAGGATCTGAGTTGCCGATATCCATGTTAGCCTGCTGACTGCTACTGGTGCGCATAAATGCCGGCGCACCGAGAGCTGCGGTACCCTCGGCCAACGCGAAGGATTGCTGCGTTGAACGCAAAAATGAGCAGCGGGGCCGATCGGGCGCGTGAGCTGGCGCTGTTCGCCAGGGTCGCTGAACGGGGGAGCTTTTCGGCGGCGGGACGAGACCTAGATCTAAGCCCGTCCGCGGTCGCCCGCGCGGTCGACCGCATTGAAGCGAGGCTTGGGGTGCGGCTGCTGCTCCGCTCTACTCGTGTCCTGACACTCACGGCTGAAGGACGCTCATACGTGCAGGCGGCGCGTCGCATCTTGGCCGACTTGGATGACGCGGAGCAGCAGATCGCCGATCAGGGCTCTCCTCGCGGTCGCCTTCGCGTCAGTGCCGCTCTGTCGCACGGGCGGCTCTGCGTCGTGCCCATACTCGGAGCATTCGCTGAGCTCTACCCGAACATCCTGATCGACATCGCGTTGACCGACACTCTGGTCGACGTGGCAGCCGGGGAAGCCGACGTCGCGGTCCGCTTCGGCCCGCTTCCAGACAGCGCGCTCATTGCGCGCAGGATTGGTGAGACCAGGCGCGTGATCGTCGCCTCACCAGGCTATCTCGCTCGGCACGGGACGCCTGAAGCGCCGGAAGATCTCCACCAGCATAACTGCCTCAACTTCAACTTCCGCCGTGCTGAACCTGTTTGGCCATTCCGCCGCGATGGCATGGATTTCTCGCTGTCGGTGGGCGGGAGCATCGTCGCGAATAATGGCGAGACTCTCGGTCAACTCGCAGCAGCAGGAGTGGGTGTCGCGCGGGTTGGCGCGTTCAGCGTCGGGGAGGAGCTTTCCGACGGTCGGCTCGTGCGTCTTCTCGAGGAGTTCAATCCAGGAGACGTCGAGCACATCCATGCTGTTTTCGTTGGAGGGGCAGGTACGCCGGCGCGAGTCCGCGCCTTCGTGGATTTTCTGGTCGAGAACCTACGCTGACGACGACCGTCTCAGCAGCGCCAATAGCAGGCTCCGAGCGAACGCCCGTGAGCGGATCTGACAATCGACGTTTCGGTGTAGCTTTGCCTTAAACCAGACATGCAAAGAAGGCATCGCACGATGCGGCAAGGGGTGCCGCGAAAGAGCTGCTGTCGGCTGTCTCAACAAAATAACGATCAAGACAGCTATCAGTGGACCGCACTAGGCAGATCCGACCGTTCGTTCACCTGTATGCTTGAAATGTCGGGCTGCGCGTAGTTGCCGATGACATCTAATCCTGTTCTCCTCGTGCGATATTCGCCATGCCGAGTTCGGCATGCAGAGTTTTGGCCTGGTTAGAGACGGATAGACGAGGATCTAGCCGAGCGGGCCGATGACGCAGCTCCCGCCGCGCAGAGCCGAAACCTGGCATGACGAGTTCGGATAATATGCGTAGCTTGATGAATTGGTCGGGATGTGGGGTGACAGAGCGGTGAGCGTGGAAAGGGTCCTAGACGTCCGGCGCAATGATCCTCGTTACGATCAGGAGCTCTGGACGTTCATCGCTGGCCGAATGGGACGAAATCTCCGGAATCTTACGAACGCCGCTCTTCGGGAGCGTCTCGAGCGGCTCGATCGAAACATCCAGTATCTCGACGATGGGTTGACCGGGCGCGACGACCTGCCCGTGGAACGCGGATGGTTGAGCCCCTGGTGGTGGCTACGCGCCCGACATTGGACGTCGCTCGAGTTCGCCGAACGCGGTATTTCACTTCCTGAGACGACGACGCTCGCTGCGCTGCCGCGGCTTCGGCCGGAGTTCCGAGGCGTGGCCGCGGGCGGGAAGCGTATGCTGGTTCGTATCAGCCAGACGAAATGGCTGCAGGACACGCTCGGAGGCGTCCTACGGTTCGTACCTGCGAGCCGATACATTGAGCCCGGGCACGAACTCTCCCGCGCCGACGACGAGATGGGAAAATCCTATCGGCGACCCGGCCAGGTCCTGAGCGTGACATTGCAGGACGGCACGAGGGTCGATCCCATCGGGGATGTCTCGTTCACCCGACGGCGCGTGAGCGCTCGTGGTCTGCAGCTCGAGAGCCTCCCCTACTGGTTCTGCTCGTTCAGTAGCGATCTCGATCCGCGTCTCCTCGTCGAGTTCCCCGGAGAGGATCCGCTTCGAGACGGGTTTCTCGTCATCTTCGATCCCGACGCGTTCGTGACGCGCGCACTTCCCGCGTTGAACGCCAGCGTACCGCATGCCACCAAGTCCCTATTTCCAACCGACTATTTCGATCCCTGGTATCCGCCTCGTGAACCGCTCAGCGCGTCGAAGTCGAAGGACTTCCAATTCGCCCATCAACGCGAGATGCGCTTCGCGCTCGATCCCGAGGGTGGAAGACCGCTCTCCGATGGCCGAGATCTCTTCGTGACGATGGATCCGATCGACGACATCGCCGGAATCTACGATCGGGATGGTGCACGGATCGCGGGATCCGGGCCGCCCACGTTCTTCGAGTGACGAATTCGACATGGAAGACGCCGCCGATACCTTTCTCCCTGACTATCGCTTCCGTTGCACGCCGACGACCGGGCGATTCGATTCCGTCACGAACGCGCATGGTCTGTACTCTACAGAGCAATTCGTCCTTCGGCTCTCCCCGGTCGTGCATCGGATCCTTGCTTCGCACGAGCCGGGCATTCAGACGAACGGCGCGCTGGGCTTCGAGGGCGCGAAGGCGATGTCCACACTGCTCCATGAGACGATCCATTGGTGGCAACACATTGGAACGACCCACGGCCTGATCTTCAGCCTGAACTATCCCGTTCGGTCTCACGCCACGCATTTCCATCTCAAGGAGTTGGTCACGCGCGACGGGTTCAAGAAATCCGTGGTCCAACAAGCCGCGCATCTCGGGCGCAGCGGCCCTACCGGTTACGGCACTACGAGTGGGTTAGCCAACACCATCGTCAATAACCACTTCGATCTGATGACCTTCCGGGCGTATTCCCATGGCCCGGACGCAACGAAATACTTTGCCGAGAATGCGTTGTTCGAAACGGTCGGGCACGCATTCCACATGACGTACGCCCACACCGTCAATCAGCTCGCGTCGACCGTCGACAAGGATTACGCGACCTTCGATCATCCGAGAGATTGGGCGGTCGGTTTCCACGAGCTCACTGAGCGCCGCGTGGATGGATACTATTATGGCTCACCGGTGGGGCTCTGGCCGTTCGGTACGCGAGAGATCTTCGAAGGCCAGGCCTGCTTCGCTCAGATCCAGTTTCTATCCCATGCGTGTGAGCACCGATTGTCCATCGATGATTATCGCTCACTCGGTCTACTCCACGGCGTCTATGAGACGGCCTTCCGTGAGTTCCTGAAGCTCACCGAAGCCGCTCCTCCCGATCGGCCCGACGATCCTCGAATCGGTCTCTTCCTGCTGATCTGCGACTTGGCGCTGAACCCGGGCGTCGGATTTCCGTTCGAACTAGGGAACAATCACGAGCACTTCATGCTGCACGTCACGCCGGCGGCTCGCTTCTCTCGATACTGCCGGGTGGTCGCCTTGAAGCACCCCGAATTGCTGAGTGCCGTGAGAGACTACAGCCGGGACGAGTACGTCACCGTCAGTGAGACGCTGTGTCATGTGCTGGGTGATCGCTCTCCCATGGAGATCGCGGAGCGTTGCTCGAATTGGTTCGCCGGCCCATTCGCAGGGTTGCGAGGCGAGTACGAACGGTACGTGTTCCAGCCGGAGAACTTCGTACTTCGTCACCTGCTCGCCCACTTCCTAGCCTTCCAGGAAGACAAGGTGACCTGTCCCGAATTCTTCTGCTGGCCCGGCGCATGGCTCGCGGGTGACAATCTCGGTCAGAGCCAAGTGGAGATGTTCGACAAACACGGTGCGCTTTTCACCGATAAAGAGGAGGGTGAGACGATCTATCCTCGCATCCAGAAATGGCGCGACGAGAAGAACGTGTACGATACTTTCAACGATTTCTACGGACACAACGTCCTGTTCGAACTTGCTGACCAGTGGATCACGAAGCCGGGACCCTTCGTCTTCGACCTCGATTGGCTGTCTTCGTCTGGTAGCGAGACGGAGGTGCGTGCTTTTATACGTCGTCAATTCAAAGCGGCGTATGGGCTGGACATCGAATCTGTGACACTACTTTGATCCGGTGGTTGCACACCTCTCTCCGTAGCATTTCGATCTCGACGCATGGGCGCGCGATCGACGCAACGCACGGCATATAAAGGGTTTCTCTCTTTTCATCGGTCAATGACCGTCCAACAGCGGCAACACCCAAGAGATCAGATTTCATGTCACGTTTATATGCCATAGAGTTTTTGTGAGCGACTCAGAGCGGGCGCCGGAAAGTTGTAACCGATTGAACTTATACGGAAATTGCCGGAACATGTTTCGAGATTCGCTCGCAATCGTAATAGCGAAGAAAGTGCTGTCGCGCAGCGGATTCCTGCACGCTCAATGCCCGAACTTCAGCGTCTGGGAAGCTGCCGTTCTGCTATGAACTGCGTCTGCGATGTCAATAAAACTAAAGACGTTGCGTGCTGCTGTCTATTTGATATTGCCATGTACCAACCATGTAATACGCGAAGAGATGCGCCCAGGGTCTATGCGCATCGTACCCAAACCCGAATGCCGAGATGACCCGTCCACCGGCAGCGATGGTACCCCTACGCTTTGTTGCCAGAATGTTCTATCTTTGCGGGATGCCGAAGCGGATCACAGACAACCAGCTGATTGGCGAACTCGGGGAAGCCGCGGTTCGGAAGCGCTTCCTCTCGTTCGGGTTCCAGTTCGATCCGCGATCAAGGCTGGAGGCCGGGATCGACGGCATCGCTGAGATAATGATCGAAGGCGAGCCTTCTGCGCGCATGATCGCGGTGCAGGTAAAATCCACGCGAACCGGAAACTATACAGGCGAAAACGACACAGGATTTTCCTACCTGCTGGAAAACAAGGATCTCGACTACTGGAATAATTCCAATCTCCCGGTGATCTTGGTTCTCTACCGCGAAAGGGATGAAACCTTCTTCTGGCAGCCGGTCAATGCCGGCCTCGGGCCGGAAACCCGGCGGCTCGTGTTCAGCAAGGCGACCGACGTGCTGAACCGCGACGCAGTTGACCGGCTGGCAGCGCTTACCGTTCCAAAGGCCGGCTTCGGGTACTACGTGCCACCGCTGCGGGGCGGGGAGACGGCCCTCGTCAATCTGTTGCCCGTGGTGCTGCCGGCCGAGATCTTCGTCGCCACGTCTCCCTACGAGAGCAAACGCGCGATAGCGGAGCTCTTCAACCAGCAGGAGCCGCCGCGCTTCGATTGGACCATACGGGATGGGGCGTTCTGGTCGTTTCACGACCCCCGGATCGCATCGACCCGGGCGATCGTAGATCTCGACCAGGTTGAGGCAGTCGAAACGCGCGAACTGGCGTTTCACCAGGATATCGACGAGCAGAACAACTTTTCATTTCTCCTCCGTCAGACGTTGCGCCACCAATTCGGAAATGATCTGGCCTGGGATAAGGACGGCAAACTCCTCTACTTCCAGGCGCTGGAGCGCAATCAGCCGCGGACGTTCCAGTATCGTTCGGCGAAGAACAAGACCGAGGCGGACGTCGTCAATGTCGTCCGGCATCCAAAGACGCCGGAGAAGATCTCCTTCGTCCGCCACCATGCCTTTATCCCGAGATTCGAGTGCCTGATGGACCAGTGGTTCCTGATGGTGAACCCGACCTATCACTTCACGACTGACGGCCTGCAGCGCCATTCTTACCCGCACGCCCTGCTGTCCGGGAAAAAGCGCCTCGACAACAACGCCTCGCTGCGCGGGCAGGTCATCATGTGGCACCGTTTTCTCACCGGATACGAGCGGCGGGATACCGGCTTGTTCGCGTCGGACAACGACGCTCCACCGCCGGTGCTCCGGTTCGACCCCTTCCCCGAAATCGACCTCCCCACGACCGTACCGGAAGACGTGTGGGGAAAGCCCAAGGCGAAAGGAAAGGCGTCCGGCGGCCAGCCGGAGCTGATCCCCTCATGAAGTTCGAGAGCCGCATCTTCGACGAGCCGTTGCTTGAGTTCGGCGGCGAACACAGCCATTCCGATCCGCGCCTTGGCCTGACCGAAGCGGGGCCACTCCAGGCGCCGCTCGGCGACAAGGTCCGCATCGGCGTCGTCGGCGACGCCAAGACCGTCGAGTCGACCAGAAACTATCTGCAGCGCGCCGCCGACGGGTTTGAATCGGAATCCGAAACGCATCCAAACATGCACCCGAATTTTCCCGGTCTGAGGAACCGCAATCCGTTCCGCTGCGAATTCGATGTCTCAGCAGGAGCTACGCGGGCCCTGAGCAAGGCGCAGATCGAGAAAATCGTCAAAGAGCCGGATCATGCGAAAGCGGTCGAAATGGCGGTCGAGGCGATCCTGGCGCAGCTGCAATCGCTCGACGATAGTGGCGACCGCCCGGACGTCGCGATCATCGCGCTTCCCGTCGCGCTGATAGAACGCGTCTGGAACGCGCGGACTGATGCGGAGAGCACGACCGAGAAGGACGATAGCGGCGGGCCGGACGCGCCGAATTTCCGAGGCCTTCTCAAGGCGCGGGCGATGCCGCTGACCTTTCCCATCCAGATCGTGTGGGAGGATGTGATCGACGAGAGCGCGAAGATCCCGCGCAAGATCAAGGAGAGCAGTGAGCGCAAGATCCAGAACGAGGCAGGCCGTACATGGAACCTGATGGCGACGCTGTACTACAAAGGCACCGGGCGCATTCCGTGGCGCCGTCTGCCTAAACAGGGCGAATTCCGTGCGTGCTACATCGGCGTCAGCTTCTACCGGGACGTGAGCGGGCAGCAGCTCTGGACCAGCGCCGCCCAGATGTTTGACGAACGCGGCAAGGGCTTCATCCTGAAGGGTAACCGCGCCCAGACGGAATCGCGCGGCCGCCATCCCTACATGACGGAAGAGGACGCCTATACCCTCGTGCGGAACGCGCTGCGCGCCTACCGGGATCATCACAAGCATGCGCCTGCGCGCGTGATCATCCTTAAAACCTCCCGGTTCCGCGACGAGGAAGCGGATGGCATTCTGCGCGCGCTCGACGAAGCGGAGACGGAACTGCGCGACCTCGTCTGGGTGCAGGAATCCTACAGCGTGAAAATCCTGCGCGACGGAGACTACCCCGTGCTGCGGGGAACGTTCGTTGAGCTCGACGGGAAGGGCCTGCTCTATACGAACGGAAGCATCCCGTACTACGGCACCTATCCGGGCCTATACGTGCCGCACCCGTTGCTGCTGTGCCCGCACAAAAGCAGCGACAGCACCCCGGCCCAGGTCGCCGAGGAAATTCTCTCGCTGACGAAGATAAACTGGAATTCTACCCAGATGAACCAGCGACTCCCTATACCTATCCGCGCGGCGCGGAAGGTTGGTGAGGTGTTGAAATACATAAACGAAGGTCAGTCCGTCAGCTCTGACTACCGTAAATATATTTAAGCAGGCTGCTTGTATAGCAAGTGAAACGATTATCTACTCTGGTGTTAGTGTCGGTGCCAACCGATTTATTGCCGCCCGGTTATCCTCGCTCAGGAACATGTGCCCATAACGGTCCATCGTCATTTTCAGTCCCGAATGCCCGGCGAACGTCTGAACCGTCTTGAGGCTCAGCCACGCTTGCCTTCCTGCCCCGAACCCGACCCTGCCAACTTCGGCTAAGGGTCAGATCGGTTGGTTGGCTGAACCGCCAGTCAGCCCGCCCTAGAGCGGACGCTCCCGATGCCTGCAATGGGTCAAGTTTGCCCCTCGCGGACGGCTTCAAGGCGCACGCCCCCTGTCTTCTGCGACCTTGTAGCATGGCCTCGCTCTTCCGCTGGACTGTCGTCGCGAACAGAGCGTCAGTGCTGTCCGTCGAGGTGACGGGAGACACGAATGAGCGCTGCGGGCCTAAGCATCACGGGATGCCTGACCGAGATCAGCACCAGGCTGACGGAGGCGGCCGCGATCGCGAAGGGGGCGGTTGCGTGTGCCGAGAGCGGCTCGGAACGCGAAGCTGTCCGGATCGCGATGGATCTTGACGAACTCCTTCATCAGGTCAGCACCCTGCATGGGGCCATGTGCCTGCTGAGCCGCATGGGCCGGGAGACGGAGCGCTCCGCTCCCGCTTAGCAGTGTTAGGCCTGCTCCTCCCTCCGCCCCGCCGGCCTTCTGGCCGATTGCGGGGCCGGGTCGGTGCCGGGGCTGATCCCGGGTTGGAGCAGAGAGATGATCACGCTGAGCAAGACTGAGACAGCCATCCTGGTGGAGGCCGCTGGACGGGGAGGCGCTCTCGAGTTTCCGGAGGCAACCAAGCCCACAACCCGGCAGCGGCTCCTCGGCCGGTTCGAGCGCGACGGGCTGATCCGCGTCGGTGATGGCGGGCACGCGCTCACCCCGGCTGGGTACCGGGCAGTCGGGCTTCGCCCGCCGCGGCAGAAGCGGGTGAACGGAGAGACAGATGCCACGCCGCGTCCTGCCACCAAGCAGACGATGATCCTGGATCTGCTGCGGCGAGGGGAGGGGGCGAGCATCGGTGAACTCATGGATGCAACCGGCTGGCTCCCACATACGACCAGGGCAGCGCTGTCGCGGCTCCGCTCGGCCGGCACAGCTCTCACCAGAAGCACACGTGCGGATGGGACCGGCACCTACCGGATCGCCGTGACTGCCGGTCCGATTGAGGCGGAGCCGGAGCAAGCCGACGCGGAGACACCCAGCGCCGCCACGACGAAGACCCGCTCGCGCCGACGCCGTGGGAGGGGCGTGGCTGACAGCGTCCAGGCGGTCGCGGGATGAGCCGTGCGGTGACGGCCGTCGAGGCCGAGGTCGCTAGCTTGCGCGACCTTGACGCGGTCGCCTTGCGCGCTCGCTGGCGGGCCCTGACGGGCAAGCCTGCCCCGAGGCACGTATCGGCCGCGCTGCTTCTCCGGATGCTTGCCTACCGCATCCAGGCGGAGGCATTCGGGGATCTCTCGCGCGAGAGCGTTCGGCTTCTCCACCGGATCGGGGAGGGCGGTGCCGTGCCCGTGCCGGAACGGCAGGAGAAGCCAGGGACCGTGCTGGTCCGCGAGTGGCAGGGGGTGCGCCACCACGTGATGACACTGTCTGAGGGCTTCGCCTGGAACGGAGGAACCTACGGCAGCCTCTCGGAGGTCGCTCTCGCGATCACCGGGACGAAGTGGTCCGGGCCGCGCTTCTTCGGCCTGAGACAGAAGGAGAACGTCAAGGGACCACAGGATCGGAGTATTGCCCGGTGAGCGCTCGTCCTGCTTTTCGCTGCGCCATCTACACCCGGGTCTCGACCGAGCACGGGCTCGACCAGGAGTTCAACTCGCTCGACAACCAGCGCGAGGCGGCGGAGGCCTATATCAAGAGCCAGGCGCATGAGGGCTGGCGTCTCATCCGCGACCGCTACGATGATGGCGGCTTCTCGGGCGGGTCGCTGGACCGACCCGCCCTGCAGCAGCTCCTCGCGGACCTCCAGGCCCGCCGCATCGATGTGGTGGTCGTCTACAAGGTCGACCGGCTCACGCGAAGTCTCGCGGACTTCTCCAAGCTCGTCGAGCTCTTTGATGCACACGGGGTGTCGTTCGTGTCCGTCACCCAGGCGTTCAACACGACAACCAGCATGGGGCGGCTCACGCTGAACGTGCTGCTCTCCTTCGCCCAGTTCGAGCGGGAGGTCACGGGTGAGCGCATCCGGGACAAGATCGCGGCCTCCAAGCGCCGGGGGCTCTGGGTCGGCGGCAATGTCCCGCTCGGCTACCGGGTGGAGAACAAGAAGCTCGCCATCGTCGAGGCGGAAGCCGAGCAGGTCAGGTTGATCTTCCGGCGCTATCTCGAGCTCGGCTCGATCGGGAAGCTCCTGGTCGACCTGCGTGAGCGCGGCACCGTCACGAAGGCGCTGATCCGCGATGGCGTGCGGGTCCGGGGCGGGATCCCGTTCACGCGCGGCCCGCTCGCCTACCTGCTTCGCAACCGCTTCTACCTCGGCGAGATCACCTTCAAGGGAGCGGTCCATCCTGCCGAGCACCCGGCCATCCTGGATCGCGAGCTGTTCGAGGCCGTGCAGGCGAAGCTGACAGAGCAGCGGAATGGTGAGCCGGTCAGAGGCGGCCGCTCCGGCGCGCTCCTCGCCGGCAAGCTCTTCGATGATCGCGGGAACCTGATGAGCCCGAGCCACGCCAGGAAGGCTGGCATCCGATACCGCTATTATGTCAGCCGAGCCTTGATCGATGGGCACCCCGCCGATGCCGGATCCGTTCGGCGGGTTGCTGCCGCCGAGATCGAAGGGGTCGTGCTCGCCGCTCTCCGGAACCGTCTCCTGTCCGAAGCACCCGACCAGGACCTCATCACCGCCTCCGTCGCCCGGATCGAGATCGGCCCGGACGCGATCCGAGTGAGGCTGAGCACCCACCTCCAAGACGAAGAGCCTGATTGCACAACCATACCCTGGCGCTCCTCGTCCTCGCGACGACATCGGGAGGTGATCGCCGTGCCCGGGCTGGACGGTCCCGCACGACCGATGCGGGTCGAGACCCGCGCGACGCTGCTGCAATCCATCGCGAAGGGGCGCCGCTGGTTGGACGAACTCGCGACCGGCAAGATCGATGGCCCGGACGCGATCGCGGACCGGGAGGGCTGCTCCCGACGCCAGGTGAACGCCACCCTCTCGCTTGCGAGCCTCGCGCCGGACATCGTGGAAGCCGCCATCGCGGGCCGGCTTCCGCATGGGATCGCGCTTCGCGATCTCACCGACCCCCCGCTGGCCTGGTCGGAGCAGCGGAAGAGGCTCGGGATCGGCTTAGGAAAGATTGCCTGAGTTCCTTGACTTCAAGCATATAATCCTATAGCGTTCATCCGGCTCAGGAGATCCGGAT
Source organism: Enterovirga sp. CN4-39 (assembly GCF_049446235.1). Classification (NCBI taxonomy): domain Bacteria; kingdom Pseudomonadati; phylum Pseudomonadota; class Alphaproteobacteria; order Hyphomicrobiales; family Methylobacteriaceae; genus Enterovirga; species Enterovirga sp. CN4-39. Next base: position 15,464 of record NZ_JBMSEF010000033.1, on the reverse strand, counting down.
GCACAACCAACACCAGCAACAACTTACCTCGACGTGGCTGAACGTCGTTGGGGCCGGCATCATCTCGGGCGGGCTCGTGAGCCAGCTGGTCGCCTTAACGAGCGGCGCATCCATCACGGCCTGCCTCGCCGTCATCCTGTTCTGCGTTGCGGCCGGAGGCGGGCTGCATCTCCTTGCTCTTCGCCGGATGAGAAGCACGCCGGATCAGAGCTGACCGGTCAACCTCAACGCCCGCGGCGATGCTCGGTGGATTCGGGAATCACTTCTGGAGAGCATCGGAGACGGAAGTCCCGGCGAAGCAAATCTAACCACCCGGAGACGCAGGTTCAGCGACACAGGCGAGCCGCGGCCCGCTAAGTCCTTGATAAAGCGGCGTCTCTTGTGCCGACGGTAAAACCGCAGGTTCGAGCGGAATGCGTGGTGGGCCCGGCAGGACTCGAACCTGCAACCAGACCGTTATGAGCGGCCGGCTCTAACCATTGAGCTACAGGCCCGTGCGCAAGGGCGCCGCAGCCATAGCCGAATTCTGCAGCTCGTGTCACGCATTGGGGGTGAGGGAGGCGTCTCCGGGCGGCGTCTGGCTCAGGCGTCGCTGCACCGGATGGCCGCGAGTGGGCTCGCTGCCTCGGCTCCCGCGACAGGCTGGAACTGCCCGCTGTCGGGGTTGCGCACGAGGAGGCGGCCGGTGGCGACGCCGAAATAAGCCCCGTGCAGCTGCAGCTTGCCCCGTTCCACCAGAATCCGGACGCAGGGGAAGGTCATCAGGTTCTTGAGGCTGAGCTCGACGGAGGCGAATTCTAGCCGCGTCAGGTAATCCGCGCGCTCCGCTCCGGACGGAGCCGGGCCGAGGCTCGCGGCCGCGGGCGCGATCTGAGACATCCAGCGCCCGATGAAGTCGCCGGGGGAGAGCGGCTCCTGCTCGTCCGCGAAGGCCCGGATGCCGCCGCACAGCGCGTGTCCCAGCACCACGATGTGCTTCACGCGCAGGGCCTGGACGCCGAACTCGAGAGCTGCACTGGTGCCGTGCTGCGTCTGCGAGTCGGGCTCGTAGGCCGGCACGATGTTGGCGACGTTGCGGACGACCAGGAGCTCGCCCGGCGCGGCATCGAAGATGACCTCGGGCGAGACGCGGGAATCGACGCAGCCGACCACCATGATCTCGGGCCGCTGGCCCTGGTTGGCCAGCATCTCGTAGCGGGAGCGCTCGCCCGCGAAGCGCCGTTCGAGGAAGCCGCGGTAGCCTTCGGTGAGCCGGTCGGGGAACATGCCGTTCCCATCGCGCATCCGGAGCCGGGGCGCAATTCCCTGTGGCGCTCGGCAGGTCAGAGCTGCCGGTAATAGTACGCCGTGTCGCAGGGGTTGCCGTCAGGCAGGAGCGCGTAGCCTGGCACGCTGCCGACCCGTATCCAGCCTGACCGCTCGTACAGACGCTCCGCCTCGGGGCTCGCGGTGTCGAGGACCAGGAGGGTCTTGCCGGCGCGCCTCGCCGCATCCTCGGCGGCCCGCATCAGTGCGGCCCCGATGCCGCGCCGTCGTGCAGCCGAGCGGACGAGCATCTTCGCGAGATCCGCCCGATGCGGCTGGTTCTCGGGCTGCTCCAGGATGAGCTGCGCCGTCCCGAGCACAACGCCCGTCTCCGGCTCCTCCGCGACGAGAAGGATCCTCGCGCCCTGGGCGACTTCTTCTGCCACCATGCGCCAGAAAGCCTCCGCCTTCTCTCGCGAGAGAGGCGCCATGAAGCTGACGGACGCGCCGTTGTGGACGCAGTCGATCAGCACATCGGCGAGGCCGGCAATGCGGGCGAAAGCCTGCGGGCCGGAAAGAGAGTTGACCATTGATCCTGTCACAGGCGGCGATCTCCAGCTGCCTTCTCCGGCGAGGAGCTCACAGCAGACGCATGTCCTGTGCCCGGATCACGATCGCGTCCTGTCGCATGACCTCCTCCAACCTGACCCGGTACGCGCGCCACCACCCTCCGTCGATATCCTCGACCATGACCTCATAGACCACGATGTCGTCCCGCTGGCGTGAGCCGCCTGCCTCCCAGACTCCCTCCGCCGGCGCTCGCGAGAAGGCGGTGATGCCGCCGAACCGCGTCGCGAGCTCGTCGCGGATGGCGGCGAAGAATTCCGGGGCGAAGCGCGTTCCTTCATTGTCGTAGAGCGGCAGCAGGAGCTGGACGAGGTGCATTCCGGGGGTTCGCGATCGTCGTTGAGAGCGTCAGGGGACGGCGCCATCCCGTCTGCCCTTCTCCAAGCGGGAAACGCCAGCAGCAAATCGCTAGAATGCTGCATGAAGTCGTGCCTGACAGCCCTCAAGCCTCGGTTCAAGTCGAGTTGAGTGCTGGCTGCCTGATCCGGTGTAGAGAGTCGCGATGTTGCGGCATAGTGACAGCGATGAACTTTTGTTCGCTCTGGCCTCCCAGTTTTTGATGGGAGGGTTCGCTGCAAATCGTTGCAGAGCAAGACTTCCATAAAGAGGACAGGGTGCAGGCCAGATGAATGCGCAATCTGTGCGCGATTGCGACTCCACGGATCTCATCATACGCAGGATGGGACGAATTTTGGCTGCGGACGCGGACGCAAGTTTTGGGGCAACGGATGTCGGTCGACGACTCGAATGCGAAGCAGGTGGGCTCCGGCAGGACGTGTCGCGCGGCTCGTCGGCGAGGCGCAGCCGCGGCCTATCGGATGGCGCTTCTCACTTCGACGGCTCTTGTCGGCATCACGATCGGGGTGGTCGCAGTTCCCGGGTTGGCCCCGATCTGGACGTCTGCCTGGGCGGCCGGTGGAGCCGGCGGGTCGGGTAACTACTCGAACGGCGGAGCGGGGGGCGACGTCGGGCAGGCCGGGGCGCCTTCGAGCAGTGGGACCGGTGTTGGTGGGGCCGCCGGAACGGCCCCGGGCGGTGCGGGAGGAGCTGGGACGGCGGGTTCGGGTGGGGCTGCCGGTGGTGGCGGCGGAGCCAGCGGTACGATTGTGGCTCCGATCGGCGGAGCGGGTGGTGCTGGAGGTAGCTTCCTTTCCGGCGGTCTTGGTGGAAGCATCGGGGGCGGCGGTGGCGGTGCGGGCGGCCATGGTGTCGGGGCGGTCGGGGCCGATCTCGCCACTGCGGGCGGGGTTCAAGGTGGCGCTGGCGGCGCCGGTGGTGCAGCTGAGCGAGGCGGGTCCACGGCGGGTGTCGGCGGAGGCGGGGGCGATGGTGGCTCGGGTACTGTCGTCACGGGTGCCGGGCTCACGATCACCAATAACGGCACGATTTCGGGTGGCACGGGCGGAGCCGGCGGCGCTGGCAGCGTCGGCTCGGCCGCTCAGACCGGGGCCGGCGGGAATGGTGGGGCCGGCGGTGCGGGCGTGGTCATGGGGGATGGCAATACCCTCCAGAACAACGCGGCCATAACGGGCGGCGCAGGCGGTGCCGGAGGTGCTGGAACGCCTGCCGGCCTGAGCGGAGCCGGTGGTGCGGGCGTCACGGGCTCCAACCTGACGATCAACCAAGCCGGCACGATTGCAGGCGGAGGCGGCGGGAACGCAATCACGTTCACGGCTGGCACGAACGTCATCAACTTCGGAGCCGCTACGTCAGGCCTGACTGGCAATCTCGCCGTGACCGGCACGGCTCAGCTGAACGCGGCGGCGGGCGGAACCACGGTTGACAGTGCGATCACTGGCACAGGCGGTCTCATCCAGAATAGCGCCAACACACTGATCCTGACGGGCGCCAATACCTACACGGGCAACACCTCGATCGCTGCCGGTACCTTGCAGGCGGGTGCGACCAACACGTTCTCGGCTGCCAGCAACGTGGTGATGACCGGCGGCACGCTTGCCCTGAACGGCTTCAACCAGACGATCGCTTCGCTGGAGGATATTGCTGGAACGAGCGCGGTCACGCTCGGCAGCGCGACGCTGACGATCAGCGGACCGGCATTGACGACTTATCGCGGCGTCATCGGCGGCAGCGGTGGCCTCATTCAGGCCGGTGCGGGCGGGGTCTTTCTCTACGGCAACCAGACATATACCGGGCCGACGGAGGTTCAGAACGGTAACCTCTCTTTCGCTCCTGGCTCAACCGCCGCGTCGACCAGCTACAGTGTCTCCGGCGGCGTGTTGCGCTTCTCTGGAGCGGTCAATACCGCCTCCGCGGTTGCGGTGACCGGCGGTGAAGCCCAGTTCGACGCATCCGCCCAGATCGCCTCGCTGACCGGGACGGGCGGACAGGTGCGGATCAACGCCGGGCGGACGCTCACGATCGATCTGAACGGCACGACGAATACCTACTCCGGCATCATCATCGATGCCGGCGCGCTCGCGAAGACCAATTCGGGCACGCTGGTGCTGACGGGCGCGAATACCTACACGGGCGGAACGACACTGACTGCGGGCACGCTCGCCGTGGGAGGGAGCAGTGCGCTCGGGACCGGCGCCCTGGCGATGGCCGCGGGCACCACCCTCCAGGCGGCAGCAGGAGGCGCGACGCTCGCCAACGCGATCACCCTGTCCGGGGGAACCAACACCATCGATTCGAACGGGGAGACTTTGACCCTGAACGGAGTCGTTTCCGGGGGCGGGGGCGCGGACGCGCTGGTGAAGAGCGGTGCCGGCACGCTCGCGCTGGTGGGGGCGAATACCTATGGCGGAACGACCCAGCTTGGCGCTGGCACGCTTCGACTCGCAAACAACAATGCGCTCGGCACGAGCGGCCTCAACGCGGCCTCCGGCACCACCGTCGACTACGCGAATGGCATCACGAACGCGCAGACTGTTTCGATCGGGGGGACAGTCGGCTTCACCCAGAACGATGCCGGCGGGACGGCTACCCAATCCGGCATCGTCTCGGGAGCCGGTGGGTTGGCGAAGTCCGGTACAGGCACACTCAATCTGACAGGCGCGAATACCTACGCGGGCGCGACGATCGTCGCGGGCGGTAGCCTCAACGTGACGGGCGCAGGGACGATCCTGTCGCCGGGCGTGACGATCAACGAGGGGACGTTCCTGACGGATGGTGGCGCTCTGCAGGGGGGCGCCACCAACGTTTCGCTGACGGCGACGACCGGCAACGCGACTTTTACGGTCAATGGTAGCGAGACACTTGGGGCGGGCGCGCTGTCGTTGACGCGCACCGGCGCCTTCGTGTCCACGCTCGACATCGCCGCGGGCGCGACACTCTCGGCAGGGACGATCTCGACGGGCGCCGGCACGGTCATCAATGTCGGGGCTGGCAGCACGCTCCAGGGCACCGGCAACACGATCAACAATGCCGGAACCACGAACGTCGCGAATGGCGGCGTCGTCGCCGATGCGGGAGCGATCAACAATCTGGCGACCGGCGTCTACAATTTTGCCGGCAACGGCACGCTGAACTCGGATTCCGACAATGCCGGTGGTGAGCCGATCACCAATGCCGGCCAGATCAACCTCAACGGCGGGGTGGGCACGACCGTTACGGTCGGCGGAGACAATCTGCTCAATCAGGGTGCCGGCACGATCACCATCGCGGCCGGCGGCACGCTCACCGGCATCGCAATCCTCACGAACGATTCGACGGCGGCGGCGGGCGTAACGGTCGGGGCGGGAGGCACCCTGACGGTCGGCGGGCTCGCCGGAACGACGGCTGGGTCCGTCCTGAACCTCGCGGCGGCCAACAGCGTCCTCAACGTGACGGGCTTGGCGGATGCGACCTATGCGGGTGCGATCACGGGGGCGGGCGCGCTCAACAAGACTGGTGCCCAGACCCTGACGCTATCAGGAACCAACACGTTCACGGGGCTGACCACCGTTTCGGGAGGAACGCTCAATCTCAGCGGCTCCCTTGCCGGGGCGGTCACGAACAGCGCCATCTTCACGAATTCGGGCACGGTCGGCGGCCTCGTGACGAATAGTGGGACGGCCACAAACGCAGGCACGCTGAATGGCGGGCTGACGAACTCGGGCACCTACACCCAGACGGCCGGCGCCACGAACGGCGGCACGACGAACACGGGTATTATCAGCGTCACTGGCACGAGCGCCTTCGGGGGGGCGATCGCCAACAATGGCGCGGGCTCGTTCACTGTTTCGGCCGGGGCGCTCACGGCGGACAACACGTTCACGAACAACGGCACGGCGACGCTCGGCGTCACGGGCGGCTCGCTCACCGGCATCACCACGCTGACGAACAATTCAACGTTGAACCCGGGCGTCAACGTGGCCGCGGGGGCGTCGCTCGGCGCGGGCAACATCGTCAACGCGGCCGGCGCCTTCCTGACGAATGCCGGGACGCTGGCGACGGCCACGGGCACGAACAATGCCGGAACGGTCTCGAATTCCGGTACCGTGAATGGCGGCCTGACGAATTCGGGCACCTACGCCCAGACGGCCGGCGCCACGAACGGGGGAACCACGAACACGGGCACCGTCAATGCCAATGGCGGAGCCTTCAATGGGGCGATCGCCAACAATGCGGGCACCTTCGCGGTCGGCGCGGGCGCCGTCGTCACCACCGACAGCACCTTCGCGAATGCGGCAGGCGCGAACCTGACCGTGAATGGCGGCGGGGCGAACTACTCCGTCGCGGGCCTGGTCACGAATGCCGGGGCTGCCAACATCCTGGCCGGTGGAACGCTCGCCGCGAATGGCGGGCTCGCGAATGCGGCTGGCGGCACGCTCACGAATGCCGGGACGGTGACGTCGTCGGCCGTGATCGCGAATACCGGGACGCTGAACAACAACGCCGGCGGCGTGCTGAACGGCGGCCTGTCGAACACTGCCGGGACGACGACGAATGCCGGCACGATCAATGGCGGCGTGAATGTGAGCGGCGGGACGCTGGACACGAACACCGCGACGAGCGTGATCAATGGCGGGCTGACGAACTCGGCGGCCGTGAACGCGGCTGGCCAGGTGAACGGCGCGATCGCGAACAATGCCGGCGGGACGTTCACGGTCGCGGGCGCCCTGACCAACGATGGCAGCACCTTCGGCAATGCCGGAACGCTGGCGGTCGGCGCGAACGCGTTCACGGGCGTCGGCGCTCTGACGAACACGGGCATTGCGACGATCGGCGCCGGCGGCGCTCTCGGAGTCGCGTCCTTCGCCAACAATGCTGGCGGTACGCTGACCAATGCCGGCACGGTGACGTCCGCTACGGTCATCACCAATTCCGGGGCGCTCAACAACAACGTGGGCGGCATCCTGAACGGCGGCCTGTCGAACACTGCCGGGACGACGACGAATGCCGGCACGATCAATGGCGGCGCCGTCGTCGCCGGCGGCACCCTCGCCACGAGCGGCGCCCTGAACGGCGGCGTCAGCAACACCGCGCCCGGCGCCGTGAATGCGCAGGGAACGATCTCGGGCGCGATCGCGAATGCCGGCACGTTCAACGTGACCGGGCCGCTGACGGGCAACAGCACCTTCTCGAATACGGGCGCGGGCACGCTCAACGTCAATGGCGGACCCTTTACGGGCGTGACGCTGCTCACAAACGACTCGACGGCCGCGGCCGGTGTGGCGGTCGGGGCAGGGCAGGCGTTCTCGATCGGCGGGATCGCGGGCAGCACGGCAGCTTCGGTGACGTCGGTCGGGGCAGGCGGGACTCTCAACATCGCCGGCGGGCTCGGCGACCAGACCTATGCGGGTCGCCTCGCGGGAGCAGGCACCGTTAACAAGGCCGGCGCGGATCTGCTGACGCTCACGGGCGCGAACGGAGCCGGCGCCCAGTTCACCGGCACGGCGAACATCAATGGCGGCACGGTTCGGGTGAACGGCACCTTCGGTGACACCGCTGGGAGCGCGGCCACCGCGAACGTCAATGCGGGTGGCGCCGTCGACGGGGTCGGCACCATCGCCGGCACGGTCAACGTGAACAACGGCGGCACCTTCGCGGCCGGCAACAGCCCGGGCACGATCACGGTGTCCAACCTGGTCGTGAATGCCGGCTCGAACAACGTGTTCGAACTCGGGCAGGTGAACGTTGCGGGAGGCGCCAGCAACGACCTCGTGAACGTCACCAACAACCTGACGATCAACGGTGGCACGCTGACGCTGCAGAACGCCGCGGTAAGCGGCGCCTACCGCCTCTACAACGTTGGCGGCGCCTTCACGCCGGGGGCGGGCGCGAACCAGGGCTTCACGACGGTCACTGCGACGAACGGAACCGCCTTCGTCTACGTGTCGCCCGTTCCGGGCCCGACCACCCAGGTCAACGCCCGCATCTCGCTCGGCGGCCAAGCCGTGCAGTTCTGGGACGGCGCCGACCTGTCGGGCGCCGCTGCCGGCGCCCAGGGTGGCACCGGCACCTGGAGCAACGCGAATACGAACTGGGTCTACGACCCGCTCGCCTCGACCGTGAACGATTCCTGGCAGAACCAGGTCGCCGTGTTCGGCGGGACGGCGGGCACCGTGACGCTCGGCTCGACGGTGAACGTCCAGGGAGTGCAGTTCACCACGGACGGCTACACGCTGGCGCTGTCCGGCGCCAACGCGCTGAACCTGACCGGCGACCCGCTCTCGACGCCGGGCCAGAGCTTCGTCAACATCGACGGGGGCGTCACGACCACGGTCAACGCGGCGATCACTGGCGATGCCGGAATCGGGCTGCGGAAGATCGGCGGCGGCACCCTGCAACTCGGCGGCGCGAGCACCTATCCGGGGCTGACGAGTGTGGATTCCGGCACGCTGGCCGTTCTGGCGGGCGGTTCGATCACGGGCACGAGCGCGCTCACGAACAACGCGACCTTCGCGCTGAATGCGGGCGGCACGGTCGCGACGGCCAGCGCCGTCACCAACAATGCCGGCGCGACCTTCACGACGGCTGGTACGCTCAGCGCCGGTTCCATCGCGAACGCCGCCGGTGCCGTCTTCAACGTCGCCGGCGGGACGAGCACGGCCGCGACAGTAGCGAATGCCGGCACGTTCAACGTGAGCGGCGGCGCGCTGAACGGCACGACGTCCGTCGCGAACAATGCCGGGGCCTCGTTCAACCTTTCCGGCGGCACCGTGGCGACGCCTGCGGCCACCAACGCCGGCACGTTCAGCCAAACGGGCGGAACACTCGCCGCGACGAGCTTCACCAACGCCGCGGGCGGGACCTACAACCAGGCTGCCGCAGGTACCCTGGCGAGCGCGACCGTGGTCAATGACGGCACCTACACGGCGGCCGGCGCGAACACGGCCACCACCTCGTTCACCAACAACGGCACCCTCGCCGTCACCTCGTCGATCGGCACACCGAGCTTCATCAATACGGGGATCGTGAACGGCCTTCTCACCCTGACCGGGAATACGACGGCCACGAATACGGCCTCCGGGCTGATACGGGACGGGATCAGCATCGGGGCCGCACCCGGCGGTGCCACATTCGCAAATGCCGGGACGGCCGGCACCGGCGGGCTAATCTTCGCGAACACCGCCGGCAGCCTGACGGCCGGCAACACGGGCGTCGTCAACGGAGCCTTTGCGGGCGCCGCCGGCACGACGACGACCGCCAACAATAGCGGCACCTGGAACTACCAGGGCGCGTCGACGCTCGCCGGGGCTGAGACGCTCAACAATGCCGGCGCCTTTAACGTCGTGGCGGGCGGAAGCGCGCTCAACGGCCTGGAGAGCTTCAACAATAGCGGTCGCACAATCCTGACCGCGGCTGACCTGTCCGGCTCGATCGCAACCTTCACGAACACGGGCGCGCAAGGAGCGGGTAACGGCGTATTCCTGGAGGGCCGCACCCTCTCCGGCATCGGTGTGTTCAACAACAATGGCTACCTGCAGGCGGTGCCGCAGAGCGGGGCGGCGCCGAGTAACGCGGTCATTGGGGCGGCGACCTTCAACAATGGCGCGAACGGCGTCATGTCGCTCGTCAACAACCAGCCCGTCGACTCGCTGACGCTGACCGGCAACTACAACGGCGCGGCGGGGTCACAGATCCTGCTCGACATCGACCTCAGCCCTGCGAACCGTCGTGCCGACCAGGTGCGGATCAACGGGCAGAACAATGGCCAGGCGACCCTTGTCCTGAACCGGCTCGACAACGCGGCCACGACGTTCTTCTCCTCGCAGGCCGTGCCGGTCGTCGTGTCCGGCGGCGGGGCGGGCCAGGTCAATCTCGCCCAGCCCATCCAGGGCAACGGCTTCGTGACCTACGAACTCGAGCAGAGCGCCCCCGGCTCCTTCCAGATCGCATCGCGCCTCAACACGAGCGCGGCGTCTGGCGCCGCGAGCTCGATCTCCGCGCTCCTGACGTCGCTGAATGTCGGCTTCTTCCAGTCGGTCTCAGCCTTCATCGGGGCTCCAAGCGCAAGTGGCGAGGAGGACTGCAGCGCAGCGAGCGCGCAGTTCAATCCGCGGTGCACCGCGACCTCGAGCGTTTCCACCGACCCCCGGCGCACCTGGGCGCAGCTGAACCAAGCCGCGGCCGCGCAGGCGGAGGTCGCCCCCAATCCGACGATCACGCCGAACACGATCGCGAGCGGCCTCTGGGCGCGCGGCTCGGGCGGCGACTTCACGGTACGGGGGACGGCGACATCGACCTTCGGGGCCGTGAATGTCGGCCAGGCCGTGAAGGTGGAGAACTCGTTCGCCGGCTTGCAGGTCGGCATCGACACGGGCGTGTTCAACATCGACAACACGGGCTGGAACCTGCATCTCGGCATCACGGGCGGCTCCGTCTTTGCCGACGGCACGCAGAAGATCGGCTCGCCGACCCGCGGCGTGTTCGACGTGCCCTTCATCGGGGTCTACGGCGCTCTGACGAACGGGCCGTTCTTCTCCGACCTGTCGTACCGCCACGACTTCTTCAATGCGCGGATCTCCAACCAGCTCGCTGGGCTGAACAACGCGCGGCAGCAGATCAGCTCAGACTCGATCTCCGGCTCGGCGGGCTACCGCTTCGACTTCGAGAACCTGTTCGGATCGGACCTGCCCTTCTTCATCGAACCCTCGGGTTCGATGAGCTACACGCACACCAATGTCGGCTCCCTGCCGGTGACGGGCGGCGTGCTGCAGTTCCGGGACATCGACTCGATCCTCGGCCGCTTCGGGCTGCGCTTCGGAACGGCGTTCCAGGCGACGGAGAGCCTGGCGCTGCAGCCCTTCATCACGGCCAGCATCTGGAACGAGTTTGCCGGGAACACCGTCTCGCGCTTCGTCTCGGCCAATATCGCGGTCGATCCGAACGCCTTCGTGCCAATCATCACCGACCGCGTGGGTACGTTCGGGCAGGTCGGCGTCGGTGTCTCGGGCCAGCTGCTCGACACGCCGCTCCTCGGCTACATCCGGAGCGACTTCCGCTTCGGCGACAGGCTCGAGGGCTACGCAGTCAATGGCGGCGTCCGGTACCAGTTCTGAGGCCAGACCGCCTCGGAGCGCCCTTCGACGGCGGCGATGCCGATAGTTCGGCGGCGACGTCGCCCGGGTCGGACGAGTTCACCACGAACTCGCCCCGGAGCGGCGGTTACGCGTCGAACCGTCTCAGGGCAATGACTGGCCGCGGCGCTCACGCGACGCGGAGTGTCGCGCGCCGTGGAACACCCGCAGAGTGTGCGGAGAGGGCGGCGGCTATGCAGGCCCGGGCCACCGGCGACTTGGCTCCGCCCAAAGGAGCGCGGGCGAAGCTGGGCACCGGGCGGTGATGCCCCCGGTCAGCGAACCGCGGCTGCGGCCTTGTCGAAGCCCTTGAAGGGCAGGGTGAATTTCACGCCCTGGCCGGCATTGCTGTACATCGTCGCCTCCACGGTCTCCGTCGCCGAGGCATCGCGGATGAAGGCGTCGTCCAGCTCGAGCGTCGCCTCGCAGCGGCTCGGATCGCAATTGACGTAGGTCGCCTTCCGCGGCGCACCGCGCGCTAGCTTCACCTCTATGCCCGGCGCCAGCGTCACGCCCGTGGGTGTCTGGAGCACGCTGACCAGCTTGCCCTCGTTGCTCTTTCCCAACACCCAGACGAACAGGACCTGGCTGTTCTGCTGCTGGACGACCTGAAGCACGGCCGAGCAGTTCCGCCGCTTGTCGGCGAACTCCCGGCAAGTCACGGTCCAGTTGTCGTGCGGGACGATCTCCGTGCGGACCGGCTGCGGCTGTGCCGGTACGGCCGGCGGTTGCTGCGGCGCAGTCTGAGGAGCGGTTGCGGGAGGACGCGGCTGGGGCTGAGGGCTCCCCGAACCCGGCCGGGATTGCTGCGCTGAGGCTGCGCCCGCGACAAGCCCCAGACAAAGGACGGAGACCGTCAGCCGGACCGAAGATCGCATGGAATATAACCGTACGCCACGGAGGTCGCGGCCCAGAGCTGACCCGCTTACCGCACTGAAGAGCCAACGTTCAACCGCGCGCGGCCTTTTGCTATAAGGCTCGAAGCGAGCTCGTCCTGTCGTCCTGTGATGCAGCACCGTGCGGGACGGACGCTCCACCGGACAGCCTGGGATGTCGATGCCGTACGACAAGGCGCCACGCGGCCCGCACGTCCATCCAGCATCCGGTGGGACCGGCCGGGTCCGGCCGCATGAGCTCGGCAAGCGGCGGCCGGGTCGGTCGAGCGCACGACGGCGTTCCGGGTTGCTCGGGTCCATCCTGTTCGTGGTCGTGCTTGCCTGGGCAGGGGTGGCGTCGTGGCTGGCCTGGTCGGGCCGCAACCAGACAATGCTGCTGCTGGATGAGCAGGCGGTGCTGCGGGCCGGCTACGAGGACAAGATCAAGGCGCTCACTCGCCGGCTCGTCGGGGTAGCGAGCCATCAGGTACTTGAGCAGGATGGCCTGTCCGGGCGGCTGGCGGACATCATCTCCCGGCAGGTTGAACTCGAGAACCAGCAGGCGACGCTGATGCTCATGGCCGACCGGGCGGGCGGTGTGGGCGGCCGTGGTCTCGGCCCCGACACCGCTCCCGGGAGCCTCCCGACCCGAGGAGGCGCCGGCGAGACGCCGTCCGTTCGCGTGGGGGGACCGAACGGCGCGGATGCTCCGCCATCGACATTGAAGCCGCGAACCTCGCTCGACCCGCTTCACCAGGAAGCCGCACCAGCGCGAAGGCCTCGTGTGCTCGCGGCGATCGAAACTCTCCCCTTGCGGGACCAGTTCGGCGCGCTCGAGACTTCCATGGACCGCCTGGAAGCGTCTCAGATTCGCTATCTTGGGGCGCTGTCGGCCGGGGCGCAGAGCAGAACGGCTCTGATCCAGGCCTCACTCGCGACCCTTGGAGTTCCGCTGCAGCCACAGGGGCTTCCGGTATCCTCCCCCGGGCAGGCCCGGACCTCGCGGCGGACGCTTCCCAATGTCTTTGATGTCAAGCTCACAGAGCTGGAGCTGGAATTCGCACGGCTCGATCGCTGGCGGCAGCTTGTCGACACCGTTCCGCTCCGGGCGCCGGTGGAGACAGAGAACAGCCTCACCAGCAATTTCGGCTCCCGCAAGGATCCGTTCACCGGCGCGATGGCGATGCATGCCGGCGTCGACTTTCGTGGCACTGCCGGCACCCCGGTCAAGGCCGCTGGCGCAGGGCGCGTGATCGTGGCCGATGTCTCGGGGGGCTATGGGAACCTCGTGGAGGTCGAGCACGGCAATGGCATCGTGACACGCTACGCCCACCTGTCGGCATTCAATGTCGGGCCGGGGCAAGCCGTTGCACCGGGTGCCGTCATAGGGCTCCTCGGGTCGACCGGGCGCTCCACCGGGCCTCACCTCCATTACGAGACGCGGGTCGGTAGCAATCCAGTCGATCCGATGCGTTTTCTCCAGGCTGGCGCGAGCATGTTCTCTCAGGCACCGATCCAGACCGGTGTGTCATCTGATCAGGACATGGCGTTCGACTGAGGCGCTATTTGCCTAGACTCTCCGTGGGCGGTATCCTCGGGGAGATTCCTGGTGTCTCTCGGTGCATGCGCGCCTTCCTGACGCTGATTGTCAGCGCATTCCTTCTCCTGGCTGCGGAGCCAGCCTGGGCTGCCGGAGACCGTAGAGTCGCGCTCGTCATCGGGAACTCGGTGTACCGGAAGTTCCCGGCACTTCCGAACCCCCGTAACGACGCCGAGGACGTCACCTCGGCCCTGAAGCAGGCCGGGTTTACGGTGCTCGGCGGCACGGACCTCACCCGCGAGCAGATGAGGGACAGTCTTCGCCAGTTCGCCCGCACCGCGCAGAATGCGGAGGCGGCACTGGTGTTCTACGCCGGGCACGGCCTCCAGTACCGTGGCCGCAACTACCTTGTCCCGGTCGATGCAAGGCTCGAGGACGAGTTCGACTTGGAATACGAGACCGTCCGTGTCGACGATGTGGTTGAGGAGCTGAACCGGGCGGATGGCCCCCGCATCCTCATCCTGGATGCGTGCCGCAACCTCCCGCTCTCGACCCGGAGCCGCGACCCCTTTTCCTCGACCGGCCTCGCCAAGCTCAGCGGGCGCGGCCTCATCGTCGCCTATGCCACTCAGGCCAACCAGGTTGCGTATGACGGCACCGGTCGCAACAGCATCTTCACCAGCGCCTTTCTGAAGAGCGTGCAGGAGCCCGGGCTCGACGTCACGCAGGTGTTCCAGCGCGTCAGCATGAGCGTGGACCAGGTGACCCAGGGGCGGCAAACGCCTGAATTGTCGATGTCGTATCCCGGGCATTTCTACCTCAACCGGGGCGAGACGGAGCGTGAAGCCTGGCCGAAGGCGCGCGCCAGCAACGATCCGCAGCTGCTTCGCGACTTCATCGCCAAGTACCCGAACAGTTTCCTCGTTCCGGATGCGAAGGACATGATCCAGCGTCTGGAAGCGCGCGGGGTGGCCCGCGGCGACCGGAACCCGCAACAGGCGGAGCAACCGCAACCGCCATCGACGCTCCAGCTCGCGCACCGGCCGGACGCCGCCGCTGCCGCTCGGGCACGGGAGGAAGAGGAGCGGCTGGCCTGGCAGCGGCTTCAGGACGAGCAGCGACGCCGGGCCGAAACGCGGCGCCAGACCGAGCGCGAGCGGGCCGCCGCCGCGGAGCAGGAACGTCAGAGACAGCTTCAGGAAGAAGAGCACCGGCGCTCCGAAGCCCGGAAGGCCGAGCAGGAGCGCCTGGCCGAAGACGCGCGGCAGAAGAAGCTGGCCGAGGAGCGAGTCGCTGCCGAGGCGCGGGAGCGCCAGCGGCTGGAGCGCGAGGCGCGGCTGGAAGAGGAGCGCCGCCAGGCAGAGATGCGCAAGGCCGAGCAGGAGCGTCTGGCCGAAGAGGCGCGGCAGAGGAAGGTCGCGGAGGAACGGGCCGCCGCCGAGGCCAGGGAGCGGCAGCGGATGGAACGCGAGGCCAGGCTTCAAGAGGAGCGGCGCCAAGCGGAGACCCGGAAGGCGGAGCAGGAGCGCCTGGCGGAGGAAGCTCGGCAGAAGAAGTTCGCCGAGGAACGCGCAGCCGCCGAGGCTCGGGAGCGCCAGCGCCTCGAGCGCGAGGCCCGTCTCGAAGAGGAGCGCCGGCAGGGGGAAGCGCGCCGGGTCGAGCAGGAGCGGTTGGCCGAGGAAGCGCGCCAGAAGAAGTTGGCGGAGGAAC
>NZ_JBMSEF010000032.1:0-30388 GCF_049446235.1 Enterovirga sp. CN4-39 | reverse complement strand
GATCGCGGACGCACCGGCCGCATAGAGCGCGTCGAAGTCGCCGGGCGGGATCACGCCCCCGACCACGATCATGATGTCGTCGCGTCCGTACTCGGCCAGCGCCTGCTTCAGCTCGGGCACCAGAGGACGCTCCCCCTGAGCCGCGCGAGGCAGCCGCCGATGAAGAGCGTTGCGGCCGCGGCATGCTCCGCCTCGAGCCCGCTCTCGGCGAATTCGTGCAGGGTGCCGAGCGGCAGCCCGCCCCAGGGAAGGTGGCCGTCCAGCGCCTCGATCCCAAAGCCGAGCGCAGGCCGCCGCGCCCGGGCCGAGCGGTCCAGCGCAACGATCCGGCGGCGCAGATCGGACAAAGCGATATTGTGCCCGGCATGCTCCATGCCTTGCTCGGATAGGGTCTCGCGGTGGTGTTGTTCCTAGTTTGTTCTCGTCCGGCTTCCCGAGTCAATCCGTCGCGGTGTCGGGGAGTGTCGCAGGTGTGATCGGGAGGCGTTCGGGCGCGGAAGCGAGGGGCTCCGACTATGCCGGCCAGCCAGGGAACGGCCGATGATAGTCAGCATGGTGCTTCAGCTCTGGAGCAACACGCTGGTTCGGGAACGCCATTAAGACGATCTGTATGCCCGCCTTCCGGCCGTGCTTCATGGCCGGAATACAGTCCGTGTCATTCGTGATTAGGATGATGCGGTCGACGCACCCCAGGCCCGAGAGCGTCGCGATGTCCAGACCTATCCGCATGTCGACGCCCTTCTGCTCAAAGTCGGGCCGGAAATGATTATCCGCGAGCGGCTGTCCCGCGGGCGGTCGGCTGGCGAGCACATACCCTCGGAATTTTAAAATCCCGAGCCTGACGGCAAAAAGGTCGCGGCTCGCTAATTCGTGCAGCCAAGCGCCAGAGCCAGTAAATTGGTTCGGAGTGCGAGAGATCGGTAATTTTGCTGTGCCGGTGAATGGCGCGCAATCATAATAGTAGATGCGGAAAAGCTCTTCGTCCGGCTGTGCACACGCGTGCGCGACCTTTTCGATATAATCTGGATCGTACGTGCGCTGGGCCGATTTCCTAACGAGCACTCGGAGGTGCCCGCCATCGATCAGGAGCGCCACGCGCTTCGCCATCGTCGCTCCAGACACTAGAAAGCCCCCGGGCGTTTCCGCGCGAGGGCCTTCCGATAATGCCCGCCTACGGGCGTAGCGGATATGAGCCGTATATGTGGCGACTCGCGCTGGAGTGTCAATTTCCCGCGTTAAAAATTCCTCGCCGAATTTGAGCCGCCCGCTTCCTATGAGTTCGGCGCTTCGCCGGGACCGGGTTCGCGGCATCAATCAGCGCAACCAGGTCCTCAATATGCATCAGCGCGTTCGCGATCTCTGCTGCCATCGCGGGCGAGGTTCTGCAGCGATTTGTGGATGCGACAAAAGTTGCACCAGACGAAGTAGACAGCGCATGGATGTGGTTGTCGATCTTCTTTGAAAAGGCATTCGTCAGGCGAGTGAAGCGGCGCATCGCCAGCCACTCGTGAGGGTAGCCCGCCCCACCAGGAGAGTGGCCTCCCGCCATCCGAGATCAGGCGGCAGGACATGAAAAACCCCGCCGGCCCGAAGCCGACGGGGCATCGTCTCCAAACGATCAGAGACCTCAGATGGGCTAACAACGCGGGCCGGGGCGCGTGGTTTCATAAGGGCTCGGAATCGCGTCCGGGTGGCGGATCGGGAGCCTGCACAGGCCGGCCGGGAGGAGAGGATCGCGCGGGCTCAGGTGCGCCGCCGCTGGCCTTGTCTTTCGGGCGCCGCTAGACGCTTCGGCATCGAGGCCTGAGGCAAGGCACGGAGGATCGGATGGGGTCGGGCGAAGCGCGGACGGGGGGACAGATCCTCGTCGACCAGCTCATCGCACAGGGGGTGGAGCGCGCGACCTGCGTGCCCGGCGAGAGTTACCTCGCCGTGCTGGACGCCCTGCACGATGCGAAGATCGACGTCCTCGTCTGCCGCAACGAGGGCGGCGCGGCAATGATGGCCGAGGCGCAGGGCAAGCTGACGGGCCGCCCCGGCATCCTCTTCGTCACGCGCGGGCCCGGGGCCACCAATGCCAGCCCCGGCATCCACATCGCCCGGCAGGATTCGACGCCCCTGATCGTCTTCGTCGGGCAGATCGACCGTTCAATGCGGGAGCGCGAGGCTTTCCAGGAGCTCGATTACCGCGCCGTCTTCGGCACGGTCGCCAAATGGGCGACGGAGATCGACCAGGTCGAGCGCATCCCGGAGATCGTGGCCCGGGCCTTCCGGGTCGCCATGCAGGGACGGCCCGGCCCCGTCGTGATCGCGCTGCCGGAGGACATGCTGGTCGAGACGGCGAGCGTGCAGGATGCGCCGCGGGTGGAGCCCGTCGAGCCCTGGCCTGCGCCGCAATCGGTCGACGAACTCGGCTCACTCCTCGCAGGTGCGAAGAAGCCGCTCGTCATCCTCGGCGGCTCGCGCTGGAATGCGGCGGCCCGGGAGGGAATTGTCCGCTTCTCGGAGCGGTTCGGCCTGCCGGTCGCGACGTCGTTCCGCCGCGCGCAGCTCTTCCCGGCCGACCATCCGAACTATGCCGGCGATGTCGGCATCAATCCCGGGCCGAAGCTCGCCGAGCGCGTGAAGTCGGCCGACGTCCTTCTCCTCGTCGGGGGGCGGATGTCGGAAATGCCGTCCTCCTCCTACACGCTGCTCGACATCCCCAACCCGAAGCAGATTCTCGTCCACGTCTACCCGGACGCGACCGAACTCGGCCGCGTCTACCAGCCGGCCCTCGCGATCGAGGCGTCGCCTGCGGCCTTCGCGGCCTCGCTCGACCGGCTGGAGCCGCCGCGCCAGGTTCCGTGGCTGCAGGCCACGGCGGAGGCGCATGCAGATTACCTGGAGCGGACCGAGACGCCCAAGAAGCAGCCCGGCGCCTTCCAGTATGGCGACGCGATGGTGTGGCTGCGCGAGCGGCTGCCGCAGGATGCGATCGTCGCGAACGGCGCCGGCAACTTCGCCGTCTGGGTGCACCGCTTCATGCGGATGACCGGGCAGCGCACGCAGCTGTCCCCGACCAGCGGCTCCATGGGCTACGGGCCGCCCGCCGCCATCATGGCCAAGCGCTGCTACCCGGATCGCGTCGTCGTCTGCTTCGCGGGCGATGGCGACTTCCTGATGAACGGCCAGGAATTCGCGACCGCCGTGCAGTACGGCATCGGCGTGATCGTGGTCGTCGTCGACAATGGCATGTACGGCACCATCCGCATGCACCAGGAGCGCGAATATCCGGGCCGCGTCTCGGCGACCAAGCTCGTCAATCCGGATTTCGCCGCCTATGCGCGCGCCTTCGGCGGCCATGGCGAGCGGGTCGAGCGGACGGAGGATTTCGCCCCGGCCTTCGAGCGGGCGCTCGCCTCCGGCCAGCCGGCCATCATCCATTGCCTGGTCGAGCCGGAGGCGATCACCCCGGACCGGACGCTGAGCGAGATCAAGGGCACCGGCGCGCGGTGATGGCCGCGGGCGTCGATCCTTCGATCGGCGCCGAAACGTAACGGGTCTGAACCGGGGCATAAGGCGGCATGCCTCCCTCGATGCCCCGCTCCGATCCTCATGCCGCCGCGCTCGGCCCGGGCGATGCCGGGAGGCACGCCGCCTCGGCCGGGCCCTTCTTCGGGTGGCGCGTCGTCGCCGCGGCTTTCGTCGTGGCGGTGTTCGGCTGGGGCTTCGGCTTCTACGGCCCCGCGATCTACCTGCATGCCGTGGTCGAGCGGACGGGCTGGTCCGTCGCGCTCGTCTCGGGCGCCGTTACGCTGCATTTCCTGGCGGGCGCCGCCGTGATCCCGAGCCTGCCTCGCCTTTATGGCGCCGCCGGCCTGCCGCGCGTCACGCTCGCGGGCGCCGTCCTGCTGGCGCTCGGCGTCATCGGCTGGGCGCTCGCCGCCGAGTCCTGGCAACTCCTCGGGGCCGCGCTCGCCAGCGGGGCGGGCTGGGTGAGTCTCGGCGCCGCGGCGATCAATGCCATGGTCTCGCCCTGGTTCGTCCGGAAGCGGCCGGCGGCGCTCAGCATGGCCTATAACGGCGCGAGCATCGGCGGCGTGATCTTCTCGCCGCTCTGGGTGGCGCTGATCGCGGGCTTCGGCTTTCCGCTCGCGGCGCTCGGGGCCGGCCTCGTGATGGTGGCTTTCGTGACCCTGCTGGCCTTCGGCGTTCTCGCCTGGACGCCGTCCGGAAAGGGTCAGCTGCCCGACGGCGAGGCACCCGGCCTCGTCCGCGCCGACCGGCGCGGGCGCCGGTCGCGCCGCTTCCCGCCCGGGCGCTCCGGCGCGACCGCCGCTTCGCCACCCTCGCGGGCGGGATGGCCCTGGGGCTCTTTGCGCAGATCGGCCTCATCGCCCACCTCGTCTCGGTACTGGCGCCGGTGCTCGGCGCGCAGGCGGCCGGCCTGCTGATGGGGCTCGCGACGGCAAGCGCGATCGTGGGCCGGACGCTCGTCGGCTACCTCATGCCGGAGGTTGCGGACCGGCGGCTCGTGGCCTGCCTGAGCTACGGCGTGCAGGCGGTCGGCTCCTTGGTCGTCCTGATGTCGGGCGGCGCCGACGTTCCGCTGCTCGTCGTCGGGGTGCTTCTCTTCGGAGCGGGCATCGGCAACGCGACCTCCTTGCCGCCCCTCATTGCACAGGCCGAGTTCGCGGCGACCGACGTGGCCCGCGTCGTGCCGCTCATCGTGGCGATCGGCCAGGCGACCTATGCCTTCGCGCCGGCCGCGTTCGGGGTTCTCCGCAGCCTGCCGGCCGGGTCGGGCGCGCTGTTCCTCGCCGCCGCGCTCGTTCAGGCTGCCGCGATTCTCTGCATGCTGGCGGGACGGCGGAGGTGAGCGCGCCTAGTCGCGGCGCAGCGTCCCGAGGATGCGCTCGCATTCGAGCAGTTCCTCGAGCGCGGCCCGGAGCCTCGCCACATCATCGCCCGACATCGCCGGGACGGCGGCGGCTTTCAGGGCCTGCTCGGCGCGGGGCGGAGCCGCGTAGGATTCGTCGCGCGGGGAGACGTCCGGCTCGCTCTCGAGCTCGGCTGCGTCGAAATCACCGATCTCCGCCTCGTCCTCGTGATCGCTCTCCGGGCGGGCGACGCTC
Source organism: Enterovirga sp. CN4-39 (assembly GCF_049446235.1). Taxonomy (NCBI): domain Bacteria; kingdom Pseudomonadati; phylum Pseudomonadota; class Alphaproteobacteria; order Hyphomicrobiales; family Methylobacteriaceae; genus Enterovirga; species Enterovirga sp. CN4-39. Next base: position 25,271 of record NZ_JBMSEF010000032.1, on the reverse strand, counting down.
ACCGTCTGCTCGCCGCGGCCGATGGCCTGGACGAAGCGCAGCCCGTCCTGCTTGAGGATCCGCTGGACGCCCTTGATCGTGTAGCCCTGCCCATAGAGCAGGTGGCGAATGCCTTTAAGCAGGTCGACGTCGTCGGGACGATAGTAGCGCCGGCCGCCGCCGCGCTTCAGCGGGCGGATGGGGGAAAACCGGGTTTCCCAGAACCGCAGCACGTGCTGCGGCACGTCGAGATCCGCTGCGACCTCGCTGATGGTCCGGAACGCGTCGGGGCTCTTTTGCATGGGCGCCGCGTCCGGCCGGGGCTCAGGCGTCCGGATCGGCGCCGTTCGCGCCGTTGATCCGCGCCTTGAGCACGTTCGAGGGCTTGAAGACCATCACGCGCCGCGGCTCGATCGGGACCTCGACGCCCGTCTTCGGATTGCGGCCGATGCGCTGGCCCTTGCTTCGCACGAGGAAGGACCCGAAGGAGGACAGCTTCACGGTCTCGCCGCGGGCGAGCCCGTCGCAGATCTCCTCCAGAACCTTCTCGACGAGCGCGGACGATTCGGTCCGCGACAGGCCCAGCTTCTGGTATACGGCCTCGCTGAGATCGGCCCGCGTAATCGTGCGACCCGCCATTCGTTCCCCCGGGACCGTCGCTGAAAGAATCTGACTATCTATCTGAAGGTCTACAGCTATTCGGTCCAGCCGGGCGGGTCAATCGACTCGTGCCGGCCGTTTTCGGACCGCGGGCTGCCAGCCGGCCCGATCGGCCGGCGAGGGGCGCCTGCCCGGTTCACCAGCGCAGAAGCGCACTGCCCCAGGTGAAGCCACCGCCGATCGCCTCCAGCATGACGAGGTCGCCCGGCTTGATGCGGCCGTCGCGCCTGGCGGCGTCGAGTGCCAGCGGGATCGAGGCTGCGGAGGTGTTGCCGTGCTTCTCGACCGTGATGACGACCTTCTCGCGCGGGATGCCCAGCTTGTCGGCCGAAGCCTCGATGATCCGCCGATTCGCCTGGTGCGGCACGAACCAGTCGAGCTCCTCGGGCGTGACGCCCGCATCCGCGAAGGCGTCCTTCACGACGTCCATCACCTTGCCGACCGCGAACTTGAAGACCTCGCGGCCCTCCATGCGGAGGTGGCCGGTGGTGCCGGTCGAACCCGGGCCGCCATCGACATAGAGCTTGTCGCGATAGCGTCCGTCGGAGCGGAGCTGGGTCGTCAGGATGCCGCGGTCCGCCTTCGTGCCTTCGCCCGGAGCGGCCTCGAGCACGACGGCCCCGGCGCCATCGCCGAACAGCACGCAGGTGCCCCGGTCCTCCCAGTCGATGATCCGCGAGAAGGTCTCGGCGCCGACCACCAGGGCGCGCTTGTGCGAGCCGGAGGTCAGGAACTTGTCGGCCGTCGCGAGGCCGTAGATGAAGCCCGAGCACACCGCCTGGAGGTCGAAGGCGGCGCTGCCGTAATTGCCGAGCCCGTGCTGGATCTGCGTGGCGGTCGACGGGAACGTGTAGTCCGGCGTCGAGGTGGCGCAGACGACGAGGTCGATCTCCGCCGCCTCGAGCCCGGCATCGGCCAGGGCCGCCTCGGCGGCCTTGATGCCGAGCGTCGAGGTCGTCTCGTCCTTCGCGGCGATGTGGCGCTCGCGGATACCGGTCCGCTGCACGATCCACTCGTCGGAGGTCGCGACGATCGACTCCAGTTCCTTGTTCGTCAGGATGCGGGGCGGCAGGTAGGAGCCGCAGCCGCGCACGATCGATCGCAAGTGGGTCAAGGGATGTCTCAGGCCGGCTCGGGTCCGGGATCGTCGTCGAGCATGTCCCGGATGGTGCGCATTAGTTGGTGTCGAGCCATGTCATGCGCCATATCGATCGCGCTGGCAAAGCCCACGGCGTCCGTTCCACCATGGCTTTTGACCACGATGCCTTCGAGGCCCAGGAACACGCCTCCGTTCACCTTCCGGGGGTCGAGCTTGTCCCGCAGCGCGTCGAAGGCGCCTTTGGCCAGCAGGTAGCCGAGCTTGGCCGTCCAGGTGCGCGTCATCGCGCTCCGGAGATACTCGGCGATCTGCTTCGCGGTGCCCTCGGCGGTCTTCAGCGCGATGTTGCCGGCAAACCCTTCGGTGACGACCACGTCGACCGTGCCCCGTCCGATATCGTCCCCCTCGACGAAGCCGTGATAGGCGAGGCCCGGGATCTCCGTCTCGCGCAGGATGCGGCTCGCCTCCCGCACGATCTCGACGCCCTTCATCTCCTCCGTGCCGACATTCAGGAGGCCGACGGTCGGCCGCTCGATGTCGAACACGATGCGGGCCATGGCGGCCCCCATGATGGCCATGTCGACGAGATGGGCGGCATCGGCCCCGATCGAGGCGCCGACGTCCAGCACGATGCTCTCGCCGCGCGTCGTCGGCCAGATCGCCGCGATGGCCGGGCGCTCGATGCGCGTCATGGTCTTCAGGCAGATCTTCGCCATCGCCATGAGGGCGCCGGTATTCCCGGCCGAGACCGCCGCATCCGCCTCGCCGTCGCGCACGGCCTGGATGGCCATCCACATGGACGAGGTGCGTCGCCCGGTCCGCACCGCCTGGCTCGGCTTGGCGTCCATGGCGATGGTGACGTCCGTGTGGCGCAGCTCCGTCGCGGCGGCGAGCTTTTCGCGCGTGGCGAGGAGGGGCCTGACCACCGCCTCGTCGCCCACCATGATGAAGCGCATCTCGGGATGGCGTTCGAGCGCGAGCGCTGCGCCCTCGACGACGATAGGTGCGCCGTTGTCGCCGCCCATGGCGTCGAGCGAAATCCGAACCGGCTGCGGCATGCCTTGAGAGTGCTACTCGGGGAGGGGCCGGGACCATACCGGGTCCTCTTCGGACCGCAACCGGCATTTCGGCGCGGCGTCCATCGAAGCGGCGCCGGCCCGGGCGGGAATCAGGTGCGGCGGGAAGTCAGGCGGCGGTCCAGAGGTGCCCGCCAGCCTCCTCGTCGAGATCCGTCACGACGCGATTGCGGCCGGTATTCTTCGCCCGGTACATGCAGAGATCCGCGCGCTCCAGGAGCGAGGTCGCCGTCTCGTCCGGCCGGAGCATGGCGACCCCGAGCGAGACCGTGATTCGGCCAAGCGACTCGCCGGTCGAGCGTTTCATCAGCTCGCGGCTTTCCACGCTGCGCCGGACCCGCTCGGCGCGGGTGCCGGCCTCATCGCGCGAGACGCCCGGCAGGATCATGGCGAATTCCTCGCCTCCGAAGCGGGCGAGCGTCGCGCTTGGATCGATGCCATCCTGCATCACCGAGCTGACGAGCCGCAGGACCTGGTCGCCGGTCAGGTGGCCATAGACGTCGTTGAAGCGCTTGAAGTTGTCGATGTCGATGACGACCAGCGCGAGCGGCGAGGTGTCGGCGCGGGCCGCGATGGTCGCCGAGATCAGCACCTCCTCGAAATGCCGGCGGTTGCTGATGCCCGTGAGCGGATCCGTCAGCGTCTCGATCCGGACCCGCTCCAGCGTCTCGCGGAGGTTTTCGATCTCGCCGCGCGAATCGCGCAGCCGACGTTCGAGCGCCTCGTTCGTGGCTACGACCTCGCGCGACGCCTCCACCAGGGAACCGAGGATCTCGCGGAGGTCGCGGCGCTCCTGGGGATCGTTCAGATCCTGGGTCAGGGCCCGGAGTGAGTCGCCATAGCGCGTCGTGGTGCCGAGCGCGTCGTCGATCATCGCGACGACCTGCCCGATTTCGGTGAGCATCCCGGTGCCGACGCGCTCGGCCTGCAGCCCCAGACGGGTCGCGGACAGATGCGCATCGTACAGCGTTTGCAGCTGCTCTTCGGTCAGCTTCTCGCCGGACGTCAGCCCGCTCCTGACCGCCTCGTTCAGGAACGGCTTGGTGCCCGTGACGTAGGTGAACCAGATCTCGTAGCTGTGCGGATACGCCGTTTCCGAGTAGGCGCGCATCAGCTCATTCGCGCGCTCCGAGATGGAGAAGGTCCGATGCACTGGTCTCATGCCCCTGACATTCGCCAGCGCGAAGCTAACGTTATGATCTGCTTTCTAACGGCGAAGATGCGCGCAAGACCACCAAGAACCCGTTAAAGTTGTGAATGTTGGGATCTATGTGTCGGACTTCTTGAGCACAGGGCGTGCAAGAAAGGCCGGGACATGATCGCCCAGCCCGATCACCCGCGGCTCGTCGGCTGAACTATGGGCCGAGTGGCGCGGATCGCGCCCGCGGACTTCCTGACCTCGGTCCCGCGCCGGGCGGCTCTCGCGCGGCGGACGGCTCTCGCGTGCGGGGCGACTTTCGCGCGGCGACCGGCTCTCCCGCGCGGAACGGCTCTCGCGCGCCGGGCGCGGCTCCCGCTGGCTCGGGTCGCGCTCGTCGTGGCGGGAGGATGCGGAGCGCTGCCCGCCCCTCCGGGCGCTGGATTCGCGACGCGGACGGGCGCCATCGGATCCTAGCTCCGCCAGGGTCGGCCCCTCCCAGGTCACCGACTGGGCCGTGAGCGATTCGATTGCGGCCAGGGACTTCTCGTCGCCCGGGCCGACGAGCGTGTAGGAATGGCCGAGGCGTCCGGCCCTCCCGGTCCGCCCGATCCGGTGGACGTAGTCCTCCGCGTGGTGGGGGACGTCGTAGTTGAAGACGTGGCTGACGGCCGGAATGTCGAGGCCGCGGGCCGCGACGTCGCTCGCCACGAGGAGGCTGACGGATCCGTTCCGGAAGCTCTCGAGCGCCGCCATGCGGGCCCGCTGGTCCATGTCCCCATGGAGCGCGGCCACGCTGAAGCCGTGGCGCAGGAGCGAGCGGTGCAGCACCGCCACGTCGCGCTTGCGATTGCAGAAGATGATCGCGTTCTTGAAGTCGGGAGTCGTCCTGATCAGTTCGCGAAGCCGCTCCCGCTTGTCGGCAGGGTCGGCACCTGTCGCGACCAGCCGCTGCGTGATGGTCGCGGCCGTGCTGGCGGCCTTGGCGACCTCGGCGCGAACCGGATTGTGCAGGAAGGTGTCCGCCAGCCGCGTGATCTCGGGCGGCATGGTGGCGGAGAAGAAGAGCGTCTGGCGCGTGAAGGGCACCAGCTTCACGATGCGCTCGATATCCGGGATGAAGCCCATGTCGAGCATGCGGTCCGCCTCGTCGATGACGAGGAGCTCGACACCCGTCAGGAGGAGCTTGCCGCGCTCGAAATGATCCAGGAGGCGTCCGGGCGTCGCGATGAGCACGTCCACGCCGCGCGTCAGCTTCGCATCCTGGTCGGCGAAGGAAACGCCCCCGATGATCAGCGCGACCGAGAGATTGTGGTTCGCGCCGTAGCGGTCGAAATTCTCCACCACCTGGGCGGCGAGCTCCCGCGTCGGCTCGAGAATCAGCGTGCGGGGCATCCGTGCCCGCGCCCGCCCACTCTCGAGAAGGGTCAGCATCGGCAGGACGAAGGCGGCAGTCTTTCCCGTGCCGGTCTGGGCGATGCCGAGCACATCGCGCCGTGCCAGCACGTGGGGAATGGCCTGGGCCTGAATGGGGGTCGGCTGCGAATAGCCCGCGGCCGTCACCGACTGCAGGACCTTGTCGCTTAGTCCGAGGTCTGCGAACGACATTCTGTAAGATGACCAACGCCGCCGCGCGTCACGGCGAACACAAGATAATGTCGGGAAGCAACGCCGACGCGGGCCTTTGGTTGTGACCAGAGGACGAAATCAAGGCCAGGCGGTACTGATTTCGTTGCCAAGGGCCAAAATGTCAATCGTGGTGCGCGCTTAGGCGAGATTTTGCGGTCCGCGCGCCTCAGGGGCGCTGCCGGCCGGTGCAGGGATCGAGCGTCGTCGCGGCGGCGGTCCTGAGAATCGACCCGGTCGTGGTCGGATCGTTGCTCCCGAGGGATGTGGCCGAGGCCAGCCGCGCCAGCGTGCCGTTGTCGAGGGCTGGCCCCGCTAGCCAGTACGACGCGCAGAACGACAGGAAGCCGATCGCGAGTGCGGTCTTGGCCGCCCACATCAGCACCGAACGCCGTCCGTTGTTCCCAGCCTCGAACATTGTCGCTCCGCAGGAGATCCACAGAAGCTTCGCCGTTCATGGTAAAGGTTGCGTTGCCGCGATGCCGATCCCTTCCGGTTAGGGAGATCCTACCGCATTGGGGAGCGCCCCACCGGTCGGTTTAGGACTTTGGAAGGGTTGTTGCTTAGTACCAGTGGCCGGGGTTGCTGACGGATGTTGCCTTGAGGTGACAGACGGACAAGCTGGCTTCCATTACAAGAGCACCCGGACCACTGACCTCAGATTGGATTCCCATATGAAGAAAATACTCCTGTCGTCGGTCGCCTTGCTCGGCCTCACGGCCGGCGCCATGGCTGCCGACCTCCCGTCCCGCCGGGCTGCTCCGGCTCCGTACGTTGCGGTTCCGGTCTTCACCTGGACCGGCTTCTACGCCGGTGTGAACGTCGGTTACGGCTTCGATGTCGGCTCGAACACCAACAGCGGCGTTGCCGTTGGTCCTGGCGGCACCACTCCGGCTGGCGTGTTCACCCCCGGCACGACGGTGTTCCCGGGCGGCACGGGCAACCGTGACGGCTTCGTCGGCGGTGGCCAGCTCGGCTACAACTACCAGATCGGCAGCTTCGTGATCGGCCTCGAGGCCGACATCCAGTACGCCGACCTGGTCAGCAACCGTTCGGCCGTGACCGGCTTCGGCGCTGGCAGCGGCCTGGCTGCTCCCTTCACGGCCTTCGCGCCGGCTGGTGGCAACCGCGCTGGCATCGAGTGGTTCGGTACCGTCCGCGGTCGCGTCGGTTACGCCTGGGATCGCCTCCTGGTGTTCGGCACCGGCGGTTTCGCCTACGGCGACGGCCCGACGGAGTGCAACTCGGTTGGTCCGCTGGGCCTGGCCGGCCGTTGCACGAGCGGCGACATCCGCACCGGCTGGGCGGCTGGTGGTGGCGTCGAGTACGCCTTCACCCCGAACCTGACCGGCAAGATCGAGGCGCTCTACGTGAACCTCGAGCGGACCAACGCTTCGCGCTACATCGGCGATGCGTTCTCCCCGGCTGGCGCCACCCCGGTCTTCCTGACCGGCTCGCGCGCTCGCGACGAGGAGTTCGTGGTGGTTCGCGCTGGCCTGAACTACAAGTTCAACTCCTTCTAAGCCGTCACAGGCTTGGGAACGAAGGCCCGGGGGCAACCCCGGGCCTTTTTCGTTTGGGAGGCCGGAAGCGCGACGAGGCGCGCCGGACACCGCACGGCCGCAACGAGAAAAGCCCCGGCATCGCTGCCGGGGCTTTCTGTTTGGAGGGGGCTGCGGGCCGGGGGCCTGCCCAGCTCAGATGTCCAGCGCGGCCTCGTCCGCGAAGGCGGCCCGCTCCTGGATGAAGGCGAAGCGCGCCTCGGGCTTGTTGCCCATCAGGCGCTCGATCGTGTCGCCCGTCCCGTCCTCGTCCTCCGGCACGACGGTGACCCGCAGCAGCGTCCGCTTCTTCGGGTCCATGGTCGTTTCCTTGAGCTGCGAGGGCAGCATCTCGCCGAGACCCTTGAAGCGACCGACCTCCACCTTCCCGCTTCCCTTGAAGACGGTGCGGATCAGCTCCTCCTTGTGCGCATCGTCGCGCGCATAGACGGTCTTGGCGCCCTGCGTCAGCCGGTAGAGCGGCGGGACGGCGAGATAGAGGTGGCCGTTGTCGATCAGCTTGTGGGTCTGCCGGTAGAAGAACGTGATGAGGAGGGACGCGATATGCGCGCCGTCCACGTCCGCGTCGGTCATGATGATGACCTTCTCGTAGCGGAGCTCCTCGTCCTTGTAGTGGCTCCCCGTGCCGCAGCCGAGCGCCTGGATCAGGTCGGAAAGCTGCTGATTCTGCACGAGCTTGTCGCGGCCGGCTGAGGCCACGTTGAGGATCTTGCCGCGCAGCGGCAGGATGGCCTGGCTCGCCCTGTCGCGCGCCTGCTTGGCGCTGCCGCCGGCCGAGTCGCCCTCCACGATGAAGAGCTCCGATCCGGCCGCGCCGGCCTTGGTGCAATCGGCGAGCTTGCCGGGAAGGCGCAGCTTGCGGGTCGCGCTCTTGCGGGCAACCTCCTTCTCGGCGCGCCGGCGGAGGCGCTCCTCGGCGCGCTCGACCACCCAGTCGAGCAGCTTGTTGGCCTGGGCGGGCGAGGCCGCGAGCCAGTGATCGAAGGCGTCGCGCACCGTGCCTTCGACGATTCGCGCCGCCTCCTGCGTGGCGAGCTTATCCTTGGTCTGGCCCTGGAACTCGGGCTCCCGGATGAAGACGGACAGCATGGAGGCGCATTGCGCCATGACGTCGTCCGTCGTGACGGCCGCCATGCGCTTGCCCTGGTTCACGCGCTCGGCGTGCTCGCGAAGGCCCCGCAGCAGCGCGACCCTGAGGCCGCTCTCGTGCGTGCCGCCCTCGGGCGTCGGAATCGTGTTGCAGTAGGAGGTCGAGAAGCCGTCGGCGTCGGCCAGCCAGGCGACGGCCCATTCGAGCGAGCCGTGCCCGCCGGGCTTCGTCACCTTGCCCGAGAAGATGCCCTCCGCGATCTGCGTCGTGCCCTCGATCTCCTTCAGCAGGTAGTCGCGCAGGCCCCCCGGGAACCGGAAGGTCGCCTCCGGCGGGACGTTGTCGATCCCCGCGAGGAGCGACGGCGCGCATTTCCAGCGGATCTCGACGCCGCCGAAGAGATAGGCCTTGGAGCGCGCCATCTTGAAGACGCGGCGCGGGCTGAATTTCGCATCGGCCCCGAAGATCTGCGCGTCCGGGTGGAATCGCACCTTCGTGCCGCGCCGGTTCAGCACGCGGCCGACCTCCTTCACGGGACCCTGCGGCAGTCCGCGCGAATAGATCTGGCGATAGAGCGTCTGGTTCCTGGCGACCTCGACCTCCAGCACGTCCGAGAGCGCATTCACGACGGAGACACCGACGCCATGCAGGCCGCCGGAGGTCTCGTAGACCTTGGAATCGAACTTCCCGCCGGCATGGAGCGTGGTGAGAATCACCTCGAGCGCCGACTTCTTCGGGAACTTGGGGTGCGGGTCGATCGGGATGCCGCGGCCGTTATCGGTCACGGTGAGGAAGCCGCCTTCCTCCAGCTCGACCTCGATGAAGGTCGCATGGCCGGCGACCGCCTCGTCCATCGAGTTGTCGATCACCTCGGCGAAGAGGTGGTGGAGCGCCTTCTCGTCCGTACCGCCGATATACATGCCCGGCCGGCGGCGGACGGGCTCGAGCCCCTCCAGGACCTCGATGGCGGAGGCGTCGTAATTGGCCTCGGCATTCGCCGGCGGCGGGGAAAGGGGGCGGGTGCGTGACGCCCGCGCCGGTGCCGCGGCCGCGGGGCTGGCCGGGGCAGTGGCATTGCGGGACTGGGCGAGCTTGCGCAACGCGGCGCCGCCGCCGAATAGGTCGCTTTCGGCCATCTCGTACTCAACTCGGGTGATTCGCCGGGAATCACCTTAACGCAAGGCGGGTAAAGAGAACGAACCGTAAACCTTGCTGTCCCGGGGCTCCTCGTCGCAGCGCGAGGTCATGGCCCCGGTGGAGCGCGTCTCAGCTCTTCGCCTTTGCCTTCTTCGGCGATGCCGCCTTCTTGGTCTTCGCGGCGGGGGTGGTCTTCGAAGCCGCCGCCCGCTTTGCCGGCGCCTTCGCGGCCGTGCTCTTCGTGCGGGAGGCGCCGCGCTTGCCCTTCGAGGGACCGGCCGCCCGGCGCGCGGCCAGGAGCTGGACCGCCTCGTCGAGGGTCAGGGCATCGGGCGCCTTGTCCCGCGGCAGCGTCGCGTTCGTCTCGCCGTCCGTGACATAGGGCCCGTACCGGCCGGCCTTCAGGGTCACGGTCTTCCCCGTCTCGGGATCGGGGCCGAGCTCCTTGCCGGGGTCCTGCGTGCGGCCGCCGCGGCCACCGCCGGCCTCCTTCGTCATCACGAGATCGACGGCCCGGTTCGCCCCGATCTCCAGAATGTCCTCGCCCGGCCCGAGATTGGCGTAGGTCTTCCCGTGCTGGACATAGGGTCCGTAGCGGCCGATTCCGGCCAGGATCGGCTCGCCCGTCTCCGGGTGGCGGGTCACTTCGCGCGGAAGGGCCAGATAGGCGAGGGCGCGCTCGAGGTCGAGCGAGGCGGGGTCCACGCCCTTCGGGATGGACGAGCGCTTGGGCTTCTCGCCGTTCTCGGCCTCGCCGAGCTGGATGAAGGTGCCGAAGCGGCCATCCCGGATCGACACGGGCAGGCCCGTCTCCGGATCGTCGCCGAGAAGCCGCACGCCGGGCGTCGCCGTCCCGCTGCCATCCTCGGCATTCGCGGCCGGCACTGCGAGCTGCCGGGTGTAGCGGCATTCGGGATAGTTCGAGCAGCCGATGAACGAGCCGAACTTGCCGAGCTTCAGCGAGAGCTGGCCCTGGTGGCAGTTCGGGCAGAGGCGCGGGTCGGATCCGTCGGCCTTCGGCGGGAAGATATGCGGGCCGAGAAGCTCGTTCAGCGCATCGAGCACCTGCCCGGTGCGCAGCTCCTTCGTGTCGTCGACCGCCTTGGCGAAGCTCGTCCAGAAGTCGCGCAGGACCTGCTTCCAGTCGATCTCGTTGTTCGAGATCCGGTCGAGCTGCTCCTCGAGATCCGCCGTGAAGTCGTACTCGACGTAGCGGCGGAAGAAGCTTTCGAGGAAGGCCACCACGAGCCGTCCCTTGTCCTCCGGGACGAGGCGCTTCTTCTCGAGGCGCACGTATTCGCGCTCGCGCAGCACGGCGAGCACGGCCGCGTAGGTAGAAGGCCGGCCGATGCCGAGCTCCTCCATGCGCTTGACGAGGCTCGCTTCCGAGAATCGGGGAGGGGGCTCGGTGAAATGCTGCGTGGCCGCGATGCGGCGGCGCTCGAGATTTTCGCCCTGCCGCATGGGCGGAAGGCGGCGCTCGTCCTCGTCCTCGCCGCCGGCGCCCGGCTCGGGATCGTCCCGGTCCTCGCGATAGAGGCGCAGGAAGCCGTCGAACTTCACGACCTGGCCGGTGGCGCGCAGGTCGAGGCGCCGCGGCCCGACCTGGGCCTCGATGTCGACCGTCGTGCGCTCGAGCTCGGCCGATTCCATCTGGCTCGCGACGGTCCGCGTCCAGATCAGGTCGTAGAGTCGTGCCTGGTCCGGATCGAGCCGGTTGGCGACCGAGGCGGGGAGGCGGCCCATGTCGGTCGGGCGGATCGCCTCGTGCGCTTCCTGCGCGTTCTTGGCCTTGGTCGAGTAGCGGCGCGGCGCCGAGGGAAGATAGCGGTCGCCATATTCCTGGCCGATCACGCGGCGGGCGGCCTGGATCGCCTCCGGCGCCATGTCGACGCCGTCCGTACGCATGTAGGTGATGAGGCCGATGGTCTCGCCGCCGATCTCCACGCCTTCGTAGAGCCGCTGCGCGACCCGCATCGTATGGGCGGGGGCGAAGCCGAGCTTGCGCGAGGCCTCCTGCTGCAGGGTCGAGGTGGTGAAGGGCGGCTGGGGATGCCGCTTGGCGGGCTTCGCCTCGACCGAGGCGACCCGGAAGGTCGCAAGCTCCAGGTCGCGGCGGAACTGCTCGGCCTCCTCGCCGGTGCCGACATCGAGCCGCGAGATCTTGCGTCCGTCGGCGCCGACCAGCCGCGCCTCGAACACGGCGCCCTGGCTCGTGGCGAGATGCGCGACGATGGACCAGTACTCGCGGGCGACGAAGGTCTCGATCTCGAGCTCGCGGTCGCAGACGAGCCGCAGCGCGACCGACTGAACACGGCCGGCCGAACGGGCGCCCGGGAGCTTCCGCCAGAGCACGGGCGAGAGCGTGAAGCCGACGAGGTAGTCGAGCGCGCGGCGGGCGAGATACGCATCGACCAGCGCCGTGTCGATCTGGCGGGGGTTGCGCATCGCGGCGGCGACCGCGTCCTTCGTGATGGCGTTGAAGGTGACGCGCTCGATCGGCGTGTCCTTGAGGACCTTCTTGTCCCGCAGCGCCTCCACGACGTGCCAGGAGATCGCCTCGCCTTCGCGATCCGGGTCGGTCGCGAGGATCAGCTTCTCGGCGCCGCGCACGGCCTTCGCGATCTCGGCGACGCGCTTCGCGCCGCGGCTCTCCACCTCCCAGATCATCCGGAAATCGTGATCGGGGTCGACCGACCCGTCCTTGGGCGGCAGGTCGCGGATATGGCCAAAGGACGCCAGAACCTCGTAGCCGGGGCCGAGGTACTTGTTGATCGTCTTCGCCTTGGCGGGCGATTCCACGACGACGACTTTCATGCGCCGATAGCGCCTTGTCCGCTGCGAATGGAGGGGATCGGCCGAGGAGGCCTGCCGGCTTAACTGGTGCAGCGATCGCCTTAAGTCAAATCCGGCCCCGTCACGCGCCTGGCAGCAGGGCCCCGATCTCGCGGCTCGGGAGCGCGTCGAGCGCCCGCCCGAGCCGGCCGCCGGCCATCTCGCGGGCCATAGTGTCGAGCTCGGTCATGGCGCGCCGATACAGGGCGCCGCCGAGGCTGATGCGCTTCACGCCGGCAGCCGCGAGTTCCTCGACCGTCAGGTCCTTGAAGGCTCCCGTCATGACGAGGTTGACGGGCTTCGGCGCGACCGCTCCCGCGATCGCCCGCACGGCATCGAGGTCGGGCAGCCCGGGCGCGTAGACGACGTCCGCCCCGGCCTCCGCGAAGGCGACGAGGCGACGGATCGTATCGTGGAGGTCCGGCCGGCCGTGCAGGTAATTGTCGGTACGGCCCGTCAGGAGAATCCTGCCCTGGGCGACCTCGGCCGCGCGCCGCACCCGTCTCACGGCCGCATCGAAGTCGTGGATGGGGTTCTCCGGATCGGCCGTCGTGTCCTCTATCCCGAGGCCGCCGAGGCCGGCCGCGATCGCCGCCTCGACGGTGCGGGCGCAATCCTCGGGATCGGGCCCGAAGCCGTCCTCCAGATCGCCGTTCACCGGCAGGCCCGTCAGGCGCGAGAGGAGCGCGGCATTGTCGACCGCATCCTCCAGGCTGACGGCATGGGCCCCGTCCTGGCGGCCCATCGCGAAGGCAATGGCGAGGGAGGAACTCCCGAGCGCCTGGAAGCCGGCCCGCTTCAGGAGCACGGCCGACGCGCCGTCCCACGCATTGGGCATCACGAATGCGCCCGGCTGCTCGTGCAACGCTCGAAACCGCTCGTAAGCCGCAGCCTGGGACATTCGTCATTCCTCCTTCGGGGGGGCTCCGGCTAGCGTGATCGAGTTGCGGATGAAATGCACCAGCCGGTACGGGCTTGCTGGCCCAGCGGCCGGACCCTATAGCCCTCGCCTCAGCATGGACCCCGCCCGCGCCGTCTTCCCCCACCGCCACCTCCTCGGGATCGAGGGGCTTTCGCCAGGGGACATCACGGCGCTCCTCGACATGGCCGACGAGGCCGTCGACGTCTCCCGGCAGGTCGAGAAGAAGAAGGCCACCCTGCGCGGCCGGACGCAGATCAACCTGTTCTTCGAGCCCTCGACCCGGACCCAGTCCTCCTTCGAGCTGGCCGGCAAGCGCCTCGGCGCCGACGTCATGAACATGTCCGTCGCGTCCTCCTCCGTGAAGAAGGGCGAGACGCTGATCGACACCGCCGCGACGCTGAACGCGATGCGGCCGGACATCATCATCGTCCGCCATCATTCGGCGGGCGCCGTGCATCTCCTGGCCCGGAAGGTCGATTGCTCCGTGGTGAATGCCGGGGACGGCGCGCACGAGCATCCGACGCAGGCGCTCCTCGACGCCCTGACCATCCGGCGCAACCGCGGCCGCATCCAGGGCCTGATCGTCGCGATCTGCGGCGACATCCTCCATTCGCGGGTGGCGCGCTCGAACATCATCCTGCTGCAGGCGCTCGGCGCCAGGGTGCGGGTGATCGGCCCCTCGACCCTCATGCCGGCGGGCATCGACCGCTTCGGCGTCGAGGTGTTCCGCGACATGCGCAAGGGCCTGGAAGGGGTCGACATCGTCATGATGCTGCGCCTCCAGCGCGAGCGCATGAACGGGTCCTTCGTGCCGTCCGTGAAGGAATACTTCCGCTATTACGGCCTGGACGCCGAGAAGCTCTCGGCCGCCAAGCCCGACGCCCTCGTCATGCATCCGGGGCCGATGAACCGGGGTGTCGAGATCTCCTCGGAAGTCGCTGACGGCGCTCAGTCTCTCATCCGCGAGCAGGTGGAGATGGGCGTCGCCGTGCGGATGGCCGTCCTGGAAGCGCTCGCGCGCAATCTGCCCAACGTATGATGCGGCGCTTGACGTGCCGCCTCGCGACTTCGACCTTGATATCCGGGAGATCCGCCGCCGCCTGGAGCGGGAGGGGTGGCGCACAACCCGCGCGGCCGGATCTCACGACGTGTATAAGCATCCTGACAGCGAGGATCGCATTCCTGTACCACGAGGGCGCGGCGATCTCCCGATCGGGACCGCTCGGGCCATCGCGATGACGGCTGGCTGGACGAACAAGGAGCGCCGCTGATGACGAACTACATCGGCATTCTGGAGAAGGAACCCACCAGCCTGTGGGGCATCTGGTTCCCCGACCTGCCCGGCTGCGTAACCGCCGCGGAAGACGCGGAGACATGCATCGCACAAGCCTCGGAGGCGCTGGAGCTCTGGGTGGAAGACGCCATAGCCTCGGGGCAAGCACTTCCGCCTGCCCGGACCCTGGACATCCTCCGGCAGGATCCGGACGTGGCCGAAGCGCTGGCGAAGGGCGACGCAGCCGTGCTCGTGGCCTTGCCGATCCAGGACCTCGGTTTCGATCGTTCGACCTGGAAGCAGCTAGATACGCGCGCGGCCGAAAGGGGCCTCACGCCGCTGGCCTTCGTGCGCGAAACGGTCCTTGAGAAGCTCGCGAGTTGAACACCTCTTTCTTCACCGTCCTGACCAACGCCCGCCTTGTCGATCCTTCCACCGGGCGGGACGGCGGCGGCGCACTCCTCGTGCGCGACGGCGTCATCGCCGATGTCCACTGGGGCGCTCCGCCCGCGGCGCCGGAAGGCGCGCAGGTGGTCGATTGCGAGGGCTGCGTCCTCGCGCCGGGCCTCGTCGACATGCGGGCCTTCGTAGGGGAGCCGGGCGCCGAGCACCGCGAGACGCTGAAGAGCGCGAGCGAGGCGGCCGCTTCGGGCGGCGTGACGACCATCGTGTCAATGCCGGACACCAACCCGGTCGTGGATGACCCTGCGATCGTGGACTTCCTGCTCCGCCGGGCGCGCGACACGGCCGTGGTGCAGATCCACCCGGCCGCCGCGATCACGAAGCGGCTGGAAGGCCGGGAGATGACCGAGATCGGGCTGCTGCGCGAAGCCGGCGCCGTCGCCTTCACGGATGGTGCGCGCGGGATCGCCTCGGCCGGCGTGATGCGGCGCGCCCTCACCTATGCGCGGGACCTCGACGCCCTCCTGATGCCGCACCTCCAGGAAGAGAGCCTGGTGGGCAGCGGCGTCATGAACGAGGGCGAGCTCGCCTCGCGCCTCGGGCTCGGCGGCATCCCGCGCGAGGCCGAGACCCTGATGCTGGAGCGCGACATGCGGCTCGTGCGGCTCACGCAGGGCCGCTACCACGCCGCCATGATCTCCTGCGCCGATTCGGTGGAGATCCTGCGGCGGGCGAAGGATGCGGGGCTGAGGGTGACCTGCGGCGTCTCGGTCAACAATCTCGCCCTGAACGAGAACGACGTCGGGGACTACCGGACCTTCTGCAAGCTCTCCCCTCCGCTGCGGCACGAGGATGACCGGCAGGCCGTCATCCAGGCCCTGGCCGAGGGGCTGATCGACGTCGTGGTGTCGGATCACAACCCGCAGGACGTCGAGACGAAGCGGCTGCCCTTCGCGGAGGCGGCCGACGGCGCCGTCGGCCTCGAGACGCTGCTTTCCGCCTCGCTCCGCCTGGTTCACGAGGGCTCCGTCACGCTGCCGGCGCTCCTGGCGGCGCTCTCGACCCGGCCCGCGGAGATCCTGGGCCTGCCGTGCGGACGGCTTGCCCCTGGCGCGCCGGCCGATCTCGTCCTCTTCGACATCGACAGGCCCTACGTGCTCGACAAGCGGGATCTGCGCTCGCGCTCCAAGAACTCGCCGTTCGACGAGGCGCGGCTCGAGGGTAAGGTCGTGGCGACCTATGTCGGAGGACGGTGCGTGCATGGCGAGGTTCGGCAGGTGAGCGCATGAGCGGCTTGCCCTGGAGCGCCATCGCGGCCGGCCTCCTCCTCGGATACCTACTCGGTTCGGTTCCCTGGGGGCTTCTGCTCACCCGCATGGCGGGGCTCGGCGACGTCCGGGCGATCGGCTCCGGCAATATCGGGGCGACCAACGTCCTCCGGACGGGCCGGAAAGGGCTCGCCGCCGCGACCCTCCTGCTCGACGCGCTAAAGGGCACGGTCGCCATCCTGATCGCGCTGCGCCTCCTCGGCCCGGAGGCGGCGGTCGCGGCGGGCGCGGGGGCGTTCCTCGGGCACGTCTTCCCGGTCTGGCTCGGATTCAAGGGCGGCAAGGGCGTCGCCACCTTCATCGGCTGCCTCCTGGCGCTCGACTGGCGGGTCGCGCTCGGCTTCGCGGCGGTCTGGCTCGCTGTGGCCTTCGCCTTCCGGTACTCGTCGCTCGCGGCGCTGATCGCCTCCTTCCTGACGCCCTTCGCGTTCTGGTTCCTCGGCGAGGCGCCCACCGCCCTCGTCATGGCGCTTCTGGTCGTCGTGCTCTGGTTCAAGCACCGGCCGAATATCGAGCGCCTCCTCGCCGGGACCGAAGGCCGGATCGGCCAGAAGGGATGAGCCGGCCCTCGCTCACGGACGAACAGCGGCTCGATTGGCTGCGTCTCATCCGGAGCGAGCGTGTCGGACCCCGGACCTTCCGGGCCCTCATCAACCAGTTCGGGGGCGCCCAGGCGGCCCTGGAGGCGCTTCCCGGCCTCGCCCGTCGCGCCGGGCGCCTGACCCTCAAGGTCGCCAGCAGGGCCGAGGCTGAGCGCGAGCTGGCCGCGCTGCACCGGCTCGGCGGACGCTTCGTGGCCCAAGGCGAGCCTGACTACCCGCGCGCACTCCTGGCCGTCGACACGGCCCCGCCGCTCATCGCCGTGCGAGGCTCGGCCGAGATCCTGTCCCGCCCGACGGTCGCCGTGGTCGGCTCGCGAAACGCCTCGGCCGCCGGCGGGGCCTTCGCCGAACGGCTCGCCTCGGAGCTCGGACGGGCCGGCTACGCTGTCGTGTCCGGCCTCGCCCGCGGCATCGACACGCGGGCGCACCGGGCGGCTTTGCCGACCGGCACGGTGGCGGTCCTCGCGGGCGGTCACGAGCGGATCTACCCTGCCGAGAACGTCCCGCTGCTCGATCGGATCATCGCCGAGGGCGGGGCGGCTTTGAGCGAGATGCCCGTCGCCTGGGAGCCGCGCGGCCGCGATTTCCCGCGGCGGAACCGCATCGTGTCGGGATTGTCCTACGGGGTGATCGTGGTCGAGGCGGCCCGTCGCTCGGGCTCGCTCATCACGGCACGCTTCGCCCTGGAGCAGGGCAGGGAGGTCTTCGCCGTGCCGGGCTCCCCGCTCGACCCGCGGGCGGAGGGGACGAACGACCTGATCCGCTCGGGCGCGACCCTGTGCTCGGCCGCCGAGCACGTCACCTCGGTTCTCGAACCGCTGATCGGCAGGGTTGCTTCAGACGAGCCCGTGCCGCCAGGCCTCTATCGCGAGCGGAGGAGCGCCTACGCGGCCGAGGAAGAGCTGTGGGACGAGCTCGACGGTTTCGACGCTCCACCCTCATCCGCGACCCTCTTCGAGGAGGAGCCCGCGACAGTGCCGCGGAACGAGAGCGACCGGGATCGGGTGCTTGCGCTGCTCGGGGGTGCGCCCGTCTCCCCGGACGAGCTGGCCCGGCAGGCCGACCTGCCGATCCGCAGCGTCCAGCTCGCCCTGGTCGAGCTGGACATGCAGAACCTGGTCGATCGCCACCCGGGGAACGGCGTTTCGCGCCGGGCCCGCTAGGCCTCAGCCCTCGACGGCCTCGCGCGCGAGCCGCCGCGCAGTGTTCGCGGCCTCGAGCTGAGCGATGTCCAAGAGATCGCCAAGTACTTCGAGCTTCGAGCCGCGGGCGAGAGAAGCAAGCTCTGTCGTGATATCCGCGATATAGGCAGCGGTGCTCTCGGGCGGGATGGCGCGAGGAGGCGCCTCGTCAAGCTCGGCTGGAGAGCCGCGAGGCGTCCGATCGTGTCCGTTCACTTGATCGGCCCGAGACGTCTTCATCCCTGTATATCCGCCCGTCAGACCCTCGCGAGTCTACATACAACCACAGAGCATATCAATATGGGCTATTCTTCATCAAAGGTTGTATCTCGGTCGGCTGTCCGGATGCGGTCGAGCGCGCCCTGGAGGATGTAGGCAGCCGCCATCCGGTCGACGACCTCGGCACGGCGCGCCCGGGACGCGTCCTGCTCGATCAGCGCCCGCTGGACGGCCGCGGTCGAGAGGCGCTCGTCCCAGAACGCGACCGGAAGCGGTAGGAGGCGGGAGAGATTGCGCATGAAGGCGCGGGTCGCCTGCGCGCGCGGGCCCTCGCTTCCATCCATGTTCACGGGGAGGCCGGCGACGAGGCCGCCGACATCGTAGCGGCTCGCGATCGCGACGATCCGCTCGGCATCCTTGGCGAACTTCGCCCTGGCTATCGTCTCGAGCGGAGTCGCCATGCGCCGCTCGACATCCGAGGTCGCGAGCCCGATGGTCTTCGTGCCGATATCGAAGCCGAGAAGTCGCTTGCCCCGCGGCAATTCGGCGAGGGCGGCGAGCGCCGGATCGAGCGCGATCACGTCAGTCGTCCCTCCCCACCGCCCAGGCCGCGCCGGACTTTCGGCCGGGCCGAACCGCCGGTAAGGGGGACGAAGCGAAACGGAGACGCACGCCCATGAGGATCACCTGGTTCGGCCATTCCGCCTTCCGGATCGAGTTCGGTGAAAAGATCGTCCTGATCGATCCCTTCTTCACCGGCAATCCCGGATTTTCCGGGGATCCCGAGAAGGCGGCCGAGGGCGCGACGCACATTCTTCTCACGCACGGTCATTCGGATCACATCGGTGACACGATCGACATCGCCAAGCGCACGGGCGCCAAGGTCGTGGCGAATTTCGAGATCTGCATGTGGCTCGCCAACCGCGGCGTCACCACGATCGATCCGATGAATTCGGGCGGCACCACCGACCAGGGCGACGGCTTCAAGGTCACCATGGTCCGGGCCGATCACAGCTCCACGATGATCGACGGCGAGGTGTTCACGCCGCTCGGCAACCCGCACGGGCTCATCCTGACCGCGCCCGGCGAGCCGACGGTCTACCACATGGGCGACACCGATCTCTTCATGGAGATGGAGCTCATCCAGGTCCTGCATCACCCCGACGTCCTGCTCGTCCCGGTCGGCGACCGCTTCACGATGGGTCCGGAGCGGGCAGCCTACGGGGTCAAGCGCTTCTTCAAGCCCCAGGCCGTCATCCCGTGCCATTTCGGCTCCTTCCCGATCATCGCGCCGAATGCCGACGCTTTCGTCGAGGCTATGGAAGGGAGCGGCATCCAGGTCATCACGCCCCAGTTCGGAACCGAGGTAACGATCAGGGGTTAACTCTGAATCATCACGCCCCTTAATGGGGCGTGACTTCTCTACATTGCCGGTGGCATAAGCCTGTTTACGGTTCATTAACCGTTTACTGGGCGTACGCGTCATGGGCGGCTCTAACGATTCGGATGCGAACCTCCGCCGCGCTGTGGCGGTGGTCGACGAAGAAATTTCGGATCGGAGCTGGCAGCAGCTTGATCTCGGCCTGACGTCGCTGCCCCGGCCGGCGGTGCCACCCGCGGCATCCTTGAGCGCGCCGGCCTCGGGCGCGGTCCGGTCCTTCTCCGAGACGGGCCGGGCGCTGACGGAAATCCTGCAGGCGCGCGCCCGGAAGTCGGTTCCGACCACGGCCTTTGTCACGATCGGCCAGGGCGGCCCCCGCCGCCAGCCTCGCCTGCGACCTCCGCCGCCGCCACCGTCACCACCCCAGCGGCCCGTCGTCCGTTCGGCAAATGACAATACGGCCGGGGCAGAGCACCGCTCGGTGTGGCGCGATCTGGTGTTTTTGCTGGTCCTCGCCGCAACGGTTGCCGGCGCCTTCTGGAGCGGCCGCGTCAACGGCATCCAGCGCGTCATCGTCGTGCCGGAGGCCGTGACCCCCAATTCGGTCGTAACCTGACGAGCTTGGTTGTCCGGGCGAGAGCGGCGGTGCTATAGCCGCCCATCACCGTCATCCCGAGGAACCTATGTCGGTCGACCAGGCGACTGTCCGCCGGATCGCGCGTCTTGCCCGCATCCGGCTCGACGAAGCGGACGTGCCCCAGATGCAGGGCGAACTCAACGCGATCCTGTCCTTCGTTGAGCAACTGAACGAAGTGGACGTGAGCGGCGTCGAGCCCATGACGTCCGTCATCCCGATGGCGATGAAGATGCGGGATGACGTCGTGACCGATTGCGGCGACGTCGCCTCCATCCTGGCCAATGCGCCGGTCACCGAGGACGGGTTCTTCGTCGTTCCCAAGGTGGTCGAGTAGTCGCCGCCTCCGCCCGTTCCCGTCACCGCGCCGGCAGCAGGCCGGCTCCGAAGCGATCCATGACCGATCTCACTCATCTCACTCTCGCCGAGGCGCGCGACGCCCTGAAGGCCGGCAAGGTGTCCGCGACGGAGCTGACGCAGGCGCATGTGGCCGCGGTCGAATCCGCCAGGGCCCTCAACGCCTATGTCCTCGAGACGCCCGAACTGGCGCTGGAAGGCGCCGCGCAGAGCGATGCGCGCCTGGCGCGCGGGGAGGGCGGGCCGCTGGAGGGCATCCCGCTCGGGATCAAGGACCTGTTCTGCACGAAGGGCGTGCGGACGACGGCCTGCAGCCGCATCCTCGGCGAGTTCACGCCAACCTACGAATCCACCATCACGGCCAATCTCTGGCGTGACGGCGCCGTCATGCTCGGCAAGCTCAACAACGACGAATTCGCGATGGGCTCGTCGAACGAGACCTCGTGCTTCGGCCCGGTCGTGTCGCCCTGGCGCCGCCGCGGCTCGAACGTCCATGCCGAGGCGAGCGAGGGCATCGTCGGCCAGCACCTCGTGCCGGGCGGCTCCTCCGGCGGTTCGGCCGCGGCCGTGGCGGCCCGGCTGTGCCTCGGCGCCACCGCGACCGATACCGGCGGCTCGATCCGCCAGCCCGCCGCCTTCACGGGGACGGTGGGGATCAAGCCGACCTACGGGCGCTGCTCGCGCTGGGGCGTGGTGGCCTTCGCCTCCTCGCTGGACCAGGCCGGGCCGATCGCCCGCACGGTGCGCGACAACGCGATCCTGCTCCGCTCGATGGCCGGGCACGATCCGAAGGACACCACCTCGGCCGATATCGCGGTGCCCGATTTCGAGGCGGCGGTCGGCCGCGGCGTCAAGGGGCTGAGGATCGGCATCCCGAAGGAGTACCGGCTCGACGGCACGCCGGCCGAGATCGAGGCCCTCTGGGCGCGCGGCGCCGAGTGGCTGCGCGATGCGGGCGCCGAGATCGTGGAGGTCTCGCTGCCGCACACCAAGTACGCCCTGCCGGCCTATTACATCGTCGCGCCCGCGGAGGCCTCCTCCAACCTCGCCCGCTATGACGGCGTGCGATACGGGAACCGGGTTCCGGCCAAGGACGTGATCGGGCTCTACGAAGGCACCCGGGCCGAAGGCTTCGGCCGCGAGGTGAAGCGCCGCGTCATGATCGGGACCTACGTCCTCTCGGCCGGCTATTACGACGCCTATTACGTCCGCGCGCAGCAGATCCGGACGCTGATCAAGCGCGACTTCGAGCAGGTCTACGCCTCGGGCGTCGACGCGATCCTCACGCCCGCCACCCCTTCCGCCGCCTTCGGCATCGGCGAGAAGGGTTCGGCGGATCCGGTCGAGATGTACCTGAACGACGTCTTCACCGTGACGGTGAACATGGCCGGCCTGCCGGGCATCTCCGTCCCGGCCGGGTTCGACGCGCAGGGCCTGCCGCTCGGGCTCCAGCTCATCGGCCGGGCCTTCGACGAGGAGACGCTGTTCGCCGCCGGGCAGGTCATCGAGGACGCCGCCGGCCGGGTGACCATGCCCGACGCCTGGTGGGCCTGACGCGACCGTGGTCCCTGTTTTTTCGGTCTGGATCTGGGCCTTCTTCGATCCGGTCCTGATCGCGGTGGCCTTAACGCTTGGCTGGCGCGCCGATCAGAAGGGCAAGATCTTCATCGCGGCTATCGCGGCGCTCGCCATCACGCTGCTGGTCGACTGGCTGCTGACGCTCGCCGGGCTGCCGGTGCCCGCGCCCGTCTCCCGCACCGGGCCGACCCTGTTCCCGGTCCGGACGGTCGGAGCCGTGGTCTGGGCGGCGGTCGGGTATGCGGCGCGCCGGGCGCTTCGCCGCTGACGGTAGCCGGCCGGGCGAGGAGCCCGGCCTGTGTCCGCTACTGCTTGTTCTGCGTTTCGGTGTCGGTCTGGGCCGGGTTGGACAATTTCAGGCTCGGCACCGGGGCGGGCGCGTTGCTTCGGCTGATGCTGCCCGTGGTCAGGTCGTTCTGCGCCCGTCCATTCAGGTTGTCGGTGTCGTAATAGACGAACGCGAGCAGCCCGCCGGCGACGAGCATGCCGCCCATCAGGAAGGCACCGAAATGCGAGCCTTCGTCTTCCGCCTCGTAGCCGGTGAACCGATCATCGTCCCGCAACTCGAATTCCGGCAGGCTGCTGCCGGGCTCGTCCTTTCTGTCGAGAGCCATGGAGAGAACTCCAATTCCATCTGTCGTTGTCTTCACAACGCCTCGGCAAAGGATCGGTTTCGGGATGCCGATATGCGCATGAATCGGGGGCTCGCATGCGAGCGATATACATTGGCTCTAACGCCTAGCTTGGCTTCTAGACTGCCCGTCTAGGCCAAGCGCCGGATGATGAGCTTGGCAATAGATGGTGGGGGAGGGCGCGGGATTCCACACCCGCCACCTGCCCGGGCTCGGCGCCCTTCGGTCGCAGGTTGACCGGCCGGCCGCTCCGTCCTTACTGCACGCAACGAATTGGACTGACCTCATGAACGCCGCCGTGGACCCCAAGAAGCTGATCAAGGGCGCGATCGACGATTGGGAAGTGATCATCGGCATGGAGATCCATGCCCAGGTCACCAGCAAGTCGAAGCTCTTCTCCGGCGCCTCGACGGCGTTCGGCGGGCCGCCGAACGATCATGTGTCGCTGGTCGATGCGGCGATGCCCGGAATGCTGCCGGTCATCAACGCGGAATGCGTCGCGCAGGCCGTCCGGACGGGGCTCGGCCTCAAGGCCCAGATCAATCTGAGGTCGGTGTTCGACAGGAAGAACTACTTCTATCCCGACCTGCCCCAGGGCTACCAGATCAGCCAGTACAAGAGCCCGATCGTCGGCGAGGGCGTCGTCACGGTCGACGTCACGCCCGAGGAGACCATCACGGTCGGCATCGAGCGGCTGCATCTGGAGCAGGATGCCGGCAAGTCGATCCACGACCTGTCGCCGACCGAGAGCTTCGTCGACCTCAACCGCTCCGGCGTCGCCCTCATGGAGATCGTCTCCAAGCCCGACATGCGCTCCTCGGAGCAGGCCAAGGCCTATGTGTCGAAGCTGCGCACGATCCTGCGCTATCTCGGCACCTGCGACGGCGACATGGAGAAGGGCAACCTCCGCGCCGACGTGAACGTCTCCGTGCGCCGGCCGGGCGAGCCGCTCGGCACGCGCTGCGAGATCAAGAACGTGAACTCGATCCGCTTCATCGGGCAGGCGATCGAGTACGAGGCGCGGCGCCAGATCGGCATCATCGAGGACGGTGGCAAGATCGACCAGGAGACCCGGCTCTTCGATCCGGGGCGGGGCGAGACGCGGTCCATGCGGTCCAAGGAGGAGGCGCACGATTACCGCTACTTCCCGGATCCGGACCTGCTGCCGCTCGAGGTCAGCCAGGCCTATGTGGACGACCTCGCGCAGCACCTCCCGGAACTGCCGGATGCCAAGAAGGCGCGCTTCATCGCCGAGTTCGGCCTGACCCCCTACGATGCCGGCGTGCTCGTCGCGGAGCGGGCTTCGGCCGACTACTTCGAGGCGGTCGCCGCTGGCCGCGACGGCAAGGCTGCCGCGAACTGGATCATCAACGAGCTCTTCGGCCGCCTGAACCGGGAAGGGAAGGGTATCGAGGACAGCCCCGTCTCCGCCGCCCAGCTGGGCGCGATCGTCGACCTGATCGGCGAGAAGGTCATCTCGGGCAAGATCGCGAAGGACCTCTTCGAGATCGTCTGGACGGAGGGCGGCGAGCCGCGCGAGATCGTCGAGAGCCGCGGCATGAAGCAGGTCACCGATACGGGGGCGATCGAGGCGGCCGTCGACCAGATCATCGCGGCCAATCCCGAGAAGGTGGAGCAGGCCAAGGCCAAGCCGACGCTGCTCGGCTGGTTCGTCGGTCAGGTCATGAAGGCTACGGGCGGCAAGACGAACCCCCAGGCAGTAAACGAGATGCTCAAGCAAAAGCTCGGGATCTGATAGTCGCGGGAGGTATAGCGTCCCGACCGGAGAGCTGAACGAATGTTCATCTTCGGGGTTTTCTTCGCCGGATCGTAGTTGTCCGGCGTATAGCCTGGAACTTGGCGGATTGTCTGGCGTTCCTCGACCATCGTGACAATGGTGAAGAGGATACGCCTATGAGAATTGTCGCTCTCGGGCTGGCAGCCGCCTTGATCGGCAGCACTGCACTCGCCCAGACTTCGACAGGTTCAGGATCCGGCGCGGCCGGTGGTGCCTCCGGGCTCGGTTCGAGCCCCGGCGCCGGCGCGGCCAGCTCCGGCGCATCGGCAGGCGGCTCGCAAGGTGCCTCGTCCGAAAGCCGCGGCGGCGGCAGCATGGGCCGTTCGAGCGAGCGCAGCGGCGCCGCTCAGGTCGGGTCGGAGCGCCGTTCCTCCGGGTCGGCCCAGGTCGAGACCGGCTCGCGCCGCGAAACGGGCACGCGGGTCGGCGTGGAAGTCCGCGACCGTCCCTCCTCGGTGACCCATACCCGGACGCGCGTCCACCGCTCCGAGCCGGACGTGCAGGTCGTCCATCGCCGCCGCGGGACGCGGCATGTGACGGTCCACGAGGAATCCGCGCCCGCCGTCCAGAAGACGGTCATCAAGCGCAAGGCTGCCGCCAAGCGCGTCGTGTACAAGAAGAAGGGCACCAAGTACGTCGTGAAGAGCCGGCGCTATGTCGCCGAGCCGGCCCCGACGGTTCGCCGCCGCACGGTCGTGCGCAGCTATTCGGAGCCGGATAGCGTGACCGTCCGCAGCCGGCGTGGCCGCAGCTACGAGCGCG